>JAAVFV010000047.1 GCA_014800525.1 Bacteroidales bacterium | reverse complement strand
TTTGCCCATGGTTGTTATTAAGTTTGTGGTGAACCTAAAATAACCAATAGGGCTGACTCCTGCAAAGGAATCAGCCCTAATTTTTAAAGCACTCAAAAATTTTTAGCGGACAGTAATAAATTTTTTTATCTGTTCCAATGATTTATCTTACCCGGTATTATTCCTTGAGCGCTTGGATCTCGTCTTCCGAAAGGCCGGTCATTGTGCTGATTGTAGTGACATCCATGTTTGCTTCGAGCATTCTTCGAGCAACGTCATGAGCCATCCTGGCGGCTCCGATGCCAATTCCTTCTGCGCGTCCTTCTGCGCGTCCTTCTATTATTCTTTCATAATATTGCGGCTAAAGAGGTTTGCGAACGTCTTGGATTCGCAAATATACGCAAAATCAGGTACATTAACCAAATCAGGTAGACCTGAATATAATAAAGTATTTATTGAAGTTTACTTCATTATTTAACCAATACTTTTTGCGTATCCTCTCCAAATTTAATCAGATAAATACCTGCGGGGAGGGTCACTTCAAGGGTACCGTCTACCGTTCCGGACTGTATCGAATGGCCATCCATATCGAACACCGTGAAAGGAGCGGGATGAGGGGATTCAAGATACATGAACCCTTTACCGGTACTAATTACAGGCCGATTGGCGGGCAATGCCTTCACCTGTTCTACATCTGAGAAATCAAATTCCTCTATCTTTGAGAAATAATTCCACCCCGGAGCCGCGCGATACGCCTCTAAGGTGCCTTTCGGCACATAGAGGGTTGCATTCTCGTTGGCTCCCGTGAAAGAGTGGTCTCTGTCCAATGGGTCACTTAACATACATTCCGGAGGAGTCTGGGCTTTTATGTATATCTTTTCCAGTGCTCTCAAGTAAGTACCGTTGCGATCCCCAATGCTTATAAGGGTGGAGGGAAAGACAATTTCCCTAAGAAATATATTCCATCCCATAACATTAGACTCTATAAACTTCAGACCCTCTGGAAGAGTGAGTATCTCAAGCCCAGTCTGATTAAGACAATCTGATTTGAGAGTCTCGATAGCTCCGGGCAATGTCAGCGACTTGAGGTTCTGACAGCCGAAGAAAGCACGTGGTGGAATGGTCCAAATTCCATTTGATTTGATGGTAATCTTTTTCGCTTTGGCGAATTCGAACCATGCCTCACCGAGGACTTGCTCTACCTCCGGGAGAATTATCTCATCCAGACTCGAATTTGAAAAAACCCTATCTCCAAACCAAAGCATACCATCAAAGGAGGCTGATCCTCTTAATTTGGGTGTATTATAAAGTGCTCCGGATGTGAAGTAGGTGTGTGGCCCAAGCCCTTTAATAGTCTCCAACTCCACGGCATTCTGTAGAGCATACGGATCAAAGATTAAATCAGCTACCCCGAAATCAATTGTCTTGATACTTGTTCCGCTTAGTGAGCGCCTGGGGAAATGGAAAGTAAAATATTCGCTTGTGGTAATGTCCATATTTATCCCCACTAATGACTTGACATTTGCGAAAGCAAAGTCACCAAGCTGAGAACAGTTATCAGGGAGATAGATATACTTTAATTTAACCTGCAAGGAATCCGGTGCATCAGGATCGTTGGTAAACCAATAATTACATGGCTTCTCAATACTGCTATTTTTTAGATTTAAACCGGTCAACTTTCCCTTCTGGGTAAGAGACTTAAGTAGCGACATATCTGTATTATTGATAGGCCCTGATACTATCAGGGAGTCTACTGAGTAATAGGATTCATCGATCAAACGGGCTAATTGGCCTGAGGAAGTTGTTTTGACTTCCTTAATCGTGACCGCTTGAGAATTCATCCAGCCCATTAATAAGCCCAGAATCAGAAATAATTTCAGTTTCATAAGCAATAGTTGTTTAGTTATTCGGATATATTTATCTTCACAGTGTTGAATACCACATCTTGCTCACTATATGAAATGAGATAGGAGCCGGCAGTTAGATTCAGTTTTGTCAATGTGAAGTCTGTCAAAGCTTCATCCAATTTATAGGTGCGAGGTTGCTCTACTGTCTCAATAGGAGTAATGGTGATGAATGCAGATGTACCAGAGGGATTGTATAACTTACCGGATATTTCTCCTGTCCCTGCATTGTAAGCCACCGACTCTATTCCTCTTTTTATATCTACCACGATGGATCCGATACCAAATTCTCCATCCTCATTTCTGCCAATTACCTTATAGGAGGTAGGAGAAGACGGAATATTAGTTAACATGGTTGCATTGGTACTTTCCTTCATACCTTTTGAATTATACCATACCACCTGATCATATTCTTCAGTATGAGCGGTAAGAGTAATATTATCCAATCCGATAAGCGGCGGTTCTATTGGAATCGGTTCGTACCGGAAAGTTGGAGGTTGGATTTGAAATGTTTCTCCTCCTACTATATTTCCATCTTCATCTCGCTGTATCAACCTCACATTGTACATTTCCAAGTCTGAGGGTTCAGAATGAAATGTGAAAGAAACAGAAACAGGCACGCAGTCATCTTCATCAAGATTAATCGCGCTGATCTTTGAGTCTGCTGTATCAAATCGAATAACTTTATAGTCATCTTCCAGTTCCTCTTCAACTTCAGAACATGATTCCAACCAACTTCCGCAGGCTTCCAAGTTTTCATAAGCTATTCTACTAACTTTCATATCCACAAAGGCATTCTCGAACAATGATTCATCCTCTGGATTTTCTGCTTCAAGAGATAGTGTATAGTAGGAAGATCCGCCATTGTGATTCCTGATATTTACTGTTTTGGACGCTGTCAATCCATTTTTTTCTACTATGGTGATATTCTTTTGTGCCTGACGTTTGAATTTCCATGCATCCAGTTTGGTTTTACCTACCTCAAAATTATCACCTATAGGAGTAGGTGTGATTGATGCAAGGATACAGAATGTTTTTCCGAATGCCGTAGAGGCAGCGGAACCCAAAGATGATATATTCCAGGGAATGGTGACCGTGTGAAATGTATTAGGTTGAATTGGGGGAATCGGGACAGCGTTGCCTATAGGTCCTCCCTTAGGATTACCATTTGCGTCCGTTTCCAATCCTCTCCATGTTTTTTCAGTGATAACAGTTGATGCATCAGCCCAATATAGCTGAAGCCATTGTGATTCTGATGGATTAGCCTCTCTTCCATCATTTAAAACTTTTACATTTACATAACATTCAGGGTGTGTGGAGGAGAATATAGGATTTTCATGGATTGTTTTATTGTCATTATTATTACGTACCCACACATATGGTGATTCCCAATAATACCTAGTGTATCTATTAGGTTCCAATCCATCATCTGAGTAATTATCCTTTATACGTAAATGATAGTGTTTGGGAATATAATCAAAAGACAAATCCTTTATTAAAGATTCAGGAGTTGAGGCATGGTTGGGGTACTCTTTACGATCTAAGATTTCCAGATCTTTTTTTTCTGCGTACTTAAAGGCATCATAGAAATTTACTCTTGTAATTTCTTTGGGAAAATCCTTTAATGGTTTCCCTGTATGATCTTTACCAGCCACAGCGCAAGTAAATTGATAAAGAAACGTATCGTACAATATGTTGGGATCCCAAAACGATCCTCCCTCTGCAGCCGTAAGAATAACGCATCCAATAGAGTTCAATGGCTTTCTAAATAAGCCGGAGTAGCATTGACCCATAACTGAACTCAAAGTAACACCCGCATTAGCCAAGGGTCGTAAAAGATCAGTAAGTTCATTAGCATCAATCAATTCACCATTCCATAGACAAATGTTCCCCACTCCGTCTTTAGAGATTCCATGATCTGTAACAAACAAAAATAAATGATCACCTCTTCCAAGCTTCCCATATAATTTTTTTATCGAACTTATCAAATTATCTTTGGTTGCAGCTAATTCAAGATCTTTCTTTCCATCTCCGTCAAGATCAGTGTCCGAGGATATCGGTGTTTGATCCGGCATTTTATATTGATCCTCTCCGGGATCATCACCATCTCCCATTAGTAGCGTAATGTGCTCTTTCGGAATGTGGTATTTAAATCGAAGAGTTCTATACATGAAAGAACAATCATTCCAGTAATGTGTGTAATTAATGAATTTCATACTTCCTCCGCTTAGAATGATTGCATAAGTGTGAGTAGCGTTCAAATCTGCTATCTCATATACTCCATCTTTAAAATCATTTGAACAAATGGTAGGAGTTCCCACAGCGGGGATTACCGGAGGATTATATGTTTTCTCTGGAACATAATCATAAGAGGGAAGGTTGTAGATACTGGGCATAGCAGTGATTAAGGGTTCCTCAGTCATTGCTTTAAAAGCATCGGCCGGTACTCGTACAAACCAATAGGAGTGATCCTGTTTCACCCATGGTTGAGGATCAACCATAAAGTACCAATATCCCGGTATTAACTCAGGACTGGTATAGCTCCAGAAATTATTTCCAGGTTCCGGAAATAACTTTTCTACAATTTCCAGGGCTCCTTCTTTGGTAATTTGTGTGGCCGGAATCGTAATGGTGCCTCCTGATTCCGTAGTCTGAGCATTTACTGAATAGTAGATACCCAGCCACATTAGGATAAAAAGTAGCTTATTCATCTTGTTAGGTTTGGATAAAGAGTTGATGTTAATTAGTCGTATTTATAGTGCTGTATTGGGTATAAGAATAATCATCATTAATATATATGGTAATATGTATTTATTTGACCAATACTTTTTGCGTATCCTCTCCAAAATTTATCAGATAAATACCTGCGGGGAGGGTCACTTCAAGGGTACCGTCTACCGTTCCGGACTGTATCGTATGGCCATCCATATCAAATACCGTGAAAGGAGCCGGATGAGGGGATTCAAGGTACATGAATCCTTTACCGGTGCTTACTACGGGCCGATTGGCCGGTAAAGCCTTCACCTGCTCTACATCCGAGAAATCAAATTCCTCTATCTTTGAGAAATAATTCCACCCTGGAGCCGCGCGATACGCCTCTAAGGTGCCCTTCGGCACATAGAGAGTGGCAGTTTCATTTGCTCCAGTGAAAGAGTGGTAAGGGTCACTATCGATGTCACTAAAAATACATTCCGGAGGAGTTTGGGCCTTTACGTATATCTTTTCCAACGCATCCCAGAACCTGCCGTTACCATATCCGATGCGTTCAAGAGTTGAGGGAAAGACAACTTCTCTCAGGAATATATTCCACCCCATAGCATTTGATTCAATCTCAATCAGGCCCTCTGGAAGAGTCAAGACTTCGAGTCCGGTCTGGTTCAGACAATCTTGTTTGAGTATACATACTGATTTAGGTAATGTCAACGACTTGAGATTATCACACCCGAAGAAAGCCCGTGAAGGAACAGACAGTATTCCTCCCGATCCAAATGCAATTTTTTTTGCCTTAGAAAATTCGAACCATGCGTCGCCTAGGACATGATGGACATTCGGAAGAATTATCTCATCCAGGCTCGAATGTGAAAAGTACCGATCGCCCAACAATAACATAAGATCAAATGGAGCCGATGCCTTTAAATTAGGGGTATTATAAAGAGCCTCGGACTCTATATATGTGCGTGTTCCTAGCCCATTAATAGATTCTAACTCTTCCGCATCTTGCAGAGAAAACGCTTGAAAGACTAACTCTTCTGCCCCAAAATCTATAGTTTTGATACTCGTGTTCTTTAGAGAACCTATAGAAAAATAAAATTGTGGATAGGATCTATTAGTATGGTCTTTGAATATCCCTACCAAGGACTTCACATTTGCGAAAGCAAAATCTCCAATATGATCGCAGTTATCCGGGAGATATACATACTTTAATTTGACCTGCAATGAATCCGGTGACTGAGGATTGTTGGTAAACCAAAAACCCTTATTGGTAGCAATAGAGCTATTTTTTAGATTTAAACCGGTCAGTCTTCCCTTTTGGGTAAGAGACTTAAGTAGCGACATATCAGTATTATCGATAGGCCCTGAGACTATCAGGGAGTCTACTGAGTAATAGGATTCATCGATCAAATGGGCTAACTGGCCTGAGGAAGTTGTTTTGACTTCCTTAATCGTGACCGCTTGAGAACTTAGGCATCCTATTATCAGGCTCAGAATCAGAAATAATTTCAGTCTCATAAGCAATAATTATTTAGTTGAGTAAGTGTTATAAATTACACGATACCAAGTAAATTAAATGATCTCGGTAATTAAATAATCTCGTATATAGTAGAAATTAATTTTGAGCACTTATTAAGTAAAATAAGTTTAGATAACTTTATGTGGAAAACTTTCCACAAATATAATAGATTGCATTTAATATCAATCAATAAAAAGTGATAAAAATAAACTGCACTCCCAAAGTTTTTATCTGACTTTGGGAGTGCAGTTAAAATTATACGGTAACTATATCTTAGTTGATAGCTAAATTAGCGGATGATGATTTTCGAAATATGTACTATGCCGTTGGAATTGAGGGCACGACGGATGATTACCTGTCCAGGTTCGGGCGACACTACGCGGTGGCCGTCGAGAGTGAAATAGCTCACTTCCAGAATGTCGGAATCAGCCTCCAGATCATCCACTGACATCGCTACCGGATCAATCATCAGCTCATAGACCTTCTCCAGATCACCGAAGCTCTTCTTTACCCATGCCTTGGTATCGGCATTACGTGGCCCGGATACATCTTCAGATCCTGAAGTCTCAGTGCCGACATAGTGAACATCGGAACCATCGATCACAAGACCCTCGGAAGCAGACCACTCCACAAGACCGGGCTGACCCACCATGAATGATGAACGCACATTCTCCGGAGTCTCGCCATCGGCCAGCTGAACAAAAGCCGAATAGAAATTATAAACCCCATTCTCAGCCATCGACTTCAGCATAGGATAGCAGGCCGGCTCATTGCGGAAAGCATCGCTCACGGCAGTCTCAGCTAATTTATCAGCGGAGAGACCCTTCACGGCAGCACCATACTTCTCATCATTGGCAGTGGCAGAGACCACCGAAGAATCAAAATAATTATTCTCCATCTCCACAAACTTACAGCTTGTGTTCTCAGCCATAACGGCAGCTGAATTCGCACCCTTGCAAACCACAGCGCCCAGACTCAGAGAATTCTCAATACGGACCACAAACGAAGCAGCAGCCGCATTTCCGGGCACACCGATGATACCGGCAGCCTCATTCTCGGCAGTGACGGTTCCATAGTTCACACAACCATTCAGCAGACCGCGACCCATGCCGATAAGACCACCCACCTTATTCTTACCGGTTACATTACCGGTATTGAAGCAATCCACAATCGGATTCTGAGAAGTGGTGTTCTGACCGTTAAGACCGCCGACCTGATAGCCGGCACCGGAGACATCACCCGTATTGTAACAGCGAGTAAGGAATACCGGACCGCTACCTACAAGACCCCCTACATTGGTGGCCGCAGTGGCTCCGCCGGAGATGCGACCCGTGTTATAGCAATCCTCGAAAGTGGCCTTATCTCCGGTGTATCCGGCAATACCTCCGGAATTGGAGTAGGCAGTGATATCGCCTGTGTTATAGCAACGGATAAAAGTGGTGTACTTACCGGTGGAAGAGATGATGCCACCCAGACGCAGACCACCATTCCCTGTGGTTGCACCGGATATATTGCCGGAATTATGACAATCAGTAAACACGACATAATTATTCAGCGAACCAGCCAGACCTCCGGCATAGCCCTTGGCTCCGGCCTCAATATCTGCAGTATTGACACACGCTGTGATGGTCAGAGGATTCTCCTCGGTGTGAGCCACAGACATGGCGATTACTCCGGCGGCATACTGCGGAGCGGAGATAACACCTGAATTCTTACAAGAATCAAGCGAAGAATAGGCCAGAGCCTCGCCAATTACGCCCGCTCCGTAAGAAGTGGAAGCAGTGACAGGTCCGGAATTGCTGCAACCCATAATTGAAGCCGAAGCCGAACCGATCACACCGCCAATCTTGCTTGCGCCGGACACGGCGCCTGAATTGGAACATTTCTCTACCTTAACACCGGCATTGGCAGGAGCCTGCGCCAGTACGCCACCAGCATAGTTGGTCTTTGCGGTAACGGCTCCGGAATTTGAGCATCCGATGATACCTGCTCCCGGATAAGCATAACCGACAACGCCTCCGGCCGCGGTGGTGCCGTATGTGGAAACCGAAGCCCGGTTCTGACAATCGGAAACCTTACCGTATAGAGTTCCGACAATACCGCCGGCATTGGAATAGGTGGTCACCACAGATTTCTCATCAAGCGTGATTCCGGAGATTTCTCCCGTGAAATCCACAATTCCGAACAGACCTCCGGTAGTGATGGTCTTGTCGGTGGTCGGGTTAGCATAATTCACAGCTTTCACCGTATGGCCATTGCCCTTATAGATCGCACCGAACGAACCACCGCCGAAGCCGACAGGAACGAAACTCTTATCCGTGAAATCAAGATCGGCCGTCTGCGAGAAATAGAAACCGGAATAGTTGAATCCTGACGAATTCACCATATCAGCCAGCCGGAGGAACTCATCGGCAGTGGGAATCAGGAAGGGATCCTCTGCAGAGCCGGAGCCCTCAAAGATATCGTATTGGAAACTCTTCAGCGGGAAGGAACGGCTGAAGCCATCATTTACAGCCGTAAGCACGCCCTGGACGATACCCTCCGCAGGGATAGTGACATTAAGACTATTGCCGGACACACTGAAGGCATCGCTACCTGCCACCGACCAGCTCTGACCTTCGGAGAGCCCGGCCGAACCAACCATAGCCTGAGCGTAATCATTGCCCGACCATGAGATTATGGCAGTGGAATTCAATTTCAGCTGACCCGGAATCTGAGTAAGGGCCACTATCGGATAACCCTTCTCCTGACGGCTCCACGCCGGAGAATGGAAGAGGGAATCGGATGCGATGATATCCGCAGTAGGCATCATTCGCGCACCCTCCATAGCACCATTGGCTACAAGTCCGATATGCTGGAGACGGGAATCGGAAATACAGTTGTCATATACAGTACAGGCATTCACACCGCTGATCGCACCTAACGAAAGGAGGGAGGTGCGGGAGGTGAGGAAACCATAATTGAGAGCATTGGCAATTGTATCGGGAGCCGCAACCGTACCTGCCGCATTACCCACGATACCACCCACCTCAGTAAAGGCGTCGATCTCTCCGGAATTGGCCACATCTGAAATAAAAGAGGAAGAAGCCTTACCGGCGATACCTCCCACGGTTTTCTGAATCTCCGGTTTCTGGTACGGATTGAAGTTTTTACCGCTTACGGTTCCGGTATTCTCGCAGGAAACGATACGTCCGTCAGTGATTAATCCGACGATACCTCCGCCGGTGTTTGCATTGACGCTCACCGCGCCGCCATTATAACAGCCGCGGATTTCGGCTCCCTTGAAAGCCTGGCCGGCTATACCGCCGCCATTTATATAATACACCTTCACATCGGCGAGGTTGTAGCAGTTTTCGATTGTGCCGTAAAGACCTCCGGCAATCGCACCGCCATTCTGGAAGAAATCAAGCCGGCAACCCCGGCCGATAGTGAGATTCCTCACCACGCCTTCAGCACCGATAGTGGCAAAGAGACCACCGTAATTGTACGATTTCGGATCTTTCGGATTCACCTGACCCGGGACAGCTGTGCCCGTGACATTATCCTCATTGAAGAATCCCACAGAAGCGATCTTGAGATTATCGATGGTATGGCCGTTGCCATCATAAGTGCCGAGGAAGCGCAGTTTGCCGGAAGCATCCTTGCATATGGGGTCGATCTCCATTCCCTCCATATCGATATCGGCAGTCTGAAGGAAATACTTACCCTCAAAAGAGAGAGCGGCCTTGGCCGACATCTCCGAGAGTTTGGCAAGGTCGGCCTTACTGCTGATCTTCCAGGGATTCTCCGACGAACCCTCACCTTCGAACAGAACAGGAGCGATATTGACAATATAATATTTCGAAACAGGAGCACGCTTCACGAAGATAGTATCGGTCTGCTGCTCATAGTTAAGTTTACCAACTCCATTGTCGAAGGAGAATGCGTAGCCACGGGCAGTGTTGAACTTACCCTCCACCACAGCGCTCCATTCCACGGAATCCTTCATCGAATAAGTGAAATTATCCTCGACTGCCTTGATGGTCTGACCTGCAGGAAGCACCAATGCCGCGGAAGCGACAGCGGCAATCGCTGAATTTTCCGAATCCTTAAGGCGAGGATAGATGCCGGGAGAGAAATTCCAGACCTCAGTATCGAAGCCTTTCAGAGCTGCTCCGGAGGTGAGGGAGTCGGTGGACAGACCGCATGGTGTGCCCTCTACTGCGGAAATCTGGCTATCGAAATATGAATCCTCGATTATGATATCCTCATTTGTTCCGATCAGGCCACGCATCGGATCGGTGGAGGCACTGGAAAGCATATTGGAGGCGTACGACCGCAGAATTTTATTGACAGGAGAGCCTGTGGTGGCTTTGGTGACATGGCCGACAAGACCACCGACAGTGGAAGAAGCATCGTTGCGTACGAAGCCGGAAGCGTAGCAATCTGAAATGACAGCATCATAAAGCGTACCCGTCAGACCCCCCATATAGGTCTGTACACCCGAGACACCCAACACCACCGCATTGGCCACGCATCGCTGCATCACGGCATAGGATAGCGCACCGGAAAGGCCTCCAAGACCGATCTGATCGGCCGAACATTGCACTGTACCGGAGAATTGACAGTCGGAGATGGTGTAATTCGCTTCGTTACTATAAGTCTTTGTCTGATGACCCACAATTCCGCCGCCGAACATCTGCTTACCGGTCATCAACACCGAAGCCTCAACGGAGCAATTGGAAATCGGGCCATAGGAACGGCCACATAGACCCCCGACATACCCTATGGCCTGCACACGTGAGCCTGTGATTCTGATATCCGAAACATTACGGGTATATCCGGCAAGTACACCGGCATTGTATCCTGCACGGACAATCACCCGGGAATCAGAGATTGTGATATCGTTCAGTCGCCCATAAGCATATCCGGCTAATGTGCCGGCCGTATAACCGAGAGAAGAGATATCTGCATTGGCAATAGCGAGATTACTGATGGAGGAAGACTGAGCTGTGACAGCGAAAAGACCGCAATAGTCGTAGGCATAATCCTCGAAAGTGAGGTTGCTGATGGTATGCCCGTCGCCATCGAGCACACCGGCAAACTGATAGGTTTTGGAGCCGATGGGGGAATAGATTCCGTCGAGAGTGGAGAAATCTATATCATTGGCCAGACGGAAATATTTATCCTTGTAGACAGGATAATAATAATCGGTGTCAGATCCCGGAACAAGCTCGCGTGTCCCGCGCTCGGCGGTATTGGTAAGGATATCAGCTCCGAGGGCCACGAAATCTTCGGCCGAACGGATTAGCCAGGGATTTTCCTGAGAGCCGTCTCCGGGGAGATTGAAGGCGGGAGCCTTGGGAAATTCGAGAGAGAATGGGAGCGTCACTGTGGCCGCTTCATTATAAGAAAGGAGAGCGTTGGTGCGGGCCACACCCCAGCAGGGCAGCGTAAGGGTCTTTGCAGAAGCATTATAAGCCAGAGAGATGGGGGAAGTCACGGCAACCGAGAAGCTTATGGCTCCGGTATCGCTCGTTTTTTCTGTGAGACCATAATAGAAAAACTCTCCGATCGGATTGATCACCGTGGCCGGCTGAGGGTTGATCTGAGCTGTGCCCTGTGAGGTAAGACTCACGGTAAGAGCTCCCCGGATGGACGCATTGACCGGAACGTTGAGGATGCGCACGCGGTCGGGGCCAAGCTGATAGACAAATGATGAATAGTCGGAGGTGGCGGTATGGCGGTTAGCCGTTGTCATCTCATTGTTGGTGAAGCTGATGGCGGTGTTGCGGAACGTGGAATTCGGAGTGCCTGCCACAGCCTGCTGTATGATGCCGATATTGAGATACTGCCCGTAGGCCGGCCCTTCAGTGACGAAGAATCCGAAAGCATCATCAATAAACAGGTTTCCATCCACCACGCTTCCTGCGAGAGCATCAGTGGGAGAGAAAACAAGATTCTTAAGGTCGATCTTGCAGATTGAGATGATGTTTCCATCGAGTTCGGCCACTTTCTGAACAGGAATCGACACAGCGCCCGTGGAGGAATCAATGGTGAAATTCAGCTCCACATCCTGATAGATGAAAGGAAAGGCTGTATATGAAGAGCCCTCCTTGAGTGCGATAGTGGTGGAATAGGTGGTGACCTTATAATCGGAATAATTCCCTACCCAGAGGCTCTTCTTCCCGAGCAGAGAAGAGAGATTCACATTTCCGGCAGACATAGGCAGCAGATCGGGAGTAGCGGTGGAGCCAGGAATTGAAGCCGCCCGCATTGCGCTTCCATTCAGCACTGAGGATAGCCTCATACCGGAATCCGACAGGGAAACCGCGGAGGACTGGGGAGCATTGAACGATATAGGGGCCGGGGAAAGATCCTCAAGGGTCGCCCCGACTTCGGAAAATACCGAGGGGTCGGATATTTTCCAGCTATCGGCAGACGAGGGGGAGGCATCAATCGGCAGAGCTGATTGAGTCGCGACACCGGCAACCAACAGGGTGCATAGTAGATGATGTTTCATAAATGTTTATTATGGATTCAAATTCATACAAAGGTAGTTTAATTTTTTTTAAAATGAAGTAAATATTGAAAAAAGAAGTAAATATTGGAAATAAATGAGGGTGAACCCAAACCATCGTTTAGGTTCACCCTCCCATTATATTGTCTTATTATATTGTCTTATGATTTTTATAAAGAGGTGAATTTAGAATGTGACACCAAGCTGTACTTGGATACGGTTGGTATGAAGCGATGTGCCCGACACTGATTTGCGTTTACCATAATCGTATTCAATACCGGTAGATACGAACTTGTTGATGTTATACATCACGTTTGCGGCCACATAATCGCCATAGCGGTATTGACTGTCATCGACCTCGGCCTTATCGGGAAGCCAATTCGACAAATGACTGTAAACGAGGTTTGCCGAGACTTTAGGAGAGATTGCCAGATTGAGACCGCCGGTAACTCCGAGGCTCTTTACCATATTCATATCACCCTCCTTTGCTGTGGCAACTGCATCAAGCCCAATACCGTTATCATCCTGGAGATAATTACCTATACCATTACCGTACGCAGCGCTGTAGCTCAAAGAAAGCGGACCGGCCACATTGGTCATTCCTGAAAGTTGGAGACCCCAGCCTGTCATGGTTTTGTTTTTGTCGGCCACAAGGTTTCGATATTGCATTGGACGCACCAGACCGGAAAGGCGGACGTGCGAATTGCCTTGGGCCCAGGCATACTGAAGATAGAGAGGTATGGCAGGAATCCTCTGGTTGACGGTAGAAGTGCCATTGCCGGTTGTCAGGGAAGCTGTAGGAGCGTCAATACCAATTGCTCCGGAGAAATTCTTTGTGAAGTTCTGAGTCCAGTAAGCAGTGAAAAGGAATACGGAAGGATATCCGTTAGGCCCCTCGAAATCGATGGTCATAGGTTCAGCGGCGCCATCAGTAAAGGCACTGCTCGTGTAACCGGCTGTCAACCCTCGGTATTTGGCATAGAAATGGAAGACATCGAAAGCATTGCTGTTGCCAAGGAAAGTAGCCTTGAAGAATATACCGATCTGATTATCAGTTCCCGGAAGGGCAAGGGCATTCAGATATATCGACGATGACTGCCATCCGAATCTTAAAGCGCTACCGTTACCCGGAGTGCGCGGAGTGATTGAAGATGGAGTGAATAATACCGGCGAAGGCATATTGTCGCCGAAATCATAGACAGCCTCCCCGAGGAACTGCGCACCGATACCGATATAGTATTTGTGGTCTTTACCGACGATAGCAAAGCGCGGCAGCCCGTTATCGTTAGGAGCCTGCGGCGCATTGGCCTTAAGATGTTTCTCCACCTTAAGCGCATTGACGGTGTCGCTGTTTATCACCGTCACCACCCCTTTGTCGAGGCGTGTGTCGCGTTGGGCAGCGGCATTCAATGAGCCACCCAGCAACGCTGTGCCCATTGTGGCGAGGAAAAGTGTAGTCTTTTTCATTATATATAATATAAGATTGTGATCTGGCAGATTATGTGGATTCGTCTAATTTAATATAAATTTCAACGCATGTATCGGGATATTGTTTATCTAAATAAATGATTTGCAGCGGAAACATACTGATTTGGTCTAAAATGAAAGCAATGTTTCAGAATGAATCCGGAATACTATCGGCTTTTAAAACTACCGGTTATATTCTATACTATAAAATTAGAATAAATAACACAATATTAAAATAATGTAGAATGGAGGAAAGAAAAGCGATTGGAATTTAACGCTTATGAATGGTCGGAAACTTTTCCAGTCGGGGAAATAAATTTTTTTTCCTTTCCAAGTAAACTATTTTATAGGTGCAATGTTGTAATGACATAGGGATGATGAAAAGCATTACTGAATGCGCGTCTAAGACCATGGCATGACAAAATTTGGAAATGTCTTTAACCCTTCCTTTAACATAAAAGAAATCAATATATCCAGCGCTTTATAATTGTTTGATTCGCAGGAGAGCAAAACCCTCGAGGGCTCGTCAATCATGCAGAAAGCCGGAGTGGGTTAGATTGTTTGATACTTGCAGGTGCAATAATGTTTTTAAATGTGAAGATATAATTCTCCTGAAGTTTCAATCACTCTTGATTCACTAAAACTATTAAACAATTTATTATGGAAAGCACAAAGAAGTACTCCCCTGCCGTACAGGAATTGGCAGACCTCATTCAGGAGAACCATTGGGAAGACAAGTTCAATCAAGCGTTTGCCAAAGTTAAGGAATACAACATTCCCGGTCTTTCAGACATCGACAGCATCGAGAAATATCTCGATTACCTCCAGGCTTACTGCGAATGGGTTCCGGCAGAGAACAAGGAAGGAACCAATGTATATCATCACCTCTTCCGTTCGTTCTTCGTACTCGATCAGGAGCCAGTGAAGTCTCTTCAGACACCCTGCGCCCCTGCCGATCAGCAGCCCGAGCTGACTCCGCTGTCGAAATGGATGGTAGACTACTGTTATGCCATAGGTGACTGGTTGGATAGCCCTGAATCCATCACAGCCGACAGCGTGAAGTCGTTCTATGAGAGCGCTGTCTACAACATGGATGAATATCTTGAACCCCGTGGAGGCTGGAAGACATTCAACCAGATGTTTGCCCGTCACACAAAACCCGGCTACCGTCCTATCGCAGCTATCGCCGATGATAAGATTATCGTTCACCCCGCAGACGCATGCTTCGGTGGACAGTGGGAGATCCGCCCTGACACCCATGTCCGTATCAAGGGACTTGACTGGAAGATTTCCGAGCTGCTCGAGGGAAGCCCGTATGCCGACAAATTCAAAGGCGGAATGTGGTGTCACTCATTCCTGAGCTGGACCGATTATCACCGTCAGCACGCTCCTCTGGCAGGTATCGTTCGTGAGGCACGTATTATCCAGGGCGCATGTTATGTAGACCTCGTGGCTGTTCCTTCCAAGGAGAATCCTGCAACTCATGAGGTAGAGGCTTGGAGAGCCACCGCTCCTGACCAGGCAGGCTATGAATTCATGCAAACACGTGGTCTTATCGTCCTCGAGACTAAATATGGATATGTAGCCATCCTTCCTATCGCAATGCCTCAGGTAGCATCAGTCGTTCTTACAGCTGAGGTGGGTACTGCACTCCAGAAAGGTGATGAGATCAGCTACTTCCAGTTTGGCGGTTCCGATATCGTTTACCTCTTCTCAGCCAACATGAATGTTTCAATGTCTGCCCACAAGGGTACACACTATAAGGTGGGCACCAAGATCGGTGAGGTTTATCCCGTAGTAGAACTCTAATCAGCTCTCTGCTTGAACTGAATTATTAAAACCATCGGGCTCATCCCAACGCTGAGTCTTCTCAGCAACGCTTGGATGAGCCCGTTTTTGTTTATAAACACAAACTTAGGCAAAATATGAATACTTCCTCAAATACAAAAGCTCCGTCGGCAACTCCGGGAGCTACGACGCCTAAGGGTAGCAAATCTAAAGTTGCCGGTATCACTACAATGGGGATGACCATTATGATCATCACCACTGTAGTCAGTCTCCGTGGTCTTGCCTCACAGGCGGAATTCGGTATCCAGTCGATATTCTGGTATGTACTTGCCGGCATCGTTTACCTCGTGCCCTTTGCCTTGGTATGTGCTGAATTGGCTTCAACATATACTCACTCCGGCGGTCTTTACCGTTGGATCTCAGAAGCATACGGAACCCGCTGGGGCTGGACCGGTATGTACCTGGAATGGCAATGTCTTGTTATATGGTTCCCGGCTGTGCTGATGTTCGGTGCTGTTTCATTGGCTTACATTTTCTGGCCTGAATCGTTCGACGGCAAGCTGGCTTCAAATAAGCTGTACACCATACTCATCGTCCTCGGAGTCTACTGGTTCGCTACCTTCAATTCCTTCCGTGGAATGAAGAAAGCGAATTTCGTCAGCCAGACCGGTGGTCTTTTCGGTACGATAATCCCGGCTGCCCTTCTTATCATCATGGGTGTAGTCTATCTGCTTATGGATGGAAAGATTGAGCTTGTACATGAAAGCTTCTTCCCCGATTTCACCAAGATAAGCACTATCGTGTTCGCGGCCTCCATTTTCCTGTTCTTCGGTGGTATGGAGATGAACGCAGTGCATGTGCCGATGATGAAGAATCCTCGCACTGGCTACCCTAAAGCTCTGTTCCTCGCGGTGATCGTTATCCTCGTAGTATTTATCGGCGGCACACTTGCCATCGGTTTTGTAACCCCTGCTAAGGATATCAACCTGCTTGCCACGTTGCTTACGACATATCATAAACTCTTCGCCACAATCCACTGTCCCTGGCTTGGTAATGTCATAGCCCTTATGGTCACTTATGGTGTAATCGGTCAGGTGAGTGTGATTGTCACCGGTCCTTCCACCGGTCTTGTGGCAGTAGGCGAGAGCGGATTCCTTCCGCCGGCTTTGCAGAAGACCAATAAGAATGGAATCAATACCACTATCCTCTGGATCCAGGGTATATTTGTCACTATCCTTGCATTCGTGCTTGTGATACTTCCCTCTGTGCAGTCTGCCTACCAGATTCTGTCACAGATGTCGACAATCCTTTACCTTATCCTCTGTATCATGATATACATGGCCTTCCTGCGTCTCCGTCGTACGGAACCCAACAAGAAGAGAGGTTTCAAGGTACCGGGTGGTAAATTCGTTGAATGGCTGATAGGTATCGTAGGTATCACGGGTCTTGTATTCGCATCGATCATCAGTTTCTTCCCACCGTCTCAGATCAATACTGGTTCACCGGCTGTTTATGTAGGTGTGCTTATCGCTGGTGTTGTGATTTTTGTGGCTCTTCCGCTTGTTGTTTACGCTTGTCGTAAACCGAACTGGAAAAACAAGAATGCAGACTTCTATCCCTTCGACTGGCAGATTGAAGACCGCAAACCTGATGAGGTTTCCAAATGGAGCGCCAATTTCGAGCCTACTCCCGCTATGGTGGAAGTGGCGAAACAGCGCGATGCCATGGAAGTGGCAGACTGGATTTCAAACCGTCAGGCCCTCCTGAACACTTATCATGATGTGGAGAAACTTCAGAGTGAAGTCTCCGACCTCGAACAGAGGGTTCAGAAGGATGAATCAAAAGCTACAGCCACGGCAGGCACTAATGGTGCGGCCTCCGCTAAGATTGCGAGTGAAAGTTCAACTACTTCCAATCCACCCCAGAACGGCACCGCCGCCGGTGGCGCTGATAAATAACCCCTAATTGATTATTGAAAATAAAAAGAACATCATGTGATTCTGCAGACGTCTGCAAAATCGCATGATTTTTATAATACCCTAAAACTGAATAATATAAGAGGCTGTGTCGTAATTAAGTTTTATGAACTGCACCCCAAAAGTTATTTGTCTAACTTTTGGGGTGCAGTTCAATTTTGACACAGCCGCTTTTCTCAGTTTGATTTATTTTAGTTTTTGTTGCGCTCGTATTCTGCAAGAGCTTCGCGAGCGGGAACTACTCGTGGCTGGCCATTCTCGTCAGCAAAGACCATATCCTGACCTAAAGCGGCTTTGCGCCGCAGCAAATTCTCGTAGGATCGCTTCAGCCCTTCATTTATTTTTTCTCGCAATATTTTTTTTCCTGTTCTGACATGACTCCTTTATTTATTAAAAATAGGTACATGTAATATCTCTTCATCATTTGCCAATTCTATTGGCTTATCAACATTATCATAAAAATTCCAACTGTCGACTATGGGAGCAAAAATATAAAAGAAGTTCTGCAGACCTAACCAATAGCGACGGATAATTGTTCCACTCGGTATGTCATGACCTCCTTCTCTGACTCGCTTTGCCACCCGCTCCATTGCCATTTCCGGAGAAGGGAGCCAGAAAAATAGCAGCACCACAGTATATCCTCTTTCATGAGCTCGTTTCACCAGGAAGCGTAACTGCGGGTAGCAAGTGTTGTTTCAATTGCAAATGTCTTTCTTTGACTTAATAGCAGATCTATTCTTTGCAACATCAGTTTTCCCGCTTCAATGGCAACCGACTCAGGATTGAAAGGGGAAAGACCTTTCGCTATCTCATCGGCATTGACAAACTCCCGACAATTCAATAAATCAGGCAAAACCGAATAAGAAGCCGTCGTCTTGCCGGCTCCATTACATCCTGCAATTATGTACAAAAGAGGTTTCATATACCAATTATTGC
The DNA here is from genome assembly GCA_014800525.1 of Bacteroidales bacterium. Taxonomy (GTDB): domain Bacteria; phylum Bacteroidota; class Bacteroidia; order Bacteroidales; family Muribaculaceae; genus Lepagella. Next base: position 49,411 of record JAAVFV010000047.1, on the reverse strand, counting down.
GAAAAATCCCGCAGGCATTTCTGTTTGCTATCTTTTATCAACTCGACAGATACGAGTAGCCACCAATTACGTATTGGCATCGGTAACATCTCTTCTCAGCAAAGGTAATAAGAAATATCTGATATGCAAAAGAAATTCTTATTGAACCGACATAAATTTTCTTTCAATATATTTTACGGTCATATTGGGGGATTTAATCCCCGAGTCCGTAACCTCAATCGGTGCCCAGGCTTTCTCTGGATGTAGTAACTTGATCTCAGTTATAATTTCCGACTCCGTTACAGAAATTGGAGGCACTGCTTTTGGAGAGTGTGAAAACCTAACCTCAATTTATTACTCTGCTAAAAATCCTATTGTGGCTGATGAATCGATTTTCAGTGGGGAAACTTATTCCAATGCAACTCTTTATGTTCCGGCAGAGGCTGCTGGTAAATGTAAGGAGATTAGTCCTTGGAAATATTTCTCAGACATTGGAGCAAATGGATTATCAGGAATTAAGAATTTATTCGCTGAGTTTGACAGCACACTGCCTTACGAAGTTTACAGTCTCAACGGCGTAATGATAGGAAATTCCATTGACAATCTTGCTCACGGTCTCTATATCGTGCATCAGGGGAATGCGGTGAAGAAGATTGCAGTGAAGTAGTCAACGGAAAAAAGTAGTATAATCTAATTATTGCGGTCCGCTAAACCATACAGAGTCGAGTCCAACTTCTTTAGCTACAGGAGTTGGACTTGTTTTTTGCATGGATAAGCCCCGGTGTTTATGATTGTTCCAATGTCTTTCTTTTTGTTCCTGACGTAAAACGTCTGTTCCTTATCCCTTCCAATGAATAACTTTTACTTCTTTTAATTCTTTTATTCCGGGCGTTCCTTTAGTTCTGTGATTAAAAAATTCAACCCAGTTTAGAGATAAAATACAACTTCCATAGAAGATTATCCCCTTTTACTAGACAGTAATAATAGATAAACGAATATCCGGGAGTCGGGATGTAGGCTGAACGTGATAAAGTACAAAACTTTATGCTGGCAGGGTAACATATTGGAGTAAAGGAAAAAAATGATTATATTTGAAACTTGAAAAAAAGTTCCTATGCATATCTGTTGTAATGAGTGTCTCGTGAGAGGCGCAATGGTCAGATTATAAAGGCCGGTTAGAGATATTGATATATTATATTAGACAGGTTTAATATATTGAAAATTAAGATATTGCATGTTAACTATGTTCATGTCGAGATAATATGAAATATTTGTATAATCGCTCTGCATAGGAATTGAAGGTATACCAGATAGCTATCAGATAGAAATGAAGATATTCTCATCAGAGGCATTGAAACAGCTCCGCACCACCACGTGTGAGCGTCAGAATATAAGCACCATCGATCTCATCGAACGGGAGGGATCTGTGGTGAGCAGTGAGATAATCTCACGTTTTTTGCCGAGCCAGCGCATAGTAGTCATGGCGGGCCCGGATAATAACGGGGCTGTAGCTTTGGCCGCGGCCCGAATGCTCTTCGAACAAGGATACAAGAAAGTGGAGATATTTCTCTTCAGTATCGGCAAGCTGAGTCACGACTGCGATGAGGAACGTAAGAAGCTGCTCCCCATCGATGGTCTGGATTTTACGGAAGTGACCAAGGAATTCGTTCCTCCCTATCTTGGGGAGAGCGATGTATTGCTCGATGGCCTTTTCGGTATCGAACTCTCCGAGCCGATGCGCGGAGGTTTTGTGGCCGTGGCCCGATATATAAATGAATCGGGAGCTTTCGTGATTTCGATAGATGTTCCGTCGGGACTACTTGGCGAATGGAATCAGCATGTGATGAAGCGTGATGTGATCCATGCTAATGTGACCCTTACTTTCCAGCTCCCGCGTCTTTCCTTCTTCTTTCCGGAGAATGCAGAAATATTGGGCGACTGGAAGCTTATGGATATCGACCTTGACATAGCCAAGATCAAGGATATGGAATCCGATTACCGCCTGATGGAGGCGCGTAATGTGCGTCCGCTCATAAAGCCGCGTCCGCCTTATACTTCAAAGCGCGACTACGGATCGGCCCTCTTCTTTGCCGGAAGTACGGGAATGGTCGGTGCAGCCGTGATGACCTCGCGTTCCTCGTTGAGGAGCGGTGCCGGACTGGCGACTGTCCATGGCCCTCGCGCGGCACTGAATATCGTGCAGACCGCCGCCCCGGAGGTGATGTTCGAACCCGACCGCAATGAGCACGTAATCACCGAGATGCCTCTCCATTATACTCATCAGGCCGTGTGTGCCGGCCCCGGGATCGGAACCCACGACCGCACTGTCGATGCTCTGGAGGGACTGCTAAAACAGAGTCCGTCCAATCTGGTGCTTGATGCCGATGCACTTAACTGTATTGCAAAACGTCCGGCATTGCTTTCGATGCTCCCCCCGCGAACCATCATCACTCCCCATGTCGGAGAATTCGACCGCTTATTCGGAAATCATGATAACTCCGAAATGCGACTCCAGACAGCATTGGAGATGGCACGCCAGTATAACCTTGTTATCGTGCTGAAGGGTCATCATACGATGGTGGTCGGTGCTACGGGGCGCGTATCAATAAATTCCACCGGAAATCCGGGAATGGCCACAGCCGGTGCCGGCGATGTGCTGGCCGGAGTGATCACAGCCTTCCTCGCTCAGGGATATTCCCCTGACCTGGCAGCCAAAATCGGAGTCTATATCCATGGCCTTGCCGGAGATATGGCAGCCGAGGATTTAGGAGAATTCGGAGTGATGGCTTCCGATATCGCAAATCGTGTGGGACGTGCGATTAAGAGAGTGATGGCTCAACATTCATAGATTGGCTCAACATTCATAGATTTATATGAGGGTTTTTAAGAAGATATTGGCCGGATTGGCATTGATGGTATCGTTAGGGGCACAGCAGGCTCCGGCGCAACAGACCCGTATCCTGACCGCTGATAAGCATAATGAATACGGATTGGTCTACCGTCTCCCTAAGACGGCGCTCCGAATCGAGGTCACTGCTACGCGTACGCGCCGTAAGGCCGGCCCTTTCTGGCAGTATGCCAAGAAGTATATCGGAACAGATCAGGTGATTCGCGAGGATTCTGAGGAATGGACTCTGAATTCGGTGTCAGTGGCTCCCTATGGAGTGGCCGATGATGAGACTGAATACCTTATGCAGCTGAAGCCTGGATCGGTGGCATATATATCGGTGGATGCCGATGGCATGATCGGAGCCATAAATAAGGAAATCCCCTCCGCCCCGGCTATCGAGACGGCCACAGCACGACCCGAGAATGCCGACCGGCCGCTGGATGTGAACCGTTATCTTCAATATGTCAATGATGAATTCCTGGCTTCGCAATCGTCGGGAAAGAAAGCCCAGCTTCTTACTGAGAATATCATGGAGGTGAGGGATGCGAAAGTATCTCTTAGCCGCGGCACGGCCGAGACCATGCCGACAGATGGACGTCAGCTTGAACTGATGCTCAATTCATTGGCCGACCAGGAAGCGTCGATGACTGCCGCATTCAGAGGATTGGAGGATACGGCCACATTCACAATGACATATACCTATCTTCCGGCAGATAACGGTCGGGAGGTGTTGTTCCGTCTTAGTGATTTCGCCGGTTTTGTGGATGCCGACGACCTTTCGGGAGCCCCGGTGTATATAAGTGTGGAAATCACCCGTCAGGGCGAACTCCCTGTGGATGTGAAAGGGGAGGAGAAAAAATTGCCGAAGGATGCCGTGATATATAATATTCCCGGAGCGGCACGCGTCACTGTGTCACATAACGGGCGCAACTATTTCGAGCGCGAATTTGAATTCGCACAGTTTGGAGTGAAATTCGGTCTCAACCCCACGCTTTTCTCTGATAAGAAGGCAAAATCATTTGCAGTTTTCAGTCCGGTGACCGGTGCCTTGACCGAAATCGGCGAAACAGAATAAAGCCGGATAGAGTAATAATCAAATAGGAGGAATTATGGATTCGGGAATGGTAGGAATGGCGGCATCGACTGCTCCGGTGACCCCGGCAGCAATCTCCCTTTCACAATATCAGCAGATGTTGGGGGATACGATTCGCATGAACCGTAATCTCCATGGAACATGGATCACGGCCGAACTCAGTGATGTTCGTGTGGCGGGCGGTCATTGTTATATGGAACTTATAGAGAAGGATGAACGCACCGGAACAATGCTTGCAAAGATGCGGGCCATGATCTGGGCCTCCTCTCTTTATGCGTTGCGTTCGAAGTTTTATGCCGCCACCGGCCGCGACATCCAGAGCGGGCTGAAAGTGATGGTGCGCGGCTCGGCCACTCATCATAATGTATATGGTCTTTCCCTCACCATTTCGGATATCGACCCCACTTACACGATGGGTGATCTTGAGCGGCAGCGGCGTGAAATTCTCGAACGTCTCCGGAAGGAGGGGAAATTAGACCTCAATCATAAGAAGTATCTCCCCGCGACTCCGCAGCGGATCGCAGTGATTTCAGCTGCCGGGGCGGCCGGTTATGGCGACTTCATGCAGCATCTGGAGAATAGTCCCGAGGGATTTGTGTTCTATCCCCTGTTGTTCCCGGCCGTGATGCAGGGGGAGCGGACCGCTGAAAGTGTGCTCGGGGCTCTCGACAAAGTGGAGCAGACGCTTGATCTCTGGGATTGTGTGGTGATAATCCGCGGAGGAGGTTCCACCACGGATATGCATGGTTTTGACAATTATGAGCTGGCGGAGCGTGTGGCCACGTTCCCATTGCCGGTGGTGGTCGGTATCGGTCATGAACGCGACCGTAATGTCCTTGATGAGATTGCATGTGTGCGTTGCAAGACTCCGACTGCCGTGGCTGATTTCTTGGTGAATCGTCTCCGGGAGGCTTATACCCATGTCATAGACCTTACCCGGATGATAGTAAAATATGCCGGAGAGCGTATGCAGGGAGAATCCATGCGGCTCTCCAATCTTGAGAATCTGCTTCCGGCCCGCGTGCAGGCCGGTGTGATGAAGGGAGAGCGCCGGATAATGGAGCTTGCGCATAGGATGGAAGCGGCAGCCTCGCGTCGCGTTAGGGTGGGGGAAACCTGCGCAATGGAATTGGCTCACCGGATGCAGGTGGCGGCCTCTCATCGTGTGAATATGGAGGAGACACGCATAATGGAGTTAATCCATAGGATGCAGGGTGGCGCTTCTCGTTGTGTGATGGGAGAGGAAGCCCGGATAAGCCGATTTGCAATTCGTATGGAGGCTGCCCTAAAGTCGATCACCGAACGTCCGGCCATGAAGTTACGCAATTTTGAGAATATGCTCCGGGTGTTGAGTCCGGCAAATACTTTGAGGCGCGGCTTTAGTATCACAAAAGTAAATGGTAAGGCCGTCTATAATGCAGCTTCATTGAAGCCCGGAGATGTGATTGAGACGATATATGCCCATGGAAGCACACTATCCGAGATAAAGAACTGCAATCCGACCCAAGCCTAAGACTCCACCCAATAAACAGCTATAAAATATGGAATCAAATAACGATCTTACATATAAGGCGGCCACTGCCGAACTTGAGCGCATCATTGCTGCCATGGAATCCGATAACATAGATATCGACCGATTAGGCGAATATACGGCACGCGCAATGACATTGCTGAAATTCTGTAAGGAACGTCTCTTCACAACCAACAAGGAGGTAGAGGCTTGTCTTGAGGAACTCCGTGCCTTAGGTATCGGGCAATAAGTAAGTATTATAAGCTCGTATATAGTATAAATTAATTTGAATACTTCCTTAAGAGCAAGCAATTCTCAACAAATCAGACGGCACGAGTCTACCGGATTACGTGGATGAGTGTCGTGATATCTAACTAACTATTTATCCTATCATTTATGGCCAAATCATTTGCCATCATATTCGGGTGTCTCGCACTCGGAGAGATTATCGCGCTCATACCCGGACTGAATATCCCGGGAAGTATCTGGGGAATGTTGGTGCTGACTGTGCTGCTGGAGAGGAAGGTGGTGAATCCCAAGAGCATATCCACCTTATGCAAATTCCTGATTTCCAATATGGCCTTTTTCTTCATTCCTCCGGGTGTGTCGCTGATGCTCTATTTTGATCTCATCGCCGCAGAGTGGATGCCGATCACGGTGGCTACGCTGGCCTCTCTGGTGTTGGTGTTTATTATCACCGGACGTCTGCATCAGTTCCTTCATCGTCTTTTCAAACATCGCCATCATGGACATCATTGAAATCCTCTCCTCTCCCATGGCCCTCATCACCATCACCTTCCTTTGCTACTGGGGGGCCGGAATCCTACAGAAGAAGACGCATCAGAACTGGCTTAGTCCGATGTTGGTGACAATCATAGTGCTCATAGTATTGCTTAAGACAACCGGGATCGAATATGAAAAATATTACGAATCGGGCCATCTGATCGAATTCTGGCTGAAGCCGGCGATTGTGGCGTTGGGGTTGCCACTCTTCAATGAACTGAAGCATATCCGCCAGCAGTTTATAATTTTATTCCTTACCGAATTCACCGGATGTGTCGTCGGGATTCTGAGCGTGGTATTTATTGCCAAATGGCTGGGGGCGAGTCCGGAAGTGATTGCCTCTCTTGCTCCGAAATCAGTGTCGACGCCGATAGCAATTGAAATTTCGCGACAGACCGGCGGCATTCCCGGACTGACTTCGGCAATTGTGGTGCTTGTGGGGATTCTGGGTTCCGTATTAGGGTTGAAGATGATGGACTGGGGTTATGTGAGGCGTCCGGTATCCAGGAGCCTGAGCATGGGTACGGCAGCCCATGTGATGGGTACAAATCGAATCACCGAGGTGTCCGACCGTTACGGGGCGTATGCCACCTTAGGTCTGATTCTGAATGGTATTCTGACAGCCTTCTTCGCCGGCCCGATTGTATCGTTCGCACTCTCAGTGTGATAGGGAATATATTGGATGGAGCCGAGGAATCCGGGAGGGATAAGAATTGGTGATTTTGCGTCAGACTATTGATAAATTTGCGTCATCCATCTGATTTTTAGAAGATTGAGCGAAAATTACCAAACGTTTGGCGCAAGAATATTTGACGAGGCATATGGTTAGCTGTAATTTTGGAGCATCAAAACATTAAGGTGTTTTTCTGCAAAACCAAAATAAAACCAACCTGCCATGAAATTAAGAAACTATCTCCTCCTCACCCTCACAGCATCCATAGGCCTTCCTATGATGGCTAAGACGTCTTCACCAATCATAGTATCTACTGATGATACTGAGATTGTGATGACAGTGGCCGAAAACGGCAATCTTGTCTATAATTATTATGGTAAGAAATTCAATAATGTGAATCCTTACCTTACCAAGCAATATCGTGAGCAGCCTGATAATGGTGCGGGATTCGCTCCCCAGGCATATCCGGCATATGGAGGTTTTGTCACGATCACTCCGGCTCTTAAACTCGTGCATGCTGATGGCTCACATACCACTCATCTGAAATATGACTCGCATAAAGTGACAAAGACGGGCGATGGTGTGACACGGACTGATATCTGTCTTAAAGATCCTCTGTATAATATTGCTCTTACTCTCTTCTATACCTCCTATGATAAGGAGAATGTGATCACCGAATCAGCGATGCTGACCAATAATGAAGGAGGATTGCTCACAATAGAGAATCTTGCCTCCACATATCTTCCCCTTCATGCCGACTCTTACTATCTCACCCACTTTCATGGCGTATGGGCCACAGAAATGCAATTGGTGGAGGAACAGCTCCATCCCGGAATAAAGAGCGTTGAATCCAAGCGAGGAGTACAGGCAACTCAGACAGCCAATCCGGCATTCCTTCTGTCGCTTAATGGTCCGGCACGGGAAGATTCCGGGGATGTATATGGAGGAGCCTTGGCCTGGTCGGGCAATTATAAACTCACCTTCGAACAGGATGAATGTGGAAGGATGAATGTGGTGGGAGGTGTCAATGACTTTGCATCAACATATCACCTGAATACCGGAGAAAGCCTTACCACTCCTGAGATGGTGTGGACTTTCAGTAATGAGGGTCGGGGAAAGGTGTCGCGTAATCTCCACGACTGGATTCGTAACCATGCGCTTGCCCATGCGGATATGGAACGCCCGGTGGTGCTTAATAGTTGGGAGGGAGCTTATATGAACTTCGATGAGAAGACCATCACTGATATGATTGATGATGCGGCCAAGATCGGAGTGGAGATGTTTGTCCTTGACGATGGATGGTTCGGGAATGGGGAATATGCCCGCAATTCGGATCATGCAGGATTAGGCGACTGGCAGGTTAATACCCAAAAGCTTCCTCGTGGAATTGATTATCTTGCAAAACATGCCGTAAAGAAGGGACTGAAGTTTGGAATCTGGATAGAGCCTGAGATGGTGAATCCGAAAAGTCAACTTGCCGAAAGTCATCCGGAATGGATTGTAAAGAGTGGCGACAGAGATAAACTCCAGATTCGTCAGCAGTGGATCCTTGACCTGACAAATCCTGCGGTACAGGACTTTGTTGTCAAGACTTTCGATGATGTGCTTGCATTGAGTCCGGATATTAGTTATGTGAAATGGGATGCAAATCGTTTTGTCACTGATTTTGGATCAGAATATCTTCCGGCAGATCGTCAATCACACTTCTGGATTGACTATACCAAAGGCCTCTATGATGTCTATGACCGTATCCGGGCCGCTCATCCGGAGGTAATGATTCAGTTGTGTAGTTCCGGTGGAGCCCGTCTGGATATGGGTGCTTTGAAATATCACGATGAATTCTGGACCAGCGATAATACCAACTCGCTTGATAGAATACGAATTCAGAACAGCACGAATCTCTTCTATCCGGCAATCGCCACGGCATCTCACGTATCCACAAGCCCGAATCATCAGACCGGTATGATGGCTCCGCTGAAGTATAGATTTGATGTCGCTATGTCGGGCCGTCTTGGTCTTGAACTTCAACCCAAGCATCTCAATGAAGAGGAATGGGGTTTTGCCAAGGAGGCGATAGCCACATATAAAAAGATCCGACCGATCGTTCAGTTTGGAGATCTTTATCGTTTGAAAAATCCTGAAGACGGAACAGGCTGGGCTTCTCATCAGTATGTTGCAAAAGATGGAAAAGAAGCAGTATTCTTTGCCTATAGTCTTAAATATCATGGCCGGACCACCTTCTTCCAGACCCGTCTTAAGGGATTGGATCCAAATAAACAGTATAGAATCACCGAACTTAACAAAAAAGACTGGCCCTCATTCTATGGAGATGGGAAGGTGTTCCCCGGAGATTATCTCATGAATGAAGGTATTTCACTGGGAATCGGTAATAACTTTGATAGCACGGTGTTACACATTCAGGAAATCTAACACTGCTGATGCGATCTAACAATAGTAAATCTGACATAAGTGAGTATTCTAAATTAACCTAAAAGTAGAAAGTGTATGGCCGACTCTAATACACTTTCTTCCAAACCTGATTAATTAGCGACTATATCATGAAAAGACTAACCTTGTTTCTATTTTTTAGTCTTGTCGTCTTGTTTCCGACACTGGCTCAGGAACTTATAAATGTAAGCGGAGTTATAGTTGATAAGGCGACTCAAGAGCCTCTTATCGGTGCCACAGTCCTTGTCAAAGGCACCACAACCGGAACCTCTACCGGTATAGAGGGTGATTTTTCACTTCAGGCTCCTGTAGGAAGTATTCTGGTAGCCTCTTATGTGGGGTATAATACCGGCGAATTTAAGGTGCCGGCAGATGGCTTAATCAATATATCATTAAGTGAAAACAACTCCATTCTTGATGAAGTGATTGTGGTGGGCGCAGCCATGAAAAAGGCCGACCTCACAGGATCTGTCGGATACCTGGATTCTGAGAAGATAAATGAGACACCGTCTACTACAGTGGCCGGAGCGTTGCAGGGTAAAATGGCAGGTCTGATGGTTACTCCCAGCGGGAAACCCGGTGAAGACGCCACAGTGAGAGTGCGTGGTATCAATACCATCAATGCCGGTTCCTCTCCGATTTATGTCATCGATGGTTTGGTGATGGATGGTCAGTTCGGATCATTTAATTCAATCAACCCTGAAGATGTTGAGTCAATTCAGGTGTTGAAGGATGCGTCAGCAACAGCTCTCTATGGATCCCGCGGTGCGAATGGTGTGATTCTGATCACAACCAAGAAAGGTCGTAAAGGAGGTGGTAAGGTCACATATGATGGATGGATCCAGACTTCACATATAGCCCATCGACCCAAAACGATGTCAGCCCGACAGTTGGGTGATCTTCGTATCGATGCATTTGCCAATGGCTATATGTATTCTAATCCGGGCGCAAACAGACAGAATTATATTGACAATACTCTCTTAGGCACTAATACGGCCTTCTCCTCTGAAGAACTTGGAACTTATCTTTCCGGCGAGTCATATGATTGGCTTGATCGATTCACTCAGACTGGCTTCACCCAGAGCCATACACTTAGTTTCTCCAACGCAGGAGATAACTATAATCTGTTTGCAAGCTTCAACTATAGTGGAATCAAGGGTATCACAATCGGTACGAAAAATAACCGTTACTCGGGTCGTGTCAATGTAGATTCAGATATCAAGCCTTGGCTTCGTATCGGTACCAACACTCAATTTTCCCGTACCGAGGATAAGATGCCTACAGATGATGTGTTCAATCAGGCTATGCAGGCCAATCCTCTGCTTAATCCCGCTCCTTATGAGGCTCAGGAGACAAGATATGCTTATGACTATCTGACACTCTATTATCGGGCCCATACCGAAGGGAATAATAATGATTATAACCCCTTCAACTCTATGGAAATCTCTCAGAAGCGTCTTCGCGACCGTCTGTTGACATCCAATTATATCAATATCAATCCTATTGAGGGCCTCAATGTCAGATCGACATTCGCAGTGGATCTTGCTAATCAGACCTGGATGGAATTTACCCCCGACTATGTGCAGCAGGCAATCCGCCACTATAATGGAGATGCTCGCGCAAAGCATGAGCGCTGGACCAACTTGTCCTGGCAGTGGGATAATACAGCCACTTACCGCCGCACGTTTGCAGAGGTTCACAATACGGATTTCCTTATCGGAACCTCAGCTTCCCGCACAACTTTCAATTATACCAAAGCCCAGGGCGACCGCTTTGCCTCTAATGATCTGGGATTCAACGATCTTGGAGGAGCTGCTGCCAACGATAAAAAGGAGATTGGATCAGAGTTCTATGCTTCTACTCTACTCTCGTATCTGGTGAGAGCGAATTACAATTACGATAACCGCTATTTCCTTACCGCTACAGCCCGATATGATGGTTCATCAAAATTCGGACCCGGTCATAAATGGGGTCTTTTCCCTTCGTTTTCAGCTAACTGGGCGGTGACTAATGAAAAGTTTATGCAAGACCAGAAGATTTTTGATAATCTCCGTCTGCGCGTAGGTTATGGTGTAGTGGGTAATCAGGATATTGAGAACTATGCCTATGCTACAATGTATTATTCGAATGTCAGCAATGGATCGGCCTCCTATGCCACCAGCGGATTGCTTGGAAATCCTCTGTTGACTTGGGAGAAGCAGAAGCAGACCAATATAGGTCTTGATATGGGTTTTCTCAACAATCGTCTGCGTGTTTCGCTTGATGGATTCTTCATCAATAACGATAATCTTCTGATGAAGCATTCATTGGCATTGACCTCCGGATATAGCGAAGAATGGGAGAATATCGGATCTGTGACAAACCGTGGATTTGAAATGACAATCGGTGCGGCAGCAATTGATCTGCCCGATTTCAAATGGAATATCTCGGCTAATCTTTCTCTGGATCATAATAAGGTGAATAAACTTCACAATGGAGTGGAACGTATCCTCAATGGTACGGAGCGTACGGGAAATATCTTCCTCGGTGAATCCCTTAACTCTATCTATACTCTTCGAAGCGGGGGAATTGCAACAGAAGCCAACCGCGCACAATGGGAGGGAGTAAACTATAATGGCAAGAATGTAGAAATTGGAGATTTGTTTGCTCTTGATAGAAACGGGGATAATGTTGTGGATCAGAACGACCGTGAGATTGTGGGCTGTATGGATCCCAAGGTATATGGAGGATTCTCAACCGATCTTACATGGAAAGGATTCACCCTCAATGCCATCTTCAACTATTCGATTGGAGGAAAGAAGATAAGCGATTATTATGAATCGTTGATTTCCTCAACGGGTTTGTCCATGGCTTCAACGGATCTCCTCAATCGCTGGAGCAATCAGAATCCGGATGGAGCTTTCCCGAGAGTGATCACCAATACAGCATCAGGTTATAATCCCTATACGGCTTCCGAGACAGATTTTGCTCTCCAGAGCACATCCTATCTTCGCCTTGCCACCCTAACGCTAAGCTATACCTTACCAAAGAAATGGATGCAGGCTATTCATTTTGACAATATCAGAATCTATGCCACAGGTTCGAATTTGTTTACACTGACAAAATATAAGGGTTTCGATCCCGAGACCGGGGATTTCGGATATCCCGCAACACGTTCGTTCACCTTCGGCTTAAACCTTACCTTCTAAATCAATCGATATCATGAAATGCGTAATAAATAAAGTGATTGCCGCCGGTATGCTGGCAATCGGGCTGAGTTCTTGTTCCGATTTTCTGGAAGAAAATAGCCAGATGGGACTTACTGAGAATCAGATTTATAGCGATATACAATATGTCGAATCCAATCTGATCGGTATCTATAATAACATGCGCGACTGGACGCGTACAGACGAGAGAGCGTGGTTCCTGATGACCGGTACAGATGAGATTCAGCGCGGAGCATTGCAGATGAAGGATGGAGGCGAGAATGCCTGTCTGGATAACTATGATGCTAATCTAAATTCGATGACCACAAGAATCAAGGATCAGTGGAATGCCCGCTATCCTGTGGTGACAGCAGCGGCCAAAATCATTCGTGCCCTTGACGCTGATGATGTCAAGCCCGGAACAAAGGAAGCAGAATTGCTGGGAGAGGCATGTTTCATCCGTGGTTTTATGGATCTGGAGTTGGCCTCTTATTGGGGAGAGATTCCTCTGATCGATCTTAATAAGGTGGCTGAGACGGGCTATGGACGTCAGTCGCTGACTAAGACATGGGAGTTCGTTATATCAGATCTTGAGAAAGCCGCACGATATGCACCTGAAAACAACGATCCGGGACGTGCCACATCCGGAGCCGGATATGCTCTATTAGGGAAGGCTTATATGGCAGCTCCTGTGGAGACAGGACTCCGCGATTTCGTCAAGGCAGCGGAATGCTTTGAGAAGGTAATGTCAATGGGTTATAGCCTGGTGAATTATTCCGATCTGTTTGATTATCGCACCCCAAATTCTGTAGAGTCCATATATGAATTCCAGTTTAATAACACTCCCAATCAGAATAAGATTGAGTTTCAGATTGGGTCACGTGTGGCTCAGAACTGGTGGGGTGATGGATGTTACTTTGCCGGCTACGATCATGTGGTTGTGACAGAATATGCCTACTCCGCTGTAGAGGAGGGGGGCATCTGGGAAAATGGTGATTTGCGTCGTCAGGAGGCAATCCGCTATGACTTCTCCTATAATGGAGAGACTCCCAATCTTGATTGTGTATCATGGGCCGATTTGGGTGAAGATCATGATGAACTTAAACCTCACATTAAGAAATATGAGGATTTCCGCACTGACCAGCACACCGATAATGGCTTCAATAATATGTGGAACTCAGGTAAGAATATTCCTCTTCTCCGCTATGCTGATGTGCTATTGAGTTATGCAGAATGTCTAAATGAACTTAACCGTCCGGGAGAGGCTGTGGAGATTGTGAATCAGGTGAGGTCAAGAGCATGGGGTTTCCAGCTTCCGGGTGATAAGAAATGGCATCCGATGGGTCAGGAGGAATTCCGCACCCGTATTCTGGATGAAAGAATGCGTGAGCTGATCGGAGAGAACTGGCGTCGCTTCGACCTTATCCGAACCGGTAAGTTTGTCAATTATGTAAAGGCTCGTAATAAGTGGGCTAAACGGTCAGGCACAATTGATTCTCATAATCTCCGCTATCCAATTCCAAATGCGGAAATTGAGCAGAATGAGGATATCACTCCCGCCGATCAGAATGCAGGTTACAGATAAGTAAGTGTTCGAAATTAATTTATACTTACTTAAGACCCGATATAGACGTCATCAAATGCTATGATAAAGTTGCAAAAATCTATTTCCTTCCTATGTGGTGTGAGTATGGTAGCGGGTATTTCCGCCCATACTCCCACAATGGGATGGAGTTCCTGGAACACCTATCGTAATAATATCAACGAAGATCTTATTCGGAGACAGGCTGATATGGTGGTGGAAAAGGGATTGAAAGAAGTCGGTTATCGTTATATCAATATCGATGATGGTGCGTTTAACCGCCGAACTGCCGATGGACATCTGAATATCAATCAGTCCCGTTTTCCCAATGGTCTGAAGTCGCTTGTGGAATATATCCATAATAAAGGTCTGAAAGCCGGAACTTATTCGGATGCAGGTCGTAACACGTGTGCCTCATACTATGATAATGATGAGGGAGGGAAAGGCACCGGCCTATATGGTCATGATTATGAGGACCTTCAATATCTTCTGGGCGAATTGGATTTCGATTTCATAAAAGTGGATTTCTGCGGAGGAGATCCTCCTCAGAATTCTGAAAAGTTCCGACTTGATGAACAGACCCGATATTCAGAGATTGCCGAGGCTATAAAAGCTGTAGGGAAAGAAAATGTTCGATATAATGTGTGTCGATGGAACTATCCGGGAACATGGGTATCCGATGTGGCCTCGTCGTGGAGAATATCCGAAGACATATGGCCCGGATGGGAGTCTGTGAAAGGAATAATATCTCAGAATCTCTATTTGTCGGCATATGCCGGGGGCGGAAAGTTTAATGATATGGACATGCTTGAAGTGGGACGTGGTCTAACCGAAGAGGAGGAAAAGACCCATTTCGGAATGTGGTGTATGATGGCATCGCCCCTATTGATAGGATGTGATCTCACCAATATTTCAGATACCACTTTATCACTACTCTCCAATCCTGATCTTATAGCCCTGGATCAGGATCAGCTTGGGAAGCAGGCTTATGTAGCCGAATATAAAGATGGAGTATATCTTCTGACCAAGGATATCAAGGCTCCATATTCTCTCACACGAGCTATTGCGGTCTATAATCCCGGAGAGGAGGAAAAAGAATATGAGATAGATTTCTCTAAAGTTGATCTTGAAGGACCGGTGAAAGTGTATGACTGCTTCAGTAGGCATGATACCGGAATATTCCCCGAGTTGATGAAGGTGAATGTCCCTCCGCATTCTACCCGAATTTTCACGGTAGAGGGCACCAGCCGCTGTGAACGTCAGCGCTATGAAGCAGAAACAGCCTATATGGGCGCGTATCAAGAAATAAGGAATAATCAGGCGGAAGTGTCAGGAATCTATATGCCCGATTCTCTTTGTTCAGGAGGAATGAAAGCAGGATGGCTCGGGAAAAAACGAGAGAATGATATAGAATGGCATGAGGTATATTCCCAAAATGGAGGTGATTATACCTTGAGAATAGCATGGACCACACCCGAATCGCGTAAATGTCATGTCATGGTCAATGACCAACCGGTTGCAACTGTGTCATGCGAGCCGGATTCAGAAAATTATGTATCTATAAGTGAAGTGCCCATTAACCTGAAATGTGGTGTAAATAAGGTTATCTTGTTTAACGATCAGGATTTTATGCCAGATATAGATTATATTGAGGTTAAAAATCGCTAAATTTGTATGAGTAAGTATTCAAAATTAACCGATACAAAGTGAATGAATTGTCTTAAATACTATCTACGTCTTATTACAGGCCTTATAGGCATTATTCTCTTGCCTTGGGGTGGGGACGTATGCCATGCCGGGAATTTTGGATATGGATTTTCAAGACTAAATATTGATAAGGGTCTGTCGGCTAATCATGTCAAGGCGCTGATCCGCGACCGATATGGCTTTGTATGGGTAGGAACATCCAACGGTCTCAATCGATATGATGG
This sequence comes from Bacteroidales bacterium, assembly GCA_014800525.1. GTDB lineage: Bacteria > Bacteroidota > Bacteroidia > Bacteroidales > Muribaculaceae > Lepagella. Next base: position 33,337 of record JAAVFV010000047.1, on the reverse strand, counting down.
CGCCAATGTGGTTCAATACACATGTTATGATCCGGAGAAGCAACATGGGAATAATAATATAGGGGCTCTGTATGAGGATCGTGATGGTGTGATATGGATTGGTACGGATAGAGGGGTGTATCGTTATCTTCCGGAGAATGGAGGAATCGAATATGTGGATATGTGGGATAAAACCACAGGAGGCCTTAACTGGGTGCAGAGGATAGTAGGAGATAACAAGGGAAATGTCTGGGTGCTTGTTCCGGATCAGGGCATATTCCGGAAATCGGGAAATGAAGGAAAGAATTATACAATGCCTTCCGGAAGCCGCTATAAGGAGGAATATTTTAATGATATCTGTATAGATCGAAACGGACAATTATGGGCGTGTTCTTCAAATGGTAAGGTATTCCGGTTTGATAAGGGTTATGATGAGATGGTGGAAGTGGATTTCAAACTTCCTTCCGGCATACGTCTGGCAAGAATTGTGCCCTATGATGCCGAACGTCTTATAGTAGCCGATGAGAGTGCTAAGGTATGGATGCTTTATCCTGAAAATGGATTCAGATCGGAAGAATGCCTCACCACATTGCCTCAAGATCTTTATCTCAGGTCGGTAGCAGTGGTCGACCATGAAGTATGGCTGGCAACTCAAAATGGAATTTATGTATACAACCTGTATTCAAACCAACTATCACACTATACACACTCACTTACAGATTTAAATTCCCTGTCTGATAACACGGTGTATACCCTCTATGCAGATAAAGAAAAGAATCTATGGATCGGGACAATGTTTGGAGGGGTGAATTATAGTGAACGTCAAGCATTTCATTTTAATATTCTCCAATCCCCGGACCCGGAGAACAAGCGTATCCGCGGACTTGCCTTAACGTCATCTCATCATCTGATAATTATCGGAAGTGTGTCGGCAGGAATCAATATATTCAATATTTCTTCCAATAGTTTCACACCCGTACCATCTCCTCTGAATATCAAGAACCCGATTATGTGTGTTTCCAGCGCTGGAAATCAGGTGATGGTTGGTCCTGACAGAAAAGGGCTATGGGTATATGAGGAAGGGAAGACACCATATCAGTATCTCCCGGGGCAGTTGTCGCAGGAAAATACAGTATATTCTTATCTTCGCGACTCCCGAGGGACTGAATGGGTAGGCCTAAGCTATGCTCTTTTCCGACGTAAGGCAGGGGAGGAAAAGTTTGAGAGGGTTGAAGAGACAGAATATCAATGGATTTTTGCCTTGACAGAAGATTCTGAAGGGAAAGTGTGGATCGGTACGATGGGGACAGGCCTTTATAAGTATGATGCCTCAAACGATAAATTCCATCATTACTATTATGATGATTCAGCGCCAAAGAAAGATGCACTCCGATCAAATTCCATCAATGCTATTTCCGAAGATAGAGAGGGGAACATCTGGATTTCAACAGATAGAGGAGGATTGAGTCGTTATAATAAATCGACTGATAATTTCACCACATTCGGAATGAAGGAAGGCTTACCGGATAATGTGGTCTATCCTGTATTGGAAGATAAAAAGGGGAGATTATGGTTCGGAACCAACAGAGGATTGGTCTGTATGAATAAGGATGGAGAAAATATTCTGGTGTTTACCAAGGAGGATGGCCTCCCTTCGAATGAATTTACATATCATTCTGCAATAAGTGTTGAAGACTCCGAGATGTATTTCGGCACAGTAAATGGAGTGGTAAGATTCAATCCTGCCGAAAGATCAGTCTCATCTTCCGATTTCCCTCTTATTTTTACTTTGATGAATGTTCCGGCAGGAGATGATGTAAAGAATGGATTATCATCCGGAAGTATTCTTCACAGTGGGGAACTTAGTTTGCCTTATTCCTCCAATTCCTTCTCCCTGACAGTGGGTGTGCCATCAGCAATAATGCTTAAGGGTACAAAGAAATACTATTATCGCCTTCATCCCGGGAAGGATGAATGGATACCGATGGAAGACAATCGTATCTCATTCACTCATCTTGCATATGGCTCATATGAGCTGGAAGTAAAGATGGAATGTGGGGAGATTGTGTCGCAAAATAGCATCCGAATTGTGATTCATGCCCCGTGGTGGGCCACCGGCTGGGCTATCTGCGGCTACGTGGTGATATTGATTGTCATCATAGGACGGGTATTTGTATGGTATCGGAATCGCGAGATGAGGCGACTCCGGGAGCGTCAGGAAATATTTGCATCCAATCAGGAAAAGGAGGTCTATCGTCAGAAGCTTAATTTCTTCACAGAGATAGCGCATGAAATCCGTACACCACTGTCGCTCATCGATCTTCCGCTTGAGGCTATGGAAGAAAAGGGACTTGACAGTCCGGAAGCGGAACATTATCTAAAGGTTACACGTCAGAATACATCTCGCCTTCTTGAATTGACTTCCCAACTACTTGATTTTCAGAAGGTGGAAGCCGGAAAACTGCGCCTAAAGAAGGAGGCTGTAGATATAAGTGAATTCATAAACTTTACGCTAGATCGTTTCGAACCGGCCATTTCACTTAAGAATAAGACCTTGCGGAGAAACGTAATGGCTAATAACTCTATTATAGTTACAGATAAGGAGGCTCTAACTAAGATTATCAGTAATCTTCTGAATAATGCACTGAAGTATGCATTATCTACCATAAGTGTCGCTATGGAGATCAAGGACGGAATACTGAAAATCAGAGTGGGGTCGGATGGAGAGAAAATCGGACGAGAGGATAGCGAACACATATTCGAGACATTCTATCAGACAGATAAGTCGCAGGAACAGAAGAATGGAGTAGGAATCGGTCTGCCTCTATCGCGTTCGTTAGCCCGGCTTCTTGGAGGAGATCTTTATCTGGAGGAGAATAAGGGCGAGGATAATATATTTGTACTGTCGCTTCCTGTGGAGGCGACGGAGGGTGTGGATGTGGCTGCCACATCCTATAAAGTCGAATCCTCTTCTATAGTTTATGAGGAAGATACGAATCAGACACCATTGGGAGCTAAGGGTTACCATGTATTGATTGTGGAGGATAACGATGGAATACGTTCAATGCTTAACGATCGCTTGTCGTCAACATTCCTTCTTACCTTGGCTACCAATGGGCGCGAGGCATTGGAAATCCTTTCAAAGAAATCTGTGGATGTAGTGGTGTCTGATATTATGATGCCGGAGATGGATGGTCTCGAACTATGCCGTCAGATGAAAGCAAATGTTGAATTGTCGCATATCCCCATAGTGTTTATCACAGCTAAGAACGATCTGGAAAGCAAAGTAAAGGGTCTCCAATGTGGAGCGGAAGGATATATTGAGAAGCCATTCTCCGTGAAATATCTTCGTGAGATGGTGGTGTCGTTGCTTGAGAATCGTCGGAGAGCGCGTGAAGCTTTTGCGAGGAAGCCGCTTTTTGAGGCAGCTAATATTCCGGTCAATAAGGAGGATGAGAAATTCATGGAGCAAGTACTGACCACGATCAAAGAAAATATGGCTGATGAGAATTTTAACGTAGAGGCACTGGGAGAAAAGATGTGTATGAGCCGTTCCAATCTTCTGCGTCATGTGAAGGCTGTCTTTAACCTTGCTCCGGGAGAGCTAATCCGAGTAGTACGTCTTAAGAGTGCCGCGGAACTTATCCGGACAGGCCGATACACCTTAGGGGAAATCTCGCAGATGATTGGAATCAGTTCGCAATCATACTTCACAAAAATGTTCCATAAGCAGTTTAATGTGATGCCTAATGAATTTGCAAAGCAGGTAAAATCAGAAGAGTAATCCTACACCAAACTAAGGGTCGAATCCAACAAATGGAATCGATCCTATTATATAAGTCAGCGTTCAAATTTAATTTATATCTGATCTAAGAGTGGGGCTTATTCTCGGTAATAGATGCGTTTTACACGGGGTGATACTGATGTCAGAATCTCGTAGGGGATGGTGTCGAGGGCATCGGCAAGACGCTGGACGGGAGCGGAGGATCCGAAGATCTCCACGCTGTCGCCGATCTCACACGGCACATCCGTGACATCAATCATGCAAGCGTCCATGCAGATATTACCTATGGTCGGGGCCCATTGTCCATTCACCATTACGGAGACGTTACCGCGCCCGAAGTGACGATTCATTCCATCGGCATACCCTATCGGGATGGTGGCGATGCGGGAGCGGCGGTTAAGAATCGAACGTCGACCATAGCCAATGCTCTCACCGGCCTCATACTCGCGTATGGCAAAGATATGTGTACGCAGAGTGGACACTACAGCTAAGGGTTTCTCCATTTCAGGAGGAAGAGTATTGGCACCGTAAAGACCAATTCCAAGACGGACCATCTCATAATGATTTTCCGGAAAGCGCAATATACCGGCGGAATTCAATACATGCCGCATCACCGGCTTAGGATAATTGTCGCGGATATAATCAGTATATTCCCTGAAGCGGGAGAGCTGGAGTTCCGTGTAGTCGTCCATGTCGGGGCAATCGGCTGTGGCAAGATGAGAGAATACCGACCGCACCTCAATCTCGGGAGCCGTATTCACAATCTCCATCAGACCGGGCAACTCCTCACCGATAAAGCCCATCCGATGCATACCGGTATCGAGCTTGATATGAATCGGATAATCCTTAATGCCATTCTTGCGGGCCTCCTTAATCACATCCTCAAGCATCTCGAAAGAATAGATTTCGGGCTCAAGCTGGGCCGAGAACATAGCCTTATAACTGGCCACCTTGGGATTCATCACCATAATGGGCATAGTGATTCCACGGCGACGGAGATCTATACCCTCATCAAGCACAGCAACGGCCAGATAAGCCGCACCGCAGTCCTGAAGAGTCTTGGCAATCTCATAGCTTCCGGCACCATATCCGAAAGCCTTCACCATGCAGACCATCCCGACTCCGGCCGGAAGAGAAGAACGGAAATAATTGAAATTGGAAATTATTGCATCAAGGTTCACCTCCAGCACAGTCTCATGCCGACGAGTCTCCAGCATATCGGCCACGGGAGCTAATGAGTATTCCGGAGAGCCCTTGAGAAGGATAATCTCCTCCCCGAAATCAGAAGCCGAGAGATTATCAGTGAGCTCCTTAACGGACTCAAAGAATAAAGCCTGCTGACCGAAAGAAGCGGCATGGGCCGACAAGCCCGGCCCGACACCGATGAAACGGTCGACACCGGCGCGGCGGCACAGCGCGGCTACGGCATCATAAAGTTCGGCGGAATTCATATCCTCATGATGCAGATCACTGAGAATAAGAGTGAGGCGTTGGTCGGGAGTCTGACGGCGCCGCACAAAATCAAGTGCCGGACGCAGGGAAGAGAAATCAGAGGTATATTGGTCGAGCACAACGTTTGATCCATTCACACCCTCAGAGACATTAAGTCGTGTGCCTATGCGATGAAGCGTTGCGAAGCGATTGGAAATCATATCTCCATCCACACCCCGGATAAGCATAAAGGCAAGGGCATGGATGGCATTCTGAATGTCAGCCTCTGAAGAGAACGGAATCCGGAAATCACCGGAGCGGTCTTTGTATTTCCAGCGGATTGTGACCCCTTCTTTATCGGGAGAACTCAGAGAAATCTCAATATCAGCCTCCGCTCCTTTTGCCGACCAGGACACCAGATGGCGAGGATCTACCGCATTTTCGACAGCCTCAGCCAGAATCTTATCATCTTTGGAATAGATAACGGTATCAGCATTTACAGCGAGAAGAACCTTCTCGGCAGCTTTCTCCTCCATGGAAGCGAATCCATCGGCATGAGGAGTACCCAAATTAGTAAGAATCACAATATCGGGGCGGATACAATCAGCCAAAATCTTCATTTCCCCACTACGCGATATTCCGGCCTCAATCACAGCAAGAGAAGCCGAGGGCCGGATTCCCCACATTGACAGAGGAACACCAATCTGGGAATTATAGCTTCGGGGACTTCTGGAGATATCCTCGAGGGGTTCCATAAGCTGAAAGATCCATTCCTTAAGAGTGGTCTTTCCGCGAGAGCCGGTCACAGCAAGAATCGTGCCTCTGAAATCATCTGATCGCGTAGCCACTTTCTGAAGAGCCTCCACCGTATCGGGCACCACCAGCCATTCAATATCCTCAGCATTTTTGAGAGAATCAGGGATACTATTGACCACAAAACTCCTTACTCCGGCCGTATAAAGCCGGGGGATGTACCGATGCCCATCGTTACCGCTTGTGGGGATGGCGAAAAAGAGAGTGGTATCGGGTTTTTCGAGAGAGCGGGAGTCGGTGAGGAGAGTGGTGATGCGACGGTCGGAACCGGGAGTCGGCAGTCCGAGACGCGCAGCGATATCAGAAAGCATCAATTTCATATGTTGAGCGAAATTATTCTACGTATTCAAGATTCTAAGCAGCTCATATTAATTAATGTGAACTACTTATGCCGGGAATCAGGGACGGTAAGCGCGGCAGGCCTCATCGAGCCATTGGATTGTGGGGATGGTTTCTTCTGAACGGTCTACTGCTACAGGAACCACCGAAGCAAAACCATGCTCGAGAGCCCAGAGGTCGGTGGATTCATTTTCAGGCTCATCGTTGATGAAATCGCCGGTAAGGAAATAGAACTTACGGCCGTGAGGATCGGTGTATTCGCGGTATTCCTCAGTCCAATGAGCGCGACAACCGACAGCAGCGCGAAGTTCCGTCACCGGATGGCCGATTGAAGGCATATTCACATTCAGACACACTCCCTGGGGCAGACCATTCTTAAGAACTGCCTCCACAATATGGTCTACCACAGGATCGCACTGGCTGAAATCGGCATCCTCGGCATGATCGGTCAGAGAGAAACCCACAGAAGGCACACCGAAAGCGCAACCTTCCATGGCCGCACCCATAGTGCCTGAATATAGCACATTGATTGAGGCATTCGACCCATGGTTTATACCTGTGACAATGATATCGGGACGACGGGGCACGACATGATGGATAGCGAGTTTGATACAATCCACCGGAGTTCCGCTCACCTTATACATCCTGGCCCCATTATAGTCGGGCTGCGGGATAAGGAACAGAGGTTCGGATACGGTGATGGCCATCGACTGGCCGGAGCGAGGCGCATCAGGACATACGGCATAGACATCACCGAACTTAACGAGACGATCTATCAAAGCATGAACTCCGGAGGCATGGATACTATCGTCGTTTGAAACAAGAATAAGGGGACGCATATATTTCTAAATTGAGGGATTAATCTGATTAATTGGTAATTGTGAGGGAGAGGGAAGTGAGGAGTGAGGAGTAAGGAGTGAGGAGAGGGGAAATCAGGGGAGAGGAATTGAATTTCGTTTGCGGGCGTAATGCTGCCAGACGATACTGGTATCCGCACCCGGACGGGAGGAAAGAATATCTGAGGAGGGGAATGTGGTGTAGTTTTTACGCATCTTCCGGAAATCGCGATGGGCGCGCAATATAGCCTTGGCATTTCCCCAGTCACGTTTGCCGATGAACATCAGGAAAGCCAGAGTGTCCATGAGCCGACGTATAAACAGCTTTTTACGCCCTTTGGCAGGCGGTAGATTCTTATGTAGCAACAAAAGGTTGTTACGGAAGTTCAGATATGTTTTCTGAGGATTCCCCTGTTTAAGGGATGCCCCACCAACATGGTATACCTTAGTATCGGAGACGAAGCAGACACGGGCACCGGCATTGAGCATCCGGCAACAGAGGTCGATCTCTTCCATATGAGCGAAGAAAGCGGCATCGAGACCTCCTAACTCGAGATATAAATCGCGGCGCACGGTCATACAGGCTCCCGAGGCCCAGGTAATATCGGGCGAACTATTATCATACTGGCCCTTATCCTCTTCTACACAATCGAAAAGACGCCCACGGCAAAACGGATAACCGAACGAATCCAGAAAACCACCCGCCGCTCCGGCATATTCAAACTTATTGCGGTGGGTATACGACAATATCTTAGGCTGGATGGCACCCACCTCAGGGTGGGATTCCATAAACAGAAGAAGAGGCTGCCACCAACCGGGAGTGACCTCCACATCGGAGTTCAGGAGCGTGATATAGGGATAATCAGCCATCTCAATGGCCCGGTTATATCCTTCGGCGAAACCATAGTTCCGGTCGAGGCGGATAACACGCACTTCGGGATGGTTTTTGGAAATCCATTCCACAGAATCATCCGTCGACCCGTTATCAGCCACTATAAGATCGACCTCATCGCCTTCGGTATAGCGTGAGGCAATAGGGAGGAATTCCTTTAGAAGGCGAATTCCATTCCAGTTTAGAATTATGACTCCAAGTTTCTTCATCCTATAAGGCATTAACGGATTATAAACGGATTATAATAGTGTGACCTGGAAAGTATCCGGCTCTTCGGGATCAATCGCATCGAGGCGCACGCGGGAGATAGTGTTGAGCAACTCGGGTTGCAGCGGCGCCGACACGCGAAGATAATTGGGCGTGAAACCATGCATACGTTTGGAATCTCCAACCGGATGTTCCCAAAGGACGTCGTATTCGCGTCCGATTCTCTCCTTCATATATTCCTCAAGCTTAAGGTCGGATAGGCGGGTCAACCGTGCCACCCGACGATGCTTTTCCTCCTGACTCACCTTATGGGCTATATGGAGGGCCGACGTTCCGGGACGTTCCGAATAAGGGAATACATGGAGTTTATCTACCGGCAGGGAGGCTACGAAATCAATTGACTTCTGCCATTCCTCCGGAGTTTCACCCCGCGCACCGGCAATGATATCGATTCCGATGAAAGCATCGGGAATTCGTTGACGGATATATTCAATACGAGAGCGGAAGAGATCAGTGTCATACCGACGATTCATAAGCTTGAGTACCGTATCCGACCCGGCTTGTAACGGGATATGGAAATGTGGCATGAATGCGCGAGCCTCCGTGGCAATCCAATCGATAATCTCTTCCGTAATCAGGTTGGGTTCGATAGAGGATATACGGTAACGACTTATACCGTCCACACTATCGAGACTCTTGAGTAGTTCGAGAAACGACTGGCCGTTATCATTGCCGAACTCACCGATATTGACACCCGTAATGACAATTTCACGGCCACCCTCCCCGGCCGCATGACGTGCCTGGGCGGTTAAGTCAGCAATCAGACCGGAACGGGAGCGACCGCGTGCGTATGGAATCGTGCAATAGGTGCAGAAATAATCGCATCCATCCTGGACCTTTAGGAAATAGCGGGTGCGGTCGCCACGCTCGCAGGAGGGTTGGAAATTGCGGATCTCCATTGGAGCCGTAACCTCACAGATGGGTTTACGGTCGGAGAGCCATTGGTCGATAAACTCGGCGGCCTTAAGCTTTTCATTAGAGCCCAGCACAATATCGACCCCGGGAATATCCATGATTTCAGCCGGCTTCAACTGGGCATAACAACCGGTGACCACTATGGTGGCCTCCGGCCATCGGGAAGCGAGCCGTCGGATGAGTTGGCGTCCCTTCTTATCGGCGGTTTCAGTGACAGAGCAAGTGTTGATCACCACGATATCGGGGCGGTCACCCTTAGTGGCGCGTACTATACCGCGCTCGGCGAGGATCTTAGCAATCTCCGAGGTCTCGGCAAAATTGAGTTTGCATCCCAGAGTATGATATTCGGCTTTCGGATTCAACTGATTGTCTGTCATGATAAAAAGGATTTTGTGTGCAAGGGGAGGGGTAAACTACTTACAAAATTAATAAATATGGAGGAAAAAACGATAAAAACAACGTTAAGACTTGACAAGGGGACTTCGGTTTATTAACTTTGCAGTCACTAATAAGGCGGCTCGAGTAGCCGCGATATCTATGAAAGAAAATAAAGAGGCTAAAATATCCTATATCGCCGCACACTTCACCACCATCGTCAGCGTGACTTTGGTGCTTTTGCTCGTGGGAATAATCGCCATGGTATGGGTCGGCGCAAATAAAGAGACGCGTCGTCTTCGGGAGCAAATAGAGCTTAGTGTGGTGATGGGAGATAGCGTAACGAATGCCAGGGCACAGACCTTGGCTGCACAAATCCAGAAAGCACCCTATTCCCTCAAGACCCGGTATATAAGCAAGGAGGAAGCCTTGGAAAACTGGACACGGGATACCGGAGAGAATCTGGAGACCCTTTTCGGAGTGAATCCATTGAGTCCGGAAGTGGAGTTTACCTTGCGTTCGGAGTATACGGAACCCGATTCGATAAAGAAAATCTGCGAGCAGCTAAAGGCCGAATCCGGAGTGGCAGAGGTCTCCACGCCTGAAACACGAATTGTGGAATCGATAGACCGGACTATCTCCCGTCTCACCGGACTGCTCGGGACTATCGCAATCGTCATGGTGGTGATTTCATTTGTACTGATTAATAATACGGTCCATCTGGCAATATATTCCCGCCGATTCACAATCCATACAATGAAGCTTGTCGGAGCCACAAACTCCTATATACGGCGCCCGATTGTGATGAATAATCTCAGTTGCGGCCTTGTGGCCGGACTGTTAGCCTCGGGAATCCTGGCTACCGGACTGGCGTTTGCTCCCGGAGTAGGGTTTCATGAACTAAGCAATGCCTTAGGATGGGAGGAATTCGGGATTATAGCCGGTGGATTGGTGTTGGTCGGGATGCTGATATGCGCAGCCGCCGCGTGGCTGTCGGCCGTGAAATACCTCCGTAAAGATTACGACGAACTTTTTAAATAAGGGTGATGAGTCAAGGGTTTCTTTTAAGAGAAGAAGCCGGAAAAGCAAAGAATAAAATAAATAAAATCCAAATATAAGATTAATGGGAATTAGCACATCGAAAAAGAAGTCGGTGCTTGAATCAATCCGAAGCAGCGAGACGCAGAAGGTGGAGACCCCGACAGGCGTACGTCAGGCAGAGGAAACTGAGGATACAAGGCCATTCACACGTGTCAACTTCTATATGATGGCGGGATGTATAGCGCTAATCATCATTGGGTTTCTTCTGATGAGCGGTGGTCAGAGTGCGGATCCACAGGCATTCAATCCCGAGATTTTCAGTACGCGTCGGATTGTGGTCGGCCCGCTTCTGGCATTCCTCGGATTCCTCTTAATGGCCTTCGCCATAATATATACTCCTAAGACGAAAGAGAAGAAATAAATGGAATGGTTAGATGCGTTGATTCTGGGAATCATCCAGGGTCTTACAGAATATTTACCTGTTAGCTCGAGTGGCCATCTTGAGATTTTCCGTCAGATATTGGGTGTGGATCTTCCGTCGGATGTCGCCATACAATTTGATGTCGTTCTTCACGCAGCCACTGTATGCAGTACGCTCCTGGTGTTATGGCCTCTGTTCCGCCGGCTTTGTGCGAGTTTCTTTACCTTCCGAAGGGATGCCGACTTCTATTATGTCTGCAAGATACTGATATCGTGTATTCCGATAGCGATAGTGGGGTTCTGTTTCAAGGATGTGGTGGAAAGTTTCTTTGAAGGAAATCTGAAGTTGGTGGGCACGTGTCTATGTATCACGGCGTTCCTCCTCACATTCGCTCATCTGTCGGATCTACGTGCTGCGCGCGGGATATCAGGCCCTGAGGGAGGGAAGGTAGTGGCTGCCTCCAAAGGACATGATATCACTTGGTGGGATGCGTTCATCATCGGATGTGCGCAGGCATTGGCTGTGTTGCCGGGCCTGAGCCGTTCGGGCACCACCATAGCCACAGGTATCATTCTCGGCGACCGTCGCGATCAGATGGCCCAGTTCTCATTCCTGATGGTGATTATTCCGATTCTTGGAGAGGCTTTGTTGGGATTGAAAGATATGATCTCACCCGATTCCGGGGCGCAGACCTCGGAGATTGGCCTTGGCGCTCTGATGATCGGATTTGTGGCAGCCTTCACGGTAGGATGTCTGGCATGTAAATGGATGATCAATCTGGTGAAGAAAGGCAAACTGGTGTATTTTGCAATCTATTGCGTGCTTGTCGGTTTGCTCTGTATCTTCTGGTAATACTTAAACTTAAAGGAATGGATCTTATCAGCGGAGAAATCATCGGAATCGATAAACCCCTGCACTGGACTTCTTTTGATGCAGTGAAACGCTTGCGCGGGGCTATACAGCGAAGGTTAGGCCTTAAGAAATTCAAGGTGGGCCATGCGGGTACACTTGATCCATTGGCTACCGGGGTGCTGATTGTCTGCACCGGACGAGCCACGCGCCAGATCGAAGAATTACAGAACGGTAGTAAGGAATATGTGGCCGAACTCCGTCTCGGCGCCACAACACCAAGCTTTGATCTGGAGACGGAAGTGGATGCCACTTATCCTTGGGAGCATATAGACCGTGAGATGGTGGAGAGTGTCCTTCCGTCGTTCCGAGGAAAGGTGATGCAGGTGCCTCCTGTATTTTCCGCGGTGAAGGTGGATGGAAAGCGAGCCTATAAGTTTGCCCGTAAAGGAGAGGAGGTGGAATTGAAGGCTAAGCCGCTCGAAATCTCGGAACTCGAATTAATGAGTCTGGATGCCGACCGGTTGGTGCTCAGGATAGTATGCAGCAAAGGTACATATATCAGGGCACTTGCCAGGGATATAGGAGTGGCCCTGGGCTCAGGAGCTCATCTTACCGGACTTCGGCGCACCCGTGTGGGAGGAATCAGAGTCGAAGAATGTCTCTCAATTGAGGATGCTCTTCATAAGATAGAGACCGATCCACTGGAATGGCCCGACCAGGAGGAATCCAAGAATAGTGACAGATAGAAAAGCCGACTGCGAGTCAGTCGCATAGATAATTAGGTATTGATATTAACCCGAAAGTAAACGGTAATATAATCTGATTTAATACTCTGATATAATAATCAGACTTTGGCCCTTTACTACAATAGGATAGCATCTTATAGAATAAGATAGAATCTTACAGGATGAAATTATCTCAATTCAAATTCAAGCTTCCCGATGAACTGATTGCACAGTATCCATCGGAAAACAGAGATGAATGCCGCCTGATGGTGGTGGATGTAAAGACTGGCGAAATTCGCCATGAAGTCTTTAAGGATATACTGAATTATTATGATGAAGGAGATGTGCTGGTGTTTAATGACACAAAAGTGTTCCCGGCCCGTCTTTATGGTAATAAAGAAAAGACAGGTGCCCGCATAGAAGTATTCCTCCTTCGAGAGCTTAATGTGGAGAATAAATTCTGGGATGTGCTCGTGGAGCCGGCCCGGAAAATACGAATCGGCAATAAGCTTTATTTCGGTGAGGATGAATCAATGGTTGCCGAGGTGATAGATAACACCACTTCGCGCGGCCGCACCCTGCGCTTCCTTTATGATGGGCCGCATGATGAATTCAAGGAAGCTCTCTATGCTTTGGGTGAGACCCCGCTTCCGGAATATATCACTCGTGAGCCGGATGCCGATGATGCAGAGCGTTATCAGTGTATCTATGCTGAGAATGAAGGGGCTGTGACAGCCCCGGCCGCCGGTCTTCATTTCAGTCGTGAGCTAATGAAACGTCTGGAGATCAAAGGTGTGGAGCGAGGTTTCCTGACACTCCATTCAGGTAGGGGAAATTTCAAGGATATTGATGTTGAGGATCTTACCAAGCATCGCATGGACAGTGAGGAAATGTTCGTGCGTGATGAGCTTGTCGATATAGTGAATCGTGCCAAGGAAGAGGGTAAGAATGTCGGTGCAGTTGGCACATCCGTTCTGCGCGCGCTTGCTACGGCTGTCTGCATGAACGGTCGACTGATGACCTACGAAGGATGGACAAATAAATTTATTTTCCCTCCATATGATTTCACTGTGTGCAACTCACTGATCACTAATTTCCATCTCCCGCTCAGCACGATGCTGATGATGGTGGCAGCGTTCGGCGGTTACGACACCGTTATGAATGCCTATGAAGTGGCGGTAAAGGAGAAATATAAGTTTGGCGCTTATGGTGACGCTATGCTCATTCTGCGCTAAATAACACCAGTTACCTGTAAAATCCCCGGTCAAGTTCTTATCATCAACTTGACCGGGGATTTTTTAATCGCCTCCGATTCCACTCATTCCAATAGAAGGGGATAGCGATAATAAAAAAGATTAATTGTCTCACGACAACTAATCCTCTAACCTTAAATCTAATACCATGAAAAACACGATGCAAATATAATATATTCATCCATTAATTAAAAATATTTCAGAGAAAAATATTGGTTTTTAATATAAAATATTTTTGAAATAGATGAATTTAAATAAATAAAATGTATCACTTTGCAAGTAATTTATATGAGATTACCCGTGTTTGTTGCATATTACGATTGCAAATCGACAAAATTTGGGTAATATGAGTGATGAGTGTCGAGAATATTTGGCAAAGTGGAGAAATACTCTTAAATTTGGGTAGACAAACCTTAGGCGCATGGAAAAAGTCTATCAATATTTATGGAGTCACAGAATGCTTGGGCGCACTCTGTATATCTCCGGAGGGGAAGAAGTGAGGATTCTTCATCCGGGAGTGCTTAATAGCAATGCCGGACCTGACTTCATCGGGGCCCGTCTCCGGATCGGAGATATGGAATGGATAGGAAATGTTGAGATTCATGTGAAGGCTTCAGATTGGTATGTCCATCATCATGACACGGATCCGGCTTATGATACAGTGTTGCTCCATGTGGTGGCTGTGTCCGACCGGAAGGTGTATAGAAGCGATGGAAAAGTTGTGCCACAGGTGGAGGTTACATTCCCTAAGGAATTTCATAATATGTTTGCTCATCTTGCCGATAGTATAGGGGAGGTGAGATGCTCCGGAATGTTGTCCCGGCTTGATCCAATCACCATCCATGACTGGATATCCACCTTAGCAATGGAGCGACTTCAGACTAAGGCCGAAAAGATAAAGCATACCCTGGAGGCTACGGCAGGAGACTGGCAGCAGGCTTGTTTCGAGGCTTTTGCCCGTGCGCTTGGTTTTGGTCTCAATAGCGACGCTTTCGAGATGTTGGCGCGGAGTGTACCGCTCAACCGACTGATGCGCCATTCCGATAATCTCTTTCAGATAGAGGCACTTCTCTTCGGTCAGGCCGGAATGCTGAATACGGGTGCCCATATGTTTGATGAATATTATCAGCGCTTGTGTATGGAGTATATGTTTCTGGCGAAAAAATATGATCTTAAGCCATTGCGATCCGAGATATGGAAATATTCCCGCACACGGCCCGGTAATTTTCCTCATCGCCGAATAGCTTATTTAGCTCAGTTTTTGGTGGGTGGTTTTGACCTTCTGACCTTGATTATGGATCGCATAAAGAAGAAGGATGACTGCAGAGTGATTTTCAATAGACGGTTGGAGGGTTATTGGGCTGATCATTTCAGCTTTGGTGCGGAAGCCCATTCGGCCCCGAAGGCATTGGGATCGGCAAGTATAGAGCTATTGATGATTAACCTTGTGGCTCCCCTTGTATATACCTATATGGGGTTGACCGGGCACGATGAGGCCTCGGAAAAGGCGTTGGAGATATGGGAGGATCTGGCTCCGGAGCGTAACACTTATACAAGACGTTGGCCAGGCTTAGGAGTGCCTGTAAAGGATGCCTTGACCACTCAGGCACTGATTCAGCTTAGCAAGGAATATTGCGATCGTCATCGCTGCCTGGAGTGTCGGTTCGGCCATCAGATCCTGCGTAAGGTAGATGCTCGGTATAATGCTTGTAAATAAGCCTTTCAGAAAAAGAAGATAAACTATGGCATTGGAGAAGATTGAGGGAATTGTAATAGATGTGATCCGGCATAATGATAGGAACAATGTTGTGACATTGTTCTGTAGGAATCATGGACGTATTTCATTTATTTCGCCGGTAGGGTCGGGAAAGACTGCCCGTCTGCGGAATGCGCGGCTGATGACAATGTCGGTGATTGAGACGGAGGTTAACTTTCGTTCCTCAAGGTCGCTCCAGTTGTTGGGAGCATTCAATTCAAGTCGGGTATGGCGGAGTCTATATTTTGATCCGGTGAAGTCGGCGATGGTGATGTTTATGAGTGAGTTTCTTCATCGTTATCTTCGGGATTCTTCAGCGGAACCTTTGTTATGGGAATACGTGGTGGGGTCTTTGGAGCGCCTTGATGCGACGCGCGGCAGTATTGCCAATTTTCATTTAGCATTTCTTATAGGGATGCTTCATTTTGCTGGTATCATGCCTGATATGTCTGGCTATGAAGCCGGCGACTATTTTGATATGTTAGCTGGAGAAAGTGTACCAGATCGGCCGCTGCATCGTAATTTCCTAACAGCTGGAGACACAATGGAATTGCCGAAGTTATTGAAAATGAATTTCCGGAATCAGCATCTTTTCCGCCTGACAGCACAGCAGCGCCGAGAAGTAATGGATGGCTTATTGCGCTACTTCTCGATTCATCTTCCGGGGCTTGGTTCGCTTCGCTCTCCGATGATCCTTGCTGAGGTGTTTTCCTGAAAGGGCATCAGAAATAATTTTTGAAAGCCAGCAGATGAAGAAATCACATAAGTCTAACTATGAAAATACGGGGAAATAAAAAAGTCTACCTCTTTTCCCAAAGAAATAGACCGAAACCTTAATCTTAATTTAATACTATGAAAAACACTCGGCAAATATAATGAAAAAATCTCAAATACAGTTAAGGAAATTACGAGAACCGTTTATATATTAACAAATATTAACAATATATAAGCGTCTAAAGTTTTTGCTCAATATAATTAAATTGAGTATCTTCGCATTGTTACACTATTCTTTGTTGCCCTCCTATGGATATAATAGATAAGAATGATAATTCAATATCCAATCACGATAAGGATATAGATTTTTGTGAGGATAACCGGTTGATAAGATTCGACTGGGCCATCAAACGGATGCTGCGTCATAAAGCTGATCATACAATCCTCAATGGCTTCCTAAGTTCACTTTTAGGAACAGAGATACATATCGAACGACTTTTGGAAAGCGAAGGAAATCAGGAGGAGGCAGATGATAAATACAATCGCGTGGATCTCCTTGCAGAGAACGATAAGGGTGAGAAAATTCTTATAGAGGTTCAGAACGACAGTGAGACTGATTATTTCCACCGTATGGCCTACGGTACATCCAAGCTTATCACAGAATATATCAAACGCGGTGAATCGTACGATAAAATTTCCCGTATCTATAGTATCAACATTGTCTATTTCAATTTAGGAGTTGGTGATGACTGGGTATATACGGGCACCACTGAGTTTCGAGGACTCCATGATCATAAGCTTCTTGAACTCTCGGGCCGGATGAAGAAAAGATACGATATCTCGAAGGTAAGCGAGATATTTCCGCAGTATTACCTTCTGAAGGCCAATGATTTCAATCATTGGTCGAAGGTTCCTCTCGAGCAATGGATGTATTTCCTCTCCAATAGTGAGATCCCGGAAGATGCCACGGCGCCCGGTCTGCAGGAAGCACGCGAGCAACTGAAGGTGTCGAAACTGAGTCGGGCCGAGAGAGAGGCCTATTATACACATCTCGACAATATGCGAAGTGCGCGTAACGTAGTGGAGACAGCCCGAGATGAAGGCCTTTATGAAGGAATGGAGATTGGGATGGCCAAGGGCCGGGAGGAAGGATTGGCCCAGGGTCGGGAGGAAGGATTGAAAGAGGGGATTGAAGAGGGAAAGCTTGAGCAAATTAAAAAAAGCATTATCCGTATGAGAGAAAACGGATTAGATGATGAGATGATCGAAAGACTCCTTGATATAGATATGAAGGATTTTTAGAATGATCTTTATAGGGATCTTTAGAATAGTCTGATAGTGATTGACTGAATTGACCCGGAAAAGTTGGATATCCAACTTTTCCGGGTCAATTCAGTTCTCTGGATATAGTGTGAACAGTTATTCCTCGATGGTAACAAGCCGGTATTTCTGAGAGCCGACGCCAAGTTCTTCAGCATGGTCGAGAATTACGGTGCCAAGGCGGGAATCAATCCTCTCTTCAAGATCTTTCTTTCCCGGATCTTTGGAAGCGCGGACCATGTCGACACAAGCACGATCGAGAGCCACGGGGTCAAGCGAAGCAAATACTCCTAAATCTCCCATAGTGGGAGCTGCGGGATTCCCATTGCAGTCGCAATCCACCGAGAGATGATTTGCTACATTGATGTAAAGAATCCGATCTCCTGAATAGTCGGTGATTGCTTTGGCAGCTTCGGCCATCGACTCAATGAATTCTTTTTGTTCGGCTCCTACAGTCCATACGCTATCTACATTAGCGGTTTTTCCAGCTGTATGAATGTAAGTTTTCCCGGCAGAGGAACCCAGACCGATGGAGATATTCTTGAGAGCGCCTCCGAAACCACCCATCTGATGACCCTTGAAATGAGATAGAACCACGATGAAGTCATAGTTTTTGAAATTTTTCCCGACAATATCTTTCTTCAGGTGTTTGCCACCGACCACGGGGAGTTCGATCTCTCCCTCAGCATCGAGAATATCGATTCCCGCGAGATCCGTATATCCATGTTCCTTGGCAGTACGAAGGTGAGCCTCGGTGGTATTGCGGTTTCCTGCATAGGCTGTGTTACACTCTATAAAGGTGCCGTTGACCAGTCTCACGAAATCAGCGATGAGAGTAGTGTCGAGATGATTCGATTTCATAGACTCTCCGGTGGAGATTTTAATACCGACATTCTTACCATCTGCCTTACGACCGAGGGCCTCATAGACCTTGATAATATTCTGAGGAGTGATATCCTTGATGTAATATACAGTAGGGATAGAGTCAGACTTAGCCTGCACGGTCTCAACACCGGCGGCAGCATTGGAATTGCACGCCATGCCCAATAAAGCAGTGGCAAACGCACCGATAGATAGAATTTTATGTAAAGCTTTCATTGATGAAAATTGATTATGGGTTAAATATTATTGAAAGTTATAACGAAAAAATGATACTTGCAATTATATGGCCTTCAAAATAGAAAAATGGTATGAAATAAGGTTTTAATGGTAAGAGCTCTTGCCATTAAAACCTTAGAATCCATCCAATAATCTTATGCCTGTCGGTCGGCTTCGATAAGGGCCAGAAGACGAGGGAGGGCATCCTCAGTCGGAATGTTTTTTACGATTAGTTCTTTACCGCGGTAAAGGCTTACGCGTCCGGGTCCGGCTCCGACATATCCATAATCGGCATCCGCCATCTCGCCCGGACCATTAACGATACATCCCATTACGCCGATTTTGAGTCCTTTGAGATGGGAGGTAGCTTGCTTTACTTCAGCCAAGGTTTTTTGGAGATCAAAAAGAGTGCGACCGCAACTCGGGCATGCAATATATTCAGTTTTGGTCATTCTTAGTCGGGCTGCCTGAAGGATTGCAAGTTCAAGCTCGGCCAGCACCTCATCAGAGAAATTGGGATCATCGATCTCAATGCCGTTGCCATAACCATTCAGAAGGAACACACCAAAATCGGCGGCTGCCTTGATACGCAGTGTGTCGAGGTCTTTTTCATCATATCGCAGGCTTATCACGACGGGATTGCGGTAACCGGCCATAACGAAGCGGTCGATATACGACATAATCTCACCGGGGGCATTCTGATGGCGCGAGCGGACACGGAGAGGGCCGGAGAACTCGGGATTCTTTACAGGCATTGACGCATCAGCTAAGAAGAAGATGTCGTTGGGCTTGTCGGCGTGCATTGCCACAATCGTATCCTCAAAACCCTTTATATTGCGGGTGATATGTCTTGTGGATTCAGGAATTTCTCCCTCAGGTTCGCGGATTTCCTTGTGTCCTTCGCGACTCACGATATAATCCCGGATAGCGCGGGCCACGGGAATCTCGCGTTCGGGGTCTTCGGCAAGTGAGACACGGATTGTGTCTCCGAGACCCTCTGCGAGAAGCGCACCGATTCCGAGCGCACTCTTGATACGGCCGTCTTCAGCATCTCCGGCTTCAGTGACGCCGAGATGAAGGGGATAATCCATTCCTTCCTGCTCCATGGCTCGGGCAAGAAGCCGGATTGTGCTGGTCATCACTACAGTATTCGACGACTTGATGGAGATCACGATATCATGAAAATCATTAGCACGACAGATTCTGAGGTATTCCATCACGGATTCCACCATTCCCTCAGGAGTGTCGCCATAGCGACTCATGATGCGGTCGCTCAGTGACCCATGATTCACACCGAGGCGTATTGATGTGCCGTTTGTGCGACAGAGATCGAGAAACGGAATCAGAGCCTTCTCTATTCTATGGAGTTCGTCGGTGTATTCCTCATCGGTGAATTCGAGTTTGACGAATGTGCGTGCCGGATCCACGAAATTGCCGGGATTAATCCTCACCTTATCCGCAGTGCGGGCTGCGGCATAGGCGGCTTTCGGATTAAAGTGGACATCGGCGGAAAGGGGAATATCGAAACCTTCCCTCTTTATTGTTTCCCTAATGGGGGCTAAGGCCTCGGCTTCGCGGACACCTTGGGTGGTGAGGCGGACAAGTTCGCCGCCTTCCTTATAAATCCGGATAGCTTGGCTTGCGGAGGCCTCGATATCATTTGTGGAGGTATTGGTCATTGACTGGAGGCGGATTGGGTTGGAGCCTCCGATGGCGATTGAGCCGACGGGGACGGCACGTGTGGGCCGACGGCTGTAATTATATCTTCCCATGATAAATAGTCGGAATTATGAGTGAAGAGGAGATGGAGACTTGCTTATGCTCTCCGGACACTTCAATCCCTTTCAGGGCTTGCACAGGACGAGCTTCGCGCCAATGATCTTGGCAGATGAAGCCTGAGAGATCCGGAGCTTGGGGAGCTTTGGGAGATTCGGAAGATCCGGGAGATTCGGAAGATCTGAAGGAGATTAGTGGGGGAGAGGAATCATGGTGAGGAAGAAGACGGCGCAGAAACCTACGGCGAATCCGGCCAGTACCTGCCATACAGTGTGGCGACCGAGCCATATTCGGGCCGAGCCTAAGAGACCGGAGGCCGCAATGGCAATCATCAGCCATATCAATATTCCCTCCCGGGGAACATCACTATGCATTATACGCACAATTAATGCCACCACTCCGGCAATGCCGGCAGCATGGGCACTGATCTTCCAACGGAAATTTATTATCATGTTCACTAATCCCCCTGCGGCTCCACCGGCAAAGAAAAGCGTAAGCCACGACGGGGCCATACGGATATAAAAGAATATCGCTGTGGCCAGTAGACAAAGGATGGTGATGACATAGGGCACGAGCCGTTCCTTCTGACCGTTAAGACCGATATCCTGAATGATTCCCATGCGTTTCAGGAGATAGAAAAGCAGACCGGGAATCAATACATTGAGACCGGCAACAATAATGGTGAATACTAACTTTGAGGAGCCCGGAGCATATGAGAGGATGGAAAGTCCGAAAGCCAGAAGGATACCATATACAGGCATGAAGAGCGGAACGAAGATCCATGAGAGGAAATGACTTATACCATCGATCACGCGTTCAGTCCGGGTGGGAGGAGTTTCGGGTTCACCGATTCTGATTCCTCCGGTGGGCTTATCGGAATTATCTTTCTGCATGGATTGAGAATCAGAATTTTCCGGCATTACATCTATAGCAGCGGAAGACTCCCTGACTTGAGAGGAGCCGAAAAGGGTTTCTGACACTTCCAGTTCCTCCTCCTCATCATCAAGAGGTGACTGAGGGTAATATGACGACGTATCTATTTTCATAATCTACTATTTTTATTCTAAAATCCATACATCCACTGCATCATCCGGATTATCGGATTGCGGAGGCAAATTTAGGGGGAATTGGAGTCTGGAAGTGCATATCTTTACGGGTAATAGGATGAGCAAACCGAAGTGTCTGGGCATGCAGAGCAAGCCGATGAATCGGATTCTTCTGTGCTCCATACTTTTTATCTCCGGCAATAGGATGGCCCAGATCAGAAGCGTGGACACGGATCTGATTCTTGCGGCCTGTATCAAGCGAGAACTGAGCCAGAGTAAGGTTATTACCCATACCGAGTACCTTATAATGAGTCACGGCCACCCGACCTTCATCAGGATTATCCGTGGAATAGACCACATACTGGGAATTCTCGGCAAGACGGCTCTTTACGTATCCTTTATCCTGATCCAGATAGCCTTCGAGGAGAGCTACATAAAGCCGCTCGAGAATCAGATTGTTCCAGTTGTGGCGGAGCACTTCCTGCGCCTGTGCACTTTTGGCAAACATCATCAGTCCGGAGGTATCGCGGTCGAGACGGTGGACAATGAAAAGTTTATTATGAGGGTCGACTGCCTTTACATAATTGCGGATAATATCATAGGCATTTTCCTCCTTCTTCTGATTCTGGGCGGCAACGGAGAGAAGACCGTAACCCTTATTGATTACTATGACATCGTCGTCCTCATAAACGATCTCAATTCTGGGATGACGAAACTGCACGAAGGGACGTCCTACGTTAAGTTTCACTTCAGTGCCGGGGAGAACGGGGGTATCGAAAGCGGTGGTGACTTTACCATCGACCATCAGCTGACCGAACTTCAGCCATTTCTTGATATCATTCTTCTTTATGTCCTTGCGGACATTCTCCATGAATGCCAGCAAGCCCATGGGCTCCTCACCATTATTGGTATATGTGAAAATTCTATCGGCAGCAACATTCTGACGACGCTGGCCACCGCTATTTCTTCTGAAATTCTTTTCTGCCATTTCTATTTCGGGTTACGAGGTTTAGCCATACTACGGGGCTTCCCTTATGGGCTGGAGTGAAACCTCATGCAAATTTACATAATTATGAACAAATAAACGTGGTGAATGTTAGGTATAGTGAAGGGATTGCGAAACAGACAGACTTTCGGATCTCATGAAAAACACGATAGAAATCTACAGAGTCGTAACTCTTCCGATAGAAATCTACTGTAAACATTACTAATCACCAAAGACTTTAAATTATAGATACTATGGCTGAGACAAAATCCATTAAGGGAACGCAGACCGAGAAGAATCTGGCCGCTGCCTACATTGGCGAATCTACTGCTTACACACGTTACACATTCTTTGCACAGTCAGCACAAAAGGAACAGTATTATCAGTATGCCAACATCTTCAATGAGACAGCTGCCAATGAGCTCCATCACGCTAAGATTTTCTTGAAATATCTTACAGAAGGCGCAGTAGAGGCACCTGTAACAATGATTGATCCGGGAATTCTTACTCCGACTGTCGACAACCTTAAGGTGGCAGCAGAAGAGGAAGAGCGTGAGGGTGTAGAGGAATATACTAAGGCAGCGAAGGTGGCTCGTGAGGAAGGCTTTGATGAGATCGCAGCTCGTTTTGAGGCAATCGCTACAATCGAGGAACACCATCGTCAGCGCTTCGAGACAATGCGTCAGCGTATCGTAGACGGCACTGTATGGAAGAGCGAGACCGGTCAGCCCATCAAATGGCAGTGTCTTGTATGCGGTTATATCTATGAAGGTGTGACCCCCCCGGAGAAATGTCCGGCATGTTATCATCCTTATCAGCATTTCGAAAGAGAGGAAACATTCTAAACATACCTCTTGCGTATACTTGTATCTCTAATACCTATCCCCCTCTCCGTGATTCCAAAGACGGAGGGCCGGGATATTAACTTATAAAATCGGTCGCAATAAGCTTATAAGCTTATTGCGACCGATTTTATAAAAGTCTCATATTGTCAAAAGATTATTTCACTGACCATTCCACACCATTTTTGGTGTCTTTGACATCAAATCCGAGTGCGGCAAGTTGGTCGCGGATAAGATCGGAAGTGGTCCAGTCTTTCGACTGCTTGGCATTCTTGCGGATCTCCATCAGCAGATCGACAGCTCCTTCATAAGGTTTGAGATTAGTGGCAGTCTCCTCCGCACCGGTCTGAACTCCTAAGATATCGACTAACATTGTGTCGAAGAGTTCCTTGAGCTTCTGAATATCCTCGGCGGAAAGAGTGGCGATGCCGTCGGTGGCCTGATTGATCACCTTAGCTGCATCAAAGAGCACTGCGATCACCATCGGAGTATTCAGATCGTCATCAAGCGCCTCATAAGCCTTAACCATATAATCCGGGAGTTCCACCGACGACTTCTCAGCAGGCTGGAGAGCCTGGAGACGACGATAGGCATCCTGCATTTTCTGAAGTGCTTTCTCGGCAGCCTGAAGTGCCTCATTGGAGAAATCGACAGTGGAGCGATACTGAGCCTGCAGAATGAAGAAGCGGATCACCATCGGAGAATATGGCTGAGTGAGCAGGGGATGCGAACCCTCAAAGAATTGTTCGAGAGTGATGAAATTTCCATATGACTTGCCCATCTTCTTTCCGGCAATGGTGATCATATTGTTATGCATCCAGTATTTCACAGCCTCATGACCCTGAGCAGCCACACTCTGAGCTATCTCACACTCATGGTGGGGGAACATCAGATCCATTCCGCCGCCGTGAATATCGAAAGTTTCTCCAAGATATTTCTCACCCATAGTGGAGCATTCGAGATGCCATCCAGGGAAACCTTCGCTCCATGGCGAGGGCCAATGCATTATATGCTCGGGCGCTGCTTTCTTCCAGAGTGCGAAATCGAGAGGATTGCGTTTTTCCTCCTGTCCATCGAGAGTGCGGGTGGTGGAGAGAAGATCTTCGATATTTCGGCCGGAGAGTTTGCCATACGGATGATCCTGATTGTATTTAGCCACATCGAAATATACTGATCCGCAGCTTTCGTAAGCATATCCCGCGTCGAGAATCTTCTTGATATATTCAATCTGTTCGATGATATGTCCGGAGGCATGGGGCTCGATACTCGGAGGGAGCACATTAAGAGCTTCCATATCCTTATGGTAGCGGTTAAGATAGAACTGCACCACCTCCATTGGCTCCAGCTGCTCGAGACGCGCCTTCTTGGCAATCTTATCCTCGCCGGAATCGGCATCATGTTCGAGATGACCTACATCAGTGATATTACGGACATATCGCACCTTATATCCCAGATGACGCAGATAACGGAACAGGATATCGAAAGTGATTGCCGGACGGGCATGACCGAGATGGGCATCGCCGTAGACAGTGGGCCCGCAGACATACATACCGACATGGCCCTCATGAAGCGGTTTGAAGGGTTGCTTCACGCGGGCCAAGGTATTATAGATCGACAGGTTGTGATTCCTTGTCTGACTCATATGTGGGCTGATCAGTTGTTGCCGACAGCCTGACGGGGCATAATCTCGCCAAACTGAGCCTCATACTTCTTAATGTTATCGGTGAGGGCGAAGAGAAGCTGCTTAGCGTTCTCGGGGCTCATGATCACGCGGCTTACAACAGGAGCCTGGGGCATGCCGGGAGCGGCGAAGATGAAGTCCATAAGGAACTCATTGGGGCCGTGGCCGATCATTGCGAGGTTGCTGTATTTGCCGTCAGCCATCTCGGGACGGAGCTGAATCTGAAGCTGATTCTTGTTTTCGTTATTTTCCATCGTGTATATATTTAAGTAAATTTTTCAAATTTAGACGATAGGTGAATATCAAACCTAATTCGATACCACCCACGGTTTTAACGTAATTATACTGCGAATATAATATTTTTCCCTTAAACAGCCAAATCATCCGGGCCCGATACCGGTACAATTATATCGGATTGAATAAGTAGCTCACATCAATTAATTAATGTATTGGCCTTGAATACTAAAAGGGAACATGAATCATAAAACTTGATATTTGACTCGTCCTTTCTTATTTTTTTGTAGGAAACTCGTCGATTTTCAATTTTGGCCGCTTTTGGTTTGTCATTCAGTCGCATAGCCCGCTATGCTCCTTCATTGACTCGTCATTGTTTTCTTTTTAAGGAAACTCGTCGATTTTCAATTCCGCACCAAAATCGCCTCAAAAATCTCTAAGTTTTATGTATTCATTAATTGCTGCGAGCTACTTAGAATCGGAGAGGATGGTCTCTTTATCGTCGGCGGGGCGAATGTCGACAATGCGGCCGTCGGACATATGGACTACCCTGTCTGCAATAGAAGCAATCGTAGGATCATGAGTGACAATAACGAATGTCTGCCCCATATCCCGCCGAAGGCGTTCGATGAGTCCGCAGATTTCATCGCGGTTGGCAGAGTCGAGGCTTCCGGTCGGTTCATCAGCGAAGATCACTTTAGGCTCGTTGATGAGGGCCCGGGCCACGGCGGTGCGCTGGCGTTCGCCTCCGGACATCTGCATCGGTTTATGCCGCAGACGCTCCGTGAGTCCCAGCGCATCGAGAAGTTCCGCAGCGCGCTTCATGGCTTTTGAAGCACTCATTCCACCAATGCGGGCCGACATGGCCACGTTTTCCTGAGCAGTGAACTCCGGAAGTAACTGATGGAACTGGAAAATGAATCCGATATGTTTATTACGAAAGGCTGAGAGTTTCCGATCGGACATCGAGGTGAGTTCCACTCCATCGTAGGCCACTGAGCCGCGGTCGGGCCGGTCGAGGGATCCGGCAATCTGAAGAAGAGTTGTCTTACCTGCACCACTGGGCCCGACCACTGTAAGAATCTCATGGTCGGGCACAACAAGCGACACATCCGACAGCACCGTCAGATCGCCATATCGCTTGAATATATTTCTGATCTCAATCATTGAAGGGGAGCCTTAATATCCGGTTTCGGCAGGCATCCATGCTCCTTTGAATCCTGTCTCGGCTACGGCTTTCTCAATCTCAGCAGCCTTGGCAGAATCATCAGGAATGCCATGACATTCCAACACCTTATCGGAGCTCTCCAGATCGAGACTCCAGTTCATATCGGGGAAACGCGTCTGCATGTGGTTAAGGATTGTTGTGCTGCAGCCCGCGCATTTTGCATTTGTCTTGAATTTCATAATGGTATTTATTTGAGTTTGATCTTATTTGAGTTTGATTTTATTCAGGCGAAGCGAATTAAGCACTACGCATACCGAGGAAAGGGCCATTGCCGCCGAAGCAAACATTGGATTCAGGAGAATACCTGCTGAATATAAAACGCCGGCGGCCAAAGGAATTCCTATCACATTATATATAAACGCCCAGAAAAGGTTTTCTCGTATCACGCGCAGTGTGGCGCGTGCCAGAAGCACCGCCTTGGGGAGAGCCGAAAGATTTCCACCTGCAAGAGTGAGCTGTGCGGTCTCGATGGCGATATCTGATCCGCCTCCCATTGCCACAGACACATCTGCTGAGGCAAGTGCTGTGGTGTCGTTAATTCCATCCCCGGCCATAGCCACAATCTTACCCGCCTTCATCTCATGTTGAATCACCTCCTGCTTGCGTTCCGGAGTGGCCTGGGCCACAACTTTGGTGATGCCGGCCCTATTGGCCACATCTTGCGCCGTGGCGAGCCGGTCGCCTGTCAGGAGCATGACTTCGATACCGATTTGCCCCAGGAGATCAATAGTGGGGCGCGCATCCTCACGCAAGGTATCCTCGACAGCGAAAACGGCAATCGCCTCTCCGTGACATCTCACCTCCACTACACCAAGGCCCTGATTGAGCCATACCTGTTCATCGTCTGCAAATTCTCCTTTTTGGGAGGGAATTCCTATTTCAAAGTCCTTATTATCATGAGTGAAGAAGATTCCCTTACCCGCCACATAGCTTGATGACTCAGGGAGAAGAGGCACCACTCCCAATCCATTAAAATAGTCACATAACGCTTCGGAAAGGGGGTGGACGCTTTCTGACTCCGCACCATAACATAGGCGCTTTATCAATTCCATCTCATCCGGGGAGAGGTGGGAAGAAAAAGAGGCGGATACCACTCGTGGATGACCTTCCGTGATGGTTCCTGTCTTATCGATGGCGAGGAGATTCACTTTGGCAAGCCGCTCCAAAGCAGCTGCATCTTTCACCAGTATACCCATCCTGGCTCCACGACCTATACCGACCATCATTGCAGTCGGAGTGGCCAATCCCAAGGCGCATGGGCAGGCTATCACCAAGACAGAAACGGAAGTAAGCAGAGCCAGAGATACATATTGGGTTCCCATTGCTGCCCAGACGCAGAATGTAATCAAGGCGATTGCGAATACGGTCGGAACGAATATGGCACTGATGCGGTCGACGAGTTTTTGCACCGGAGCTTTCGAACCCTGTGCTTCACGGACAGCACGGATGATACGGGATAATTCGGTGTTTGCTCCGACCTTTTCGGCTTTCATCTCAATGATTCCGGATCCATTGACTGTACCTGCCACAAGCGGATCTCCCACTTTCTTTTCTACCTTGATCGGTTCGCCCGTGAGCATACTTTCATCGACCGCAGAGAGACCTGAAACCACCGGCCCATCCACAGGAATACGTTCACCGGGGCGGACAAGCAGGCGGTCACCGGATTGAATCTCTGAAATGGGACGGCACACTGTGGATCCGTCGGGCATCACCACCACAGCCTCCTTGGGTTGAAGACCCATAAGAGCCTTCAGGGCCAGACCGGTATTATGTCGTGAGCGGGTCTCCATCAGTTTGCCGGTCAGGACAAAGGCGATAATCATTGCGGCTCCTTCATAGTAGAGGTCGGGGCCCTCCCCGGAATGCGGTAGGGCGTCGGGCCATATGGTGCAGAAGAGGCTGAAAAGGAAGCTGACGGAAGTGGAAAGCGCTACCAGACTATCCATCGACGGAGCCTTGGCGATGATAGCCTTAATGCCGCGCCGGAAGAATCCGGCTCCACATACACAAAGCACAATAGCGGTCATTGCTGCGATGATCCAGTTCTCACCCGGGAAATGGATATGGAACATACATATCGTAGCGATAGGAATAGTCAGAATCCAGGCTAATGCTGTGAGGTGCTTTATCGACTTGTAATGTGCCAGCTCCTTCTGTTCCTTTTCCTCCACAGCCTCCTCTTCGGATTCCACCACAATCATATCATAACCGGCCTTCCGGATTGCTTCGGCCACAATCTCGGGAGAGGTTTCCGCAGGATTCCATTCTATGGATAGGGAGGCATTTGCGAAATTCACTGAAGCGGAATTCACGCCCGGTTGGGCGGCAGCGGTCTTCTCCACGGTTCCGGCGCAGACAGCACACATCATACCCGTGATGGGGAATTGGTTCTTTTTCATAGGAATAATTGTAAGAGAACTCTTTTGATTCCTTCCTTTGAGGAGAAATTGCGATATTTTGAGGAGAAATTAATGTCGTATTTTCCAGGCAGCTGGATAGAGATTATTGGCTCTTGATCCGAGATTCTTCACAAATCCAAGAGGGAATCCCTGGTAAAGAATCACCACATAGCCCTTGGGAACATCCGGATTCAGCACGAGAGCCTCACGGCGCAGAAAACTTATGGCTGTGGGAAGATCCACGTCCGCAAACGAAAATTCCCTGGAATTGAAATCAATCGCTAACGGGGCCTCGGGAGCGGGAAGGGAGAGGGCTCCTTTAGTTTCTTCCCGGGGGATACCATCAGCCACGAGTTTGAAATTCTTGCGTAGCCATGCCTTGAGGCTGGGAGTGGAAACGGCATTCTCAATGGTATCGATCTCTTTTCTCATCACGCAGAGGAACAGTCCCTCACCGCGGGTATGATGAGGCATGAATCGGAAGCAGGGCCATTGTGTATCAATTCCGGACATGATTCCCCAATCTTCAGGGAAACCGGGATCAAAAGGCACCATACCTTTCTCGTTCACGAGCCAATCGATCTGCTCTTCATCTTCCTGACGATTGAAAGTGCATGTGGAATAGATCAGAAACCCTCCGGGCTTAAGCATCTTGCAAGCACTTTCGAGAATCTGGCGCTGTAAAGCGGCACATTGACGGATGAGGGCCGGGCTCCATTGATTCACGGCTTCCTCCTCCTTACGCATCATCCCCTCACCGGAACAAGGCGCATCCACAGCCACAATATCAAATGCCGGACCTACTTGAGCAAGCCGATCCACAGAAGCGGAGGTGACCATAACATCCGGATACCCCCATTTCATCAGGTTTTCCCGTAAAGCTCCGACGCGGGATTTTGTGAATTCATTAGCCAGTACGAATGCAGAATCAGGGAGAGCATTGATGATGGAGGTGGTTTTTCCTCCCGGGGCGGCGCATAGATCGGCCACAGCTGGGTATCGGCCGGTATCGAAAGAGGATGCGATGATATGCTCCACCACTGTCTCATATATCATGGATGAAGCATCCTGTACATAGAAAGCACCGGCATGGAGGAGAGGATTGAGAGTGAATTTCGGACGTTCAGGGAGATAAAAACCGGAGCGACACCATTTCACGGGTTCTAATTCGCCATATCCTAATTTAGCGGAATCGGTGAGTTTACGGCGGTTGAGTTTGATAGAAATTTCCGGTTTTCGGGCCATTGCCTCGAAGAATGCATCTGCTTCCTCGTAAAGGAGGCCTTCCATCATATCTTTGAAATCTTGGGGAATATTCATTGTTTTTAATTGAGATTGGGTTAAGGCTGCTTCAATCCCTTTCAGGGCTTGCACGGAACGAGCTTCGCGCTGATGGGGAGGGCCGACAGAGTCGGGACGGAAACAAGCTTCGCGCTGACCACAGGATATTTTAGCAAGCTGAAGAGGGAGAGGAATTACAGGAGGGAGGAGAGGAATTATAATATTATTGAAGGCTGAGGGGAGAGTTTATCCCATGAGAAGAGAGGAATGAGCTCCGAAAGACTGATCGGAGCTGCTTCGGGAATCAGTCCCGCCAAATGGGCTAAAAGGCCGATTGTCTCTTCCGGGGTGGATTTTTCCCGAATAGCTTCCATGGAAAGAGAGTGGTCACGCTTCGAGAGTCGTTGGCCGGATGAATTGCATATGAGAGGAAGATGTGCATACCGGGGTGTGGGATAACCCAAGAGTTGTTGGAGATATATCTGTTGTGCTGCGGATAGGAGGAGATCGTTACCTCTGACTACCTCCGTGACTCCCATTGCTGCATCGTCGACCACTACGGCCAATTGGTAGGCCCACGCTCCATCGGCACGACGCAGAATAAAATCGCCACACTCTTTGGATAGATTCATACGTTGTCTCCCCGAGATGATATCGCAGAATTCTATCTCACGATCAGGCACGTTGAGGCGTACGGCATAGCGGCCGGGCTGTGCTTGGAAAGCATTTGGATCGGGGAGGTGCGCCGGTCGGCAATGGCCGCCGTAGATGACACGTCCGTCCGACTGATGAGGAGCCTGCGTGGCAAGAATATCAGCCCGACTACATGAGCAAGGATAGCAGAAGCCTGTGGCTTTAATCCTATCGAGAGCTTCCTCATATAGATTGTGGCGTTCACTCTGGCTGTAAGGGCCGTGAGGGCCACGATTCTCCAGACCACCCTCATCCCAGTAGAGTCCGAGCCAGCGGAGATCTTCCTCGATCAATATTGTCGCCTCGCGCTTGGACCGTTGAGGATCGAGGTCCTCAATCCGTAACACCCACCGTCCTCCGCGGGAACGTACGGAAAGCCAGGAGAGCAGAGCCGTAAACAGATTGCCCAGATGCATCCTTCCAGTCGGCGAAGGCGCAAACCGGCCGATGGGGGAAGATGTATCCGAAGCAGGCACACCAGTAATGGTGTCGGAAGAACTGAATATGGGATGTATCGTTGGCATAGACTACAAATATAACAAATTAAATCTGAACACTTGTCTCCTAAGTAGTTACTAAAAATTAAGCGATATATATTTTATCAGGAGTTGGGAATATCTTGAACCATAAAACTTGTTCTTTTGACTCGTCATTGTTTTCTTTTATAAAAGTATAGGAAAAATATAGTTTGTCGATTTTAGCGGTGTATATAAGTGGTTATGTGGTAGTTAGATGGGTGATTTTTGGTGGTTTTAGGGTGTTTTTCAAATTGAGGGGAATTTGAATGATTTTAGGAGGCGTTGAATGACGATTAATACCCAATGGTTTACTGTTGGGTATCAATAGACGTTGAACGCCATTAGGGAGTGTCGTTGAATGATGGTGCCTCATATAAGAGGCTTCTTCGTTGAACGGTGTTAGGGGCATTGGAGAGGTCAATATCGCTTAGTGGTGGTTGCCGATGGTTGCAATATTTCCCTCATACTTTCATCAGTGCAAATTACCCCTTCCAATATTTGGCTAATATCAATATAAATCACCCTAATATATTGGTATTTACTTTGTTATATCGACTATTGGCAATTGTAGGTAGCGGTATAAGAGAGTAAATGGCTTTTCATTTATATATAAATACTAATGGGAATTGCCCCTGCTAATACCTAACTCACTCTTTAATCTCTGTAAATCGTTGGTAATGTTATGGGTATGGAGTGTTACAATGGGAATAGGTCTATACCAATGGATTGGAGTGGCTATAATACTATATATAAAGATTAATGGCAAATTTCCCTATTACTACCTACATACACTATTAATTGCCATAAGTTCCAATATACTACGGCGTTACTGCATTTAATGTTTGGATTAGGTCAATCTAAAGGCTTTCCTCTCATTTTATTTCTATATATAAAGACTGCTTCTGATTGCCCTTTCATATACCTACTTTCATCATAAATCCATATAAACACCACTGTATTACCGTTTTATTGCGCTTAATGATTGGGGTAGGTATAATGTAGAGGTTCAATCTCCTTTTTTTATATATAAATTCTAATGGCAGTTAACCCCTCTGCTACCTATGTGACTTTTTAATCTCCATAACGCATTGGTAATGTTTGGAGTATAGCGGTTAATGACGTTTGTAGGTCTTATGGAGGGATTGCAACCTCCTTTTCTTTTATATATAAATACTAACGGTACTCCCTCCACTCATTACCTACTAATTAACTTTTGTCGCTTAATCTCCACTATATCACATATATAACCCTAATAATTTGCTCATTAGTATTGCAAATGTTAAAATTGTGTTAAAATCTATCTCTCCACTAAAGAACCCTCTCCAATTTTTTATATATGAGTGTTCAATAAAGGAAATGAAAAATGGGTATTGAACGAAAGAGTACATTGAAATAGAGGAAAGAATTTTTAGAGAGTTCCATTCGATCCATTCCTTTTTTTCTTCTTCATCTATATAAAGGAGGTGTATTGATGAAGTGGAGAGAGGGAAAGGAATAGAGTGGCTCTAAAATCAGTCAATATAAGGAAAATGTTAAAAATATGTTAAAAATAGGATAGTCACTAAAGATTGGAGGGTCTTTTGGTATATATATTATTTTGGTCTGAAATAAAGTAGGTTGCGTATTTGGAATGTTCGGATTTTTTTGTTACATTTTGGCGTTTTCGTTTGGAGCGGTGGAAATTTTTGTGTAATTTTGCGCTATGGATAACCACCTAAAAAAGTAAACGAAAGAAACAGACATAACAAAATAACGACATATACAAAACGACTTTAGACAAGTTATTTGGCACTGATTAAATCTGGAAAATTTACATTGTGCTGTCCAAATGATAAGTCGA
>JAAVFV010000046.1 GCA_014800525.1 Bacteroidales bacterium | reverse complement strand
CTCCATTATTATGAAGCGACGCCCGCTGCTTGTCCTGTGGCAAAATGTCATTGTTCTTGCGCTTCCGGGCCCTCCCGACCGCTTTTCAGCGGCCCCGGGGTGTTTCCCGATTGCGGATGCAAAGTTATATGTTTCAAATCCCCTTGTCAAGACTTTTTGAGAAAAAGATGCTGAAAAACATATTTTCAAAACACAACATTCTGATTCTCAACTAAATCAACAAATGTTAAAATCTCTTTCGAAATATTAATTTACAAATTCGTTTCTTATTTGTTTATGTTATAGGATGGTTTATGAAATAACCAAAGGATACAATTAATCTCCTCTTCCTTCTTTTATTCCCTCTATAGCCGATGCTTTAATCTTCCAATCATACGGTCTGCAAGCCAATTCTTATATTACAAAGGCCCTATTGTCAATTATTAGATTAGCCGGACAATAGAAACAGACTATGTACAAATGGATAAGACCCCATTCCATCAATTGATGGAATGGGGTCTTATCCATTTAAATTTACTGTATCATGATTTTCTGGCTTTTCACGCCTTGACGTGTCTGCACAGTCAGAATATATAGGCCTTTCGGAAGAGTATTCCCTTCAAGGGTATATTCAGGACCTTCTACGCTATGGCCCACCATCATGGATCCATCCATGCCATACACATTGATCTTGAAGCCATCTTCTGCAGGAACGCTGATCTCCCAGTTATTGATACCGACCGGACGGATGATGGTGCCTTCCGTGCCATTAGCCACCAGGTCGTAGACCGAAGTAGTGGTCAGGGTTTTCTTTACTGCTGCATATGCATCCAGCATTCCGCGGCCCCAGCCCTTACCTTCGGTGGGGAGTACGGCTGTGGATCGCATGATCTCCTTCACTTCCTTATAGTCAAGCGTCGGATTAACCGATCTAATCAATGCTGCAACTCCGGCTGCGTGTGGTGAGGCCTGAGAGGTTCCGGCCATTGTGGTCCAGCTATATGTGGTAGCCGAATCCGGATCACGGTATGAATAGGATTTAGGATAGGAGCTGGAAGAACAGTAGGTGTTCCGCGCACTCATTATCACCTGTCCGGGAGCACAGACATCCGGCATCTCACGGCCATCTCCTGCCTCTCCATAGGAGGAGAAATAGCTGGGGTCGCCTACAATACCGTTAGGATAACCGGATCCGGGACGATTGGCCGACACATAACTGCCTACACACAATGTGTTCTTGCCGCCCGACATATTACTGTTGGAACCATATCCGTCGGGAACCTCATACCGGTCTACAGCCTGATTGTGGCCTCCGACCGTCATATATATACCATCCACGTAGACATAAGCTTTCTGACCTGGAGCTCCTTTTACCACGACACGGAAATAAGTGGAATAGGAAGTGGCATTGAGGAAATTACGGGTGGAGAGGATGACATTGCAATCAGCCACGTATCTTCCATTGGCCTTATCCACATATCCTATTCCCCCTACTCCACTGCGTGAATAATGAGTGGAGAAATTTTCTGTGTCACGAATAAGGGTTGCTCCGGTGAACTGGCTTTGGGTCGCATCGGAAGTAACAAGGTATTGTTCCTTGTCGGTCACCTTATATGAAGCCAGTACTGAATCGGGATTCTCACTGCTGACCAGTTCAAATGTAACATCGAGAGGCCGGGAATCGGAACTCCATACCTGCAGCTCGCCATTGGCCTGCGAGGAATTAGTGGATCGGTAGCCACGCTTGAGGACAGTGGCGAAGGAAGGTGTCTCCTCGGTTAAAGTCTTAACCACAGCTACGTTATCCCCTCGTTCGTTGCCTGCCGCCAGACACAACACCATGTTATATTTGTCGGCGATTTCATTGAGCAATGCAGTGAATGTGTCGCTGCCATCATGGGGGCCGACATTGTCACCAAATGAAAGATTTGCCACACAGGGAACCTGCTGTTGCTCTGCATATTGTCCCACTCTCTCCATTGCATCCAGAATCTGCGACAGGTATCCGGCCCCTCCGGCCACTGCCAGACGGGCATCCGGCGCCACTCCCCTATAATCGGCCGCTCCGGAAGAAATTGTATCACGGAAGGATCCGGCCATAATTCCAAGCACGTGGGTGCCGTGGGAATCGCTCCGGGAGTCGGTGGTGAATTTACTGATTAACTCAGGGGTATCATACACAGTCGGCTTACTTGACGAACCCGAATATCCCCAGACCACTTCCGAACGTAGACTATTGTCAGGATTACGGAATGTGATATGATTGGGGTCCATCCCCACATCATAGATACCGGCGATTACTCCCTTACCTCTGAATGAAGCTGGCAGACTTTCGCCATTCCAAACGGATTCCACACCGCTCATCGGGCGTGCCTTATCATTTTTCGTAGCGGCTTTCACGGAAAGGCGGGCAGTGAGTATGCCACGGGTGGCTGCCATAGCTTCCGCCATTTCAGGAGCCACGCGTACAATCGCCCCGGAATAGCCCACTCGGGAAATTACTTCTCCGCCGGCTGCTTCAATCTGCGAAAGAGCCTCCTCGGAGGTATAGCGTAAGATCAGGTCAACACGACCATCCTCCAATCCGGCCATTTCGGCCCCACGTGTCGAAACGGCACCTGAGGATTCCATCAGCTCCCGGAGGATTACACGGTCGCCAATATTAAGCTTGCATTGGGCCGATGCTCCTAAAGCTATGACACCAAAAGCGAGTCCTGTATATAATTTGTATTTCATTTCGTGATGGTTATGCGTGTGGTATAGATGTCGAGTTCACACATACATAGTATGTGTAGCTAAATTATAAACGGAATTTACGAAATAATATTCCAAAATTTAATATGTAAAGATAATTATATTTCGGGTAATCACAAAATAGTTTTGTTTCCTCCACGATATAGCTGACGAGTAAGACTTAAAAATTTTGTAACTTAGTATTCTGAAACATCCAGAGGCTTCAATCGTGACACACTTTGGAGTTTACGTTCTGGTGAATAGAATTCTAAATCATGTTCGTATGTATATTGTATTGAGCTTCGAACCGCATGATTCCCGCCGTCTTTCAACAGGCGATTTCAGCGTTTCTCTCATTAATGATACTGATTCGGATCTCCTCTTCTCTTTCATTAGTGCAGAAGAGGGGGCAGACAACCGCGGGACTCTCCTTCATACGGGTCAAGTCGAGGCCGGAACATCGCTTACTCTTGAAGTGGTCAAGGCCCGGAATCTTGTACGCTGGCAAAAGATAGTATTCTTCGGAATACATTCCATTAAGGGAAACTTATCTACCGATCCCCTACCCCCTGTAACGGCTATACTGGACTTAGGGACGGGATTCTGGCGTCGAGAACAGGAGTATCAGCATCCTCTTTATTCGGACAGACCTGCCATGGAAGTGGAGTTGGCTAAGGATGGAGAAGGAATTCGACCCGACCGACCTGACCCGAGACGTCTTAAATTAGCGATGGGAGGGGCACCCGATTCAGCCATGCAGGAACTCCTCGCCAAATATTCTTCCGACCGCAGACTTAAGAAAAACCATCCTTCTTCTACAGTGAATCCCACCAAACTCCTTCCACCGATAGAAATCGATCTCCATATCGGGGCTCTCCTTGATTCCACCGTCGGGATGAGTAATACAGATATGCTTCTCCATCAGCTCGATACCGTGAGGACAACTCTTAAAGAACATTGCCGTCGAGCAGGCCAGAAGATTATATTTATCCACGGCAAGGGAGAAGGAGTGTTACGTAAAGCGCTTCATGATCTGGTGAGACGTGAGTTTCGGGGTTATGAACTCCAGGACGCTTCTTTCGTAAGATTTGGATTCGGAGCGACAATGGTGATAATCCATCCATCAAATAAAACTTCATGAACCTCCTCCTTACACGGAATGTCCAGCATTCCGGCTGAAGTATAGGCACCAGACATGTGGAACAAACCTCCAATGGATTTGTTATTTCAAATGGGAACTTAACTCTGATACTAACTTTATTACTAAATACTTATATGAAGAAATTAATAACGACTCTGCTGCTTACCATTCTGGCGATTCTTCCGGTTGCAGCGCGCACACGCGTCTACCACAACGCAAATCCCCTTCCGGCACCTGCCCGCACAATTCTGAAGGAACAATTTCCGAAGCAGGATGTGAACCGCGTGAAAGTTGACTCTCATGCCTTGCGCGGAGATCAATATGAGGTGACTCTCTCAGATGGTACAGAGATTGAATTCGGGTCGAAGGGAGAATGGATTGAAGTCGACTGCGGCCATCGTGCAGTGCCGAAATATTTTGTAATTCCGGAGATCAGCGATTATGTATCGAAAAATTATAAAGGACAGCGTATCATCCAGATCGAGCGGGCTTCGCGCAGCTATGAAGTGGAATTACAAAACGGGCTTGAGCTACGCTTCGACCGCTCCGGGAAATTTTTACGGGTAGAAGATTGAGCCAGTGACACCCTCCACTCTAAAACACAAAAAGCCGACTCAGAAATGAGTCGGCTTAATAGTGTAATCATAAGGGATCAACGGTAGTCCTTCAGGATTTCACGAAGCTTCTGACGGGTAAAGAAGATACGGCTCTTAACCGTGCCGAGAGGCATTCCCAGTTTCTGGGAAATCTCTTCGTACTTGTAGCCAGCTACGTGCATAGAGAAGGGCTGACGGTAATCGGCGGGGAACTCCGCTATGATCTGCGAAATTTCACTCACCGCATACGCTCCATCAGGAGCTGCCAATCCCGAATCCTGACATAAGTTGACGTGGTAGAGGTTCTCTGTTGTATCAACCACAGTATTTTCACGAACTGTCTTGCGATAGTTGTTGATGAAAATATTGCGCATGATAGTGAGCATCCATCCCTTAAAGTTTGTATTGTCTACAAACTTGTCCTCATTGTTGAGGGCCTTAAGAGTGGTGTCCTGCACAAGATCCATAGCCTCATCCTTATTCTGCGTCAACTTAAGAGCGAAAGAAAGGAGATTGCTCTGCATTCCCAATACAGAGCTCTCAAAATTGCTTTTCTGACTCATCGCAGTTTTGGTTAGGAGTGATTTTTGTTAATTATGGGTCACAATTTCGCGGAAGCCGTTAGGCCAACACTACATGATTACCTGACTTCCTGACATACTAATCTTGCGACTCTAACGTCTCTCCATCAGATTTTCATTGTAAAGTTACATAATTTTCGAGCCAATTCCAAATATTTCCTGATTTTATTTCCGAATTAACAATAATTTTGAGTAGCCCCCCTTCTTATCTAATCCTTAATCATTTCTTTAAGGCTCCTTCTTCAATCTTCTCCACCCGCACAAGCTCGATACGGGTGGTCGACATCCTTAGGATTGTAAATCGCAACCCTTCTATATCAAACGTCTCTCCCTGCCGGGGAAGAGCCTGAAGATTCTCTATAAGATATCCGGCAAGGGTGTGATATTCCTCGGATTCCTTTATATGCAATCCAAAGTTTTCATCTATTGCCGATATCTCCATGCGACCGGGAAATTCATAACTTCCATCCGGAAGCTTGCGGCCTATCACGCGCTTCTTGTCGTGTTCATCTTCTATCTCTCCGAATATCTCCTCCACAAGATCCTCAAGCGTGACCAGACCGGCTGTCCCTCCGAATTCATCCACCACTATCACCAGGCTCTTCTTCTCATTGAGCATACGGCTCATCATCTTGTTGGCCAGCATCGTTTCCGGTGTGAATAGTACCGGCTTGATCCGGCTCTGCCATTCTCCCTCTGTGGTGGTGAACATCTCGGAAACATGAATATACCCTTCGATATCGTCTATATCTTCCCGATAGACCACAATCTTGGACAATCCGGTGGCGACAAACACCTTCAGAAGTTTCTCGCGGGTGGTTCCCTCAATCGGTACGGCCGTAATCTCATTACGCGGTGTCATGCACTTGGATATCGGTGTATCCTTAAAATCTATGGCACGTCGGAAAATCTTAACTTCATTCTCTACCTCCTCATTACTCGGCCCATCATCTATCGACCGCTGCAGATAGTCATCCAGTTCCTCCATAGTGAGGTGTCCTCCGGAATATTTGGCCGATTCAAGTCCGAAGAGTCTCATGAGGCCATTGGACAACACTGACACAAACCATGAAATAGGATAAATCAGCAGATATACAAGATACAACGGCAAAGCCACAACCCGGATCATGAAGTTCGGATTGATTCGGAATGTGGTTTTAGGCATAAATTCCCCACATATGAGGATGATGAGAGTCGATATCAGGGTATTGGAGATCAGCACGAGAGCCTCGTTATCGAACACGGTCTGGAGCCATGGGTTGACAATGGCAGAGAAAGCAATACCGTAGATTACAAGGACGACATTGTTTCCTACCAGAAGAGTGGAGATAAACATATCCTCATGGCGCGAGAAGCCGCGGATGATCCGATTGATCATTCCGCCTCGGGCACCGTCTATTTCCATCCGCACCTTACTCGATTGTACAAATGCAATTTCCGAACCCGAGAAGAGTCCGGAAAGGATTACGGCTATTATAGCTATTACGATTGCTAACGATAATTCCATAATTTGATAAGTAGCTACTTATTAATTGGCAGCCTGGGATGCAGATTCAGCCCCCGGAGCTGAGCCGAAGACGGCTGATGCTTCACCGGCTGCTACCGGTGAGGAGTCCGGGGCAGGAGCCGGACTGCTGATATTCTCCCGGTTTACGGGGAAAATTCCCTGCGGACGGATCACACGGTAGTCGGTCAGACGGTCGTTACTCACAAACCCCATTCCTTCAAGCACATGCGTGGCTGTCTCTATATGGATAAACGAATCACTATAGATACGGTTCGTCTTCTGATCCCAATAGAGTTCCTGCGACTGGAACAGATCTTTGGGCACCTTGGTCATCTCGACATTCCCCATCAGTCGCCAAAGGCGCTGATTCTTGTAATATCGGGCCGAATCGGCAGCTACTGTGGCTATCACTTGAAAATAGGGATCATATTTCTCCAGGTAAAGCCCTTTGGGGAATAACCAATACGGTGTCTCCACCTGATCGAATACCTGCCACATCGGAGAGACAATCTTATACTGTATCACTCCCGAATCGGATATCAGGGTCGATATGTTATGGGTGGTCATCGTAGCCATATGCCCGGGGTCGAGCTTGCTTGCGATATCCACCTTCCGTCCTTCCGTGCAACTCCAGAGGCTCAGAATCAGGACGCTCCCGAGCGCCATGTCACGCAACCGCTTCATATTCAGCGTATCTTACGGTTAGCGTATCTTACGCTGCCAGAACCATACCTCGTTGAAATTGATTCCGAGCGTGATATTGAAATAATTCTCGCTCAGCAATGCCTGAGGCGATGCCCAGCGTCGTTTCCATTCGAAGCCAAGGTTGAGCATTGTCTTTCCTTCGTAAGTGGGAAGACCGAATCCGCACGTTATACCCATTTCCTTCACTCTGTTGCCGCGGACGCTGATGTAATCAGCTGTATGATAGGCCCCCAGACGGTAGGCCATTCGCTGACCATAGTTTCCTCGTATCTTCGGAATATATTCTCCTCCGATGGCGAAGCGCGTGCGGTCTTTGAAATTCATTCCCTGAAACAAGACTTCGCCGGGATTATCGCGGTCATAGAGGGGAGAATATGTCGCCTTCGACCATTGCTGCCATGTCATGTCGGCCTCCACCATTATTCTGGAAGCTTTCTCATAGGTATAGCTAAGGCCTACGCCGACTGTATTGGGAGTGAAGTAGTTGCCGCGCATCTTCATGTATCCAAGCGTATCGGGCACCTGATCCTGAGTGGTCTCCTGCACAGTCATCCATGTCTTTCCAAGGAGGGTTTTCTTCGGAGAATAGGTCACTCCGACCACAGCCTTATTGTATTTATTCCATTTATGGGTGTACTGGGCACCAATATTGATATTCCAGTCGCGGATCTCCATCACATGCTCAAATTTAGCCTGGGCATTAGTGTTGGTTTCGGTGAATACATCGTTAATTATATTTCCGAAGTCATAGCTGACGTTGAAACCCAACGAGAATCCCTTGATTTTTCCGCTCCATCCGAGATAGAGTTCGTTGATACCGCCCTGACCCTGATTTGACATCGTGCCATGAGCAATATCGGTTCCGAACGCATAACCTACCGAAGTATAGGGTACCAGACCTA
This sequence comes from Bacteroidales bacterium, assembly GCA_014800525.1. Classification (GTDB taxonomy): domain Bacteria; phylum Bacteroidota; class Bacteroidia; order Bacteroidales; family Muribaculaceae; genus Lepagella. The sequence continues at coordinate 51,576 of JAAVFV010000046.1, read as the reverse complement.
CCGACATACCCATATTCTTGGAAATCGGGAATTGCATCGTGATATAATCGACGCCACCACCGGTGGTACGTTGCGTGCTGTTATCATCCTTACTCCATAGCAACGACACATCCGCACCTATATCGAAAAGGAATGTCAGTGAATCGATTGCCGCGTAAGAGGCGGGATTCATCACATTGATCTGGCGTCCCGAATTCATTGCATACCCCACTCCACCCATCTGGCGTTGCATTGATGTGGCACGGTCGCCGATAATACCATATCCATAAAGAGAATACGGGGATGTCTGATTCTGCGCCATGGCAGCCCCCGCAATTGCGAGCGAAGCCAACGCTATGCTTAGTCTTTTCATTATGGTCAGTCAGTAAGCCGGAATCTTACGACGAATGAACTACAATCTGCAGTCTCCCCATCTTAATTCCGACTCGTTGATATTATTATTGAAGTTGTCTAAATTCGAATATTGCGGCCAGGCCTATAAAAACAAGGTCGGACACAATAGAAGATTCGATTCCCCGATCGAGGAGGATTTCAGCCAGCAACGGCCCGTCGCCACCGGTGATCACCAGCCGGCAGTGGCCCTTTTCGGATTGGATATGTCGCCATATTCCTTCGATTTCCGAGGCCGCACCTCCTATCACTCCCGCGCGTATGGCCTCAGCCGTAGTATTTCCGAGAACACCGACCATTCCCTGCGCTTCAAGCAACGGAAGAAGATCTGTGTGCCGGCCCAACGATTCGAAACGAAGTCGGAGACCCGGGGAGATTGTTCCTCCGGCAAAGACTCCCGGAGAATCAACGGTATCCCCCACCGAGGGTTCCACCACATCCACGGTTAAAGCTGTACCGGCATCAGCCACTACACACCGCTCCCCAAAAAGATGCCATGCGCCCACGGCGGCAGCTATCCTGTCGGCACCTAACGAACCCGCAGGAAGATAGTCCAGACGTATAGGCAATGGACTGTCACCATCCACTTTCACTACTCTTCCACCCGGTTTCAAGGCGGAGTAGCGGCTGAGAAGTTCCATTTCTCCTGAATCGCGTCTCACGCTGCAAAATACAATTCCCTCTATATCTTCTCCTGTGGATTCCACTATCTGCAGAAGATCGGGAAGATCGGGGGCACAAAACCGCAAATCAGTAGGCTGCTCCTCTATCAGGACACCTTTTGCAAGCGTATTGCCAAGATCAATCGCCAGTATCATCTGCAGCGGAGTCAGAGGCCCTACGATTCTTCTCTTCCTTCTTCATACGATAGGCTATCATCCAGGATGCGATAATCTGAATAATTGCCCCGGCAAGGGTAAAGAGGATGGTATCATGAATAAGAGCCAGAGAGAAACCGAATTCTCCGAGGCGTGCTGATTTATAGAACCAGAAGAATGACGCCACGCAAAATAGGATTCCGGCCCATACTTCAAGCCGGCGCATTCTCTTGAGACGCAAGCTATCGTCGGGGGCATTCACCGGAATCAGTCGCGCTCCGGTATAGAGAAGTGCCGCCGCGGCAAACACCCATTTGAAGGCTCCCTGGAAGGCTCCGTTACCTATCTGGGCAAAAGGCACCACCAGCGACAGAGCCAAAAAGAAGAGGCCCAATGTGGAAAGAGATTCCGCGACACGCCGGCGACGCGTCAGAGCTTCATAATTGAAGGTTGCCCCGTGATCGGGGCTGTTATTTTTTCTTTGCTTCATTACTATCCTTTATTATTTCCCGCAATATCGGATAATCTGATACCCGGTGTATCGATCTACCGCAGAACATAGACGTCTTCAGTCGGTTTCTGCATATGATATTCCTCGCGGGCGATGTGTTCGAGATCCTCGGTTCCGGTGAGCAGTGCCTCCCTACGGCTCCTATAGAAGGCCGCTGAATCCTCACATTCGGCAATCTCCTTCTGGAGTTCGTTGATACGGGCCTGATATTCCATATTAAGTTTATAGGATGTCTCCTCATTAAAGAACAGCACCACCACTACAACGCCTAAGATAAGGAATAGAGCCAGATGAGAGCGTCGCCTCACCCAGAAACTCAATCTCTTGATTTTACCACTCATTTAATATTATATGGTGTTGAGAGAGATTCTACTTATTGAAGTTGTCTAAACTTCATTCGGAGGGATTTCAGCTCAGTTGCTGCCATACAATCCTTCTCCACGTTGCAAAATTAATTATAAAATCTTGAAATTCCATTCCGCAAAAAAAAATTTAAAAAAAATTCGCTTTTCCCGGAACAATTTCTCTCCACGTTGTTATATTAGTATACCTAACGGTTGAGGGCCCCGGCCCAAGACCCTAATTCCACTAAAAACCGATCATTATGGCTGAATCCGCTACATTTAGAAAGAGACTTTTAGGATTACAAGGTAATCTTCTTAGTTTCGCATATCAACTCACCACTAATAAGGAGGCAGCCCAGGATCTGGTCCAGGATACTACCCTTAAGGTCCTTGACAACGAATCAAAGTATGTTGATAACGTCAACTTCAAGGGATGGGTATTCACAATCATGCGTAATATCTTCATCAACAATTACCGTCGTCAGGTGCGCAGCGCCACAGTAATTGATCAGACTGAAGATCTCTACCATCTCAACATTTCCCAGGAATCCGGCCTCGCCACTCCCGAGGGTTCATTCGCCGCTAAAGAAATTTCCGAGGCCATCAATGAATTCTCCGATGAGTACAAACAGCCCTTCACTATGTATGTGGCCGGTTACAAGTATGCGGAAATCGCCGAGAAGATGAATCTTCCTTTAGGCACAATCAAAAGCCGAATCTTCTTCGCCCGCAAGCGTCTCCAGGGAATGCTTAAGGATTATCGATAAATATATCCCAAAATTATAGACAACCCCTGCGGAGTCAATATCGGGAATCAATCCTTTTTCTCCGCGCCAATAACTCCACGGCCTCGCCGCGACAGAAATTACTGAAAAATACACCGGGAAGCGGATGAATCCGCTTCCCTTTTTTCATATAGTTTTATCTACTTTTATCATGCAGATAATTTATATACATCACGATTGTTTCCTCGTGCTCACTTCCCGATTCTCTCTCCTTTTCGATTACTGGACCGACCCCCTTTCCCCCGATCCGGCCTATCCTCAATTCTTATCCCTCATTCCTCAAGATAAGCCTTTCTTTGTCTTCGTGAGCCATCACCATAAGGATCATTATTCCAAATATATATTCGGATGGGCTGACCGCTTCCCGTATATTCATTATATTCTCAGCAACGATACGGCCCGCTTCTGCCGCCATATCCTATCTCCGAATTCAATCTATGCCGGACCTCGTCCGACCTCTGATTCTGTCGCGACGCTCCGACCTTCGGAGCACACCGTTTTCCCTCTTACCACCTCATCGGCTCACGATACACCGGATCATGTCAATTCCTCTGAATCACCAGATTCTCTTATAGTCAGGGCCTTTGGCTCCACAGATATAGGAAATTCATGGATTGTGGAAACTCCGGCTCTACGGATATTTCATGCCGGCGACCTCAATGCCTGGATATGGAAAGACGAATCCACACAACAGGAAGTGAACAAAGCTCTGGGCGACTTTAATCATATATTGGATACAATCGCCGAATATGTAGAATCCCGACCCATTGACATCTGCTTCTTTCCAGTCGACTCCCGCATCGGATCGGATTATTTTACAGGCGCGCGGCTATTTCTCCAGCGCTTTAACATAAAGAATTTCTTCCCAATGCACTTCGGTCTCGGAGACGATGCCGAGCAGCTTCGGCGTCGCCGGGATGCCGCACAGGCCAATCTCTACCTGCCCGCCGGGAAGGAATCCACCATAATCGGCCCGCTCGCCCCATACGGCAGGGTCGCCTCTTCATTATAAAAATATTGTTACTTATATTATTTTTAGTAATTTTGCATTAGGGATAATCCCCCGGGAAAATCCCTGCCCAGAAATTTCGAAATCTATGATTACTGCATCTCAAAAAAAACGCGAGAACATAGCCGAATATCTCCTCTATATGTGGCAGATTGAAGATATGATCCGCGCTTATAATTTCGATCTCGACCGCATCGAACACGATATTATAGATCGCCATACCAACCTCACTCCCGAACAGAAAAAGGAAATGAAAGACTGGTATGAATCCCTTATCGACATGATGCGTCGCGAGGGCGTGGAAAAATCAGGACATATCCAGCTCAATAAAAATGTCCTCCTCGATCTGAATCATCTTCATGCCCGGCTCCTACGTAATTCCAAGTTCGCAAGATATGCAGCCGAATATTACAATACACTCCCTTATATAGTGGAGATACGTTCCAAGGCAGGGGAAAATAAGAAAGATGAACTCGAATCTTGCTTCGATGCTCTTTACGGAATCCTTATGCTCCGGCTGCAGGGAAAAGAAATCTCAAAGGATACCCTTGAGGCCACCACTCAGATATCGCGATTCCTTGCCCTCCTCTCCAAATATTATAAGGACGATTATAACAATGAGCTTGACCTCGATGAGGATTAAAACAGAGCTCACTTCAACAACATAAAAGAATAAAACCGAATATAAGTAAGTGTTCAAAATTAATTTATACTATATCTGAGGATTATTTTTGGATCCACGGATAGTATAAAAGATAATCCACTTACTTTGAATCATTTAATTTTGAATACTTCTTATGACACGTATACTCGTTACCGGAGCCAGAGGCCAGCTCGGCCAGTGCCTGCACGATGTCCTCGCCAAAGACCCCGATCTGGACGTGACCTATACCGACTCTGAAACTCTTGATATCACTGACCGCGAAGAAGTGGACCACTTCATACGCGAGAATAAATTTGATTATATCATCAACTGCGCCGCATATACCGCTGTCGATAAAGCCGAGACCGATGATCTCCGTGCTGCAGCCGTCAACACGGGCGCGGTAGGCAATCTCGCTCAAGCCGCCGACCGCAACGGTGTCAGAGTGATACACATCTCCACCGATTACGTCTTCCCCGGCAATGGATACCGTCCCTACGAGGAGAACGATGAGCCATATCCCCGCAGCATCTATGGCCGCACGAAGCTTGAAGGTGAGGGACTCCTCACTTCCTTCTGTCAGAATGCGCTGATTATCCGCACGGCATGGCTTTATTCACAGTATGGTTCCAATTTCGTTAAGACAATGCTCCGGCTGGCCAACGAAAATAAGGAAATCAATGTTGTGGCCGATCAGATCGGTACTCCCACATATGCCGGCGATCTCGCGCAGGCCATCTACGATATCCTCCGAAATCCGAAGTGGGTGCCCGGTATATATCATTATACCAATGAGGGTGTGGCTTCATGGTACGACCTCACTAAAGCTATCTTCGAGATACAGAAGAGAAATGTGAAGGTCAATCCCATCACCACTTCGCAGTTCCCCACTCCGGCGAAACGCCCGCAGTATTCCGTATTGAGCAAAAATAAAATCAAAAACACATATAAGCTTGATATCCCCTACTGGCGTGAGTCGCTGGAACGTTGCCTCTCCCTATTGAAGTGATTATGTCTGACGAACTGAATAAAGAAATAGCAAGGCGACGCACATTCGCCATCATCTCTCACCCTGATGCCGGTAAGACCACTCTCACCGAGAAGCTCCTGCTTTTCGGTGGAGCTATCCATGTGGCCGGTGCCGTAAAAAGCAATAAGATTAAAAAGACCGCCACTTCCGACTGGATGGAAATAGAGAAACAGCGTGGCATCTCTGTGGCTACATCCGTGATGGGTTTCAATTATGGCGATTATAAAATCAATATCCTCGATACCCCGGGTCACCAGGATTTCGCCGAGGATACATTCCGCACTCTCACTGCCGTCGATTCCGTAATCATCGTGGTCGATGCCGCCAAGGGTGTCGAGACTCAGACCCGACGACTGATGGAAGTGTGCCGCATGCGCAATACTCCCGTGATCATCTTCGTAAATAAGATGGACCGCGAGGGACGCGATCCGTTTGATATCCTCGATGAACTCGAGAAGGAACTCAAGATCGGTGTCCGCCCGCTCACATGGCCTATAAATATGGGCGATCGATTCAAAGGTGTCTACAACATCTATGAGAAAGGTCTCGATCTCTTCACGCCTTCTAAACAGACCATCAGCGAGCGTATCGAAATCAAGGATATCAATTCCGAAGAAATCGATGAGATCGTAGGAAAGGAGGATGCCGATAAGCTCCGCGAGGATCTTGAACTTATCGAGGGAGTGTATCCCGATTTTGATGAAAAGGAGTATCTTGCGGGCGAGATGGCCCCGGTGTTCTTCGGTTCGGCACTCAATACATTCGGTGTGAAGGAGCTGCTCGACACTTTCGTTAAGATTGCTCCCGCACCACGCCCAATTCAGGCTGTCGAACGCGAGGTACGTCCCGAAGAGGAGGGTTTCACCGGTTTCGTATTCAAGATCCATGCCAACATGGATCCTAACCATCGTTCATGTATCGCGTTTGTAAAGATCTGCTCCGGAAAGTTCGAACGCAATGTCAACTATCGCCATGTGCGCCATAATAAGATGATGCGTTTCGCAGCCCCGACTGCCTTCATGGCCCAAAAGAAGAATATAGTCGACGAGGCTTTCCCGGGAGATATTGTCGGTATTCCCGACACAGGCAATTTCAAGATCGGCGATACCCTCACTTCCGGAGAGGAACTCCATTTCAAGGGTCTCCCGTCGTTCTCGCCGGAGATGTTCAAATATATCGAGAACGCCGATCCGATGAAGCAGAAGCAGCTTGAGAAGGGAATCAATCAGTTGATGGATGAGGGCGTTGCTCAGATTTTCACCAACTCCTTCAATGGGCGCAAGATTATCGGTACAGTAGGACAACTTCAGTTTGAGGTAATCCAGTATCGCCTCCTCCATGAGTATGGTGCTCAATGCCGCTGGGAGCCGATAAGCCTCCACAAGGCCTGTTGGATTGAAAGCGATGATGAGGAAGCCCTGGCTGCTTTCAAGAAGCGCAAACATCAGTTTATGGCCGTGGATAAGGAAGGGCGCGATGTGTTCCTGGCTGATAGCGGGTATGTGCTCCAGATGGCTCGTAACGACTTCCCGAAGATCAAATTCCATTTCTCATCAGAATTCTGATCTGTTTTTATTCAGGAATCTGATTTCCGGTTATAAGGCTCCAATCATGCGGATATCACTCTTAAAACTCAATGTCAGAAAGATTCTGTTCTTTCTGACATTGTTCGTATCCACTGTTCCCCTATCCATAGGCTCCAATCTCCTCCCTTTTATAGAAACGGAACTCGGTGAGGAATACGCCGTACCATCCTTTCTCGATGATGTGCTCAGTGAATCATTAGATATGGCAGGTGCGGTAAAGTCGCGTTCCGCCACTTCATTCTCCCTGAATGGTGGATTCCGCTTTTCCTCCGATTCCAAAGAGGGACGCCGCTTTCCGGGTGTGCGTCAAGGCTTAGGAGTCGGAATCCAACGCTATGCCCATCCTTCCTCTATCGGCACTCCTCTCCTCGTTTATGCTTTTCAAGGAGCGCCGATATGGAATATTTCGCGTAACTTGGCTCTCGATTATGAATGGAACTTCGGACTATCCACAGGCTGGAAACCCTGTTATGGCACCACCCCCTCTTCCGACCTCATCGTTGGCTCCAGAATGAATGCGTATATCAACTTAGGCATAGGAATGGAATGGCACCTCTCACGACGGGTATCTCTTACCGGAAGGCTGATCCTGACACATTTTTCCGACGGCAACACCTCCTTCCCTAACCCCGGAGTAAACCAGCTTGGCCTCCGTGTCGGGGTCAGATACGATCTATCCCACTCTCCTGCTTCCTCTCCTCTTCTCACCCCTTTTCAAGGCGAGAGGGATAGTGTGAAACATCGTCTACCCATCAGCTATGATATCGCTGGATACGGGGCCTGGCGCCGACGGGTTTATCGAGGGGGAGATGAGCCGATACTGCTTAAAGGCAATTATGGTGTGGCCGGTCTGAGTTTTGCTCCGATGTGGGATGTGGCGCCTACTTTCCGCGCCGGCCTAGCCGCAGATTTCCAATGGGATGGCAGCTCGAATCTCCGTCGGTATCAAGCCGAGGATTTTTCTCTTGAAAATCCCTGCTTCTCCCGCCCTCCTTTCTTAAGTCAGATTTCCGGAGGCTTGGCAGCACGCGCCGAACTGGTGATGCCTATCTTTTCAGTCAATGTCGGAATCGGTTGGAATATATTCGCTCCGGAAGAAAACCGCCGCTCTTATCAGATGGCTAATCTGAAAATAGCTGTTATCCGGGGCCTATTCCTGAATATCGGATATATGCTCCGCGATTTCAAAACCCAGAGTAATCTTATGCTCGGACTCGGATATACGTTTAGAACCACCCAATAAATACCCTTAACATATATTAACACCCTCGTAATTAAACCTTATCCCCTCCTTGAGTGTCTTAACATTGGTAATTGTCGCAGACATTGCCGGAATAATAAAACAATGCTATCGCGACAAAAACGGACCGAGGTCGAGGCCTCAGTCCGTTTTTTATTTTTGCAGCTGTATAGCTCCATAGTATTTTATGTCGTTTATTCTGATACCCTTCCATCTCTGCATTCCATCTCTACATTCCCATGATTCTGAATGATATTCCTCGCTCCGGAATGTGTACCGCCAATGGCCCCCGATCTCCGACATTCATAGCGACTATGACAGCCCCGGTCTCATCGGCCGAAGCACGTCCAACCAATATTCCCTCCATTGTATAACACATCAGCGTCTCACCGGCTCTCAAGCCCTCTACACGCAATTCTGACCCGATTATTTTCACAGTCGGAGAGCCTGCCATTTCTACTTCACGTAATCCGGAACGTTCTTCACGAGATATGGTGAGTTTATGTAAAATATCCCGTTCACCACGGATTATATCCTTATCGCCGGCGGATATGCAGACTTCCCCCTCTTTCAACTCTACCTTGGGCATCTCATCAAAAGATAACCTGAAGATATTGCCATTGCTACATATCACATTTACCGAATACTCCCAATCCCCTTCTCCTTTCTCTCCGGATGGAGCCGGATTGCCAAGCATCAATGGTCTTCCGCCGGTTTCTTCATCTCCGGTGGGTTCATCTTCTTCACCGCTGTCCGGATTAATATTGCCGCTATAACTGATCAGATATATCCGGCCATCCGAGCCTCCCGCACGACACACCACCGAGTCTGCGGTCTTATGGCCTCCAATTTCCACATCCCCCTGTAGCGGACAAACTCTGTGAGGATAACGTATTGTCAGAACTGACTGTTCCGGAAGATAAGTTCCGATCATCATTTCTTCGGATGGAGTATAGATTCCCGGTCCGGGTCCTTCAATTTCGGGCTCACTGTATATTGAAATCTCCACTTCCGCATTCCCGTCGGCAGATACCATATTAATGATTTGACCTCCCATGGCTTCCGGCTCCATCGGCTTCCAACTTGCCTGATGCATCAGCAACTTCACATATCGGGAAGCATCGTATAAAGCTCCACTATAAGAGGCGGCAATCACCGTACCGTCCTCAGCTTCGAATTCCATCGTGATAGTATAATCCCCCTCAGCATCACTTACCTTCATATAGCCATCCTGGAGCTTCTGTCGCCCGGTAGGAAGAGAAACATAAGTCGTGGTGAATTTTCCACTTATGGCATTCACCACAGAGGACTCATGACTGACCGGATACAATCCCTCAGGAAGATAGGAGGTACGGTCTGTATAGACATCCAAAGATAGATCCGGCATTCCTTCTCCGGAGAAACTCAGGATGAAATTTCCGGTAAAAGCTTTGACTTCCAGGCGGTCGTACACTCCTTCAATCACTTCGGGTTCTGATTCAAAAACTATTTCCTTTATATTTCCGGCAAAAAAACGGCGCTCAGTACCATCCGTCTGCCGTAATACCATAATCTGTCCCCATGACGCTATAGAGATAATGATAGCCAGAATAGAGAATATTGCTATCCGAATTTTCTCAACTCGCATAATTTCTGATTTTTGACCTTTCATATGAGTTTACTTACCCTCAATCATCGTTATTATGGAAATTCCCCCAACAATACCACTAATTTAACAACTTTTCAATCCCTATGCAAATTTAATCTAATTTTTTCTTCTCCACCCCCTTTCATTCTCATTAGCTCCTTACCCCAATTGCCATAAAGAGTACCGGAACAGAAGACCCTAACATTAATCTATAGATTGTATTTTCGAACTATTGTATTAACCTTCAAAATATAAGGCCCCGACCAATAAACCTTAAGATGGATATTGGTCGGAGCCTTAGATTAATATGGGAATAACAATTAATATGTGGATTTTATATCCTTATTAATGTGTGATGTTATAGCCCTGTGCCTTCAGGTAATCGAGAATCTTATAGTCTACTGCATGACGATAATAATCCAGGATATGAGATACCCAATCATTGGTGGTGGTGCCTCCTGAGCGATGAGCATTGTATTCCTTCACCTCTGCATCATATTTCTCCAATTCTTCAATCATCGCCTCTCTGTCCTGACGGTATTCATTCTTATGGAACACCAGGGAAGTCGGCTGCTTAGGCTTCAGGTCGGGATGCTCTCGGGGAATACCGATTGCCAATCCACAGACCACAAACACGCCTTTCGGTAGTTTCAATATCTCCGCCACCTTAGCGGGATCCACTGTCCGCAGATATCCTATACAGTTGCTTCCCAATCCGCAGGCTTGAGCAGCCACCACAGCACTCATCATTGCCAACGAAGCATCGATCACTCCGATCATCACGCCATCCATTGTCGATGTTATATCCGGACGATCAATGCCCTTAGCCTCTGCCAGAGCCATAATCTTATTATAATCGGAGAGGAAGGCCATGAAACGGTTGCACGTCTTTATCTGCTTCTGACCGGTCAGCTCATAGAGTTTTTCCTTAAGTTCCTGATCATCAATCTCAATTACAGAAAACTGCTGACCATTGTATGAAGTCGGTGTATTTCGCACAGCCTCACGGATAAATTCCATCTGATCTTCAGGAATCCGTTCTCTCTCATAACGGCGCACACTTGTGCGTTCGAGCAATGTCTTTCTAATATCTTCCATCGTATGGTATAGAATATTGGGGGTTATATAATCGGCACTCTGTGATTTGATAAGCAACTACCTATCACCCGGAGTGGGAGAAAAAAAGCCGGCGGAATCCAGTTCCGCCGGCTCGTATAAGGCCCACATCAAAGTATTGTGACGAAACTCCGATTGACAGGATTTGAGTTCCCATAGATCTTTGTAATCCCCTGCAACCGAAGTTGACACCTAAAAGGTGTTGGGGCCCGCCATTAACCTACAGGTTAGTCTCGGCATTTCATAAGATTTGATGAGTTTCCCAATTTTCTTTGATGTGGTAAAACTTTCATCTCTGTTATTACAACACAAAGATAAATCATAATGTTTGAATTTCCAAATTCCCCACCCTCTTTCTCCTCTCTTATGAGCCATACTTTTCTCTTCCCCATTTAGACTCCATCCGATAAAGAGACCGACTTGAACGCAAAATTCAAATCGGTCTCTTCAAATATAAGGATATTTATTTATCCTTATGATATTGAGATTTCAGATGATGCTTTTATTTCATGGTCTTGACCACACTTCCATCAGACATCACGCATATATTCAAACCATCTCCCAATTCCTTTCTAAGATAACCATCCGAACCATATATCCTTACAATCCGAATCTCCTCAGCATCCTCTATTTCCTTAATTTCAGTAGTGGGAAGTTCCTCGATCTTCTCGTAGAGTTTCCATATGTCGGCCGCACGATATGCCTCGGCACAACCATAAGGCACTGCCAGAGTGCAGGTATCATATATCGGTTTCACCACCGGGAACGGATCATAAGGATTGCCGGTGATGGCGGATGTCAGAGGTTGAGGAGTCTTGGAGAGATTCACCAGCCGTGTAAGAGGAGTAAGGATAAATGCACTATCTCCAATGTGTGTCACGGTGGATGGGATAGTCATCTCTGTGATGTTGCTCTCTCCATATAGAGCTCTGAAACCGATATATTCCAAGCCTTCATTCAGTGTGATGGTCTCCGCTTTCTTTTGCGACTGTAAAGCATTCTGACCCAGACGCTTCAATCCTGATCCACACTTCACATATTCAGCATTGGTAATAGAGAACCCGAAGTCACCAACCTCCTCAAGACTATTAGGCATGTTGATATAATGGAGCGGTGCCAACTGAAATGCACTTGCTTCCACCTTCACACACCCTTCCGGAAGATCCGCTATCTGCAACCATGAGAATGAGAAAGCACTCGCTTTGACCTCCTTGATTGTGGAGGGGAAATCAAAGAAATAGAGTTTCTCGCATCCATAACACATTGTGGCCGGAATGTAAGTGATTCCTTCTCCCATTGTGAGTGTGCTCAAAGACGGACACTGATAGAACAGGGCAGATCCCAATGCTTTTGCACTTCCCGGGATATTAATCTTCTCTATCTTGGAGTTCATAAACGCCCCATATCCGATTGAATCAACTCCTTCAGGTAATACGAACTCTCCGATCTCGCCTGTGGCAAATGCTAAGTTATCAATCATTTTCAGCGTTGAGGGGAACTCCACCTTCTGGGTCTTCTTTACTCCGTAGAAGCTGTTGATACCAATTCGCTCCACGCCTTTCATCTCGATCGAGGCTATACCCTGACAGCCATAGAAAGCATTATCTCCGATTTCTTTCACCGAGGCCGGAGTGGAGACAGAGGTGACCTTCTGATTATTATAACATAGATAACTGCTGATTTTGGTCACTCCATCCGGAACCTGAATCTCAGTCTTAGTATAGGGTACGGCAAGAAGATGCTTGGTTGCATTATCAATCAGCATTCCATCCCTAAGGGTAAAATGTGTATTTCCCTCTTCCAATACGATTGATGCAAGGCCGGTATTATCTTTCAATACACCCTCGCCAAACTTTGTGACATTCTTTCCTACGGTGAATTCGGTCAATTTACATCCGCTGAATGCAAAATCGCCGATTTCCGTAAGATTCTCGGGCAATACCACCTTTGTCACCGTATTACAGTAAGCAAATGCGTAAGGAGCAAGTTTCTTGACACTTGAGGGCACCACTAATGTCGGCTCCACCAATGCCGGAGGATATACCACGAGGGTTTCTCCGTCTTTGGTGAACAACGCACCATCTACACTCTGGAAATAATTGTTTCCCTCCTCCCCTATGTAGAAGCCCGTGATTTTCTTACCGGCAAAAGCCCCTCCGCCAATCTGTCGAAGGGCCTTATTGATCAGAAACTCTCCGCTGAGACTTGTTCCTGAAAAACACCGTTCGCCAAGGATCTCCACTGTGGAAGGCAATTCGATACTTGTAATCTTGTTAGTGAATGTGGAGAATGCCTGCTCCTGAATCTCAACCAGACCCTCATTAAGGTTTACAGTCGTAAGGTTCATACATACCAAAAACGCCTTCGGCATGATAGTGCGGATATTCTTACCAAAAGTGATGTCCTTCATCATCGGTAACGCACTGAACGCATTGGTATTAATCACAGCCACAGGATATGTTGCATCGCCTACAGTGATTTCATCAGGAATTGTCACAGATGCATCCGTGCTGTTACATTTTATGATCCATACCTCCTTTTTAAGGGTATCCAACGCCATGGTGAATGCGCTCGGATCAGTTGCCAGTCTCTTTAATTCTCCGGTGGTTGAATTTTGACCTACAGAAATGAGGTGACTGAGATCTACACTTGCCGGAACCGGATCAAGCGACAGATCATGATAGACCACAGCATCATTCGCTCCGATACTGGCCGGCTGACGTATCTCCACATTTCTTGAAGTCGCGGAAGCTCCAAGGGCAAAAGATACGGCTGTAAGCAGGAATGCGTAAATTTTTCCGTTCATAATATGGTTGTTTTATAGTTTGAATAGACAACTTCTATAAGTATTGACCGCCAATCGAATCATAGAATCACTTTATCTATAATCCCCCCTTTTACTCTGATAAACATTCCTTTAGAAGGGTTTTTAACTTCGATGCCTTGCAATGTATAATATCTGACCACCTCATCATCCTTTTCTGATATGGTCTCTATGGCCGATGGGGTTCCCAGCGTAAATTCGCAGGTTCCTAACCAAGCCTGACTCTGAGGTATCACATAATTGGCTGTCAACGTATATGTCTCTCCGGGTTCTCCTTTGGGATATTCAAATTGGTATTCAAATTCTCCGGTATCTCCCTGATTCATATAGATGTAATTAGTCTGAAGCATCTGGCCCCAGCTTCCTTCAGTCACGCTTGAAGGTCGGATCCATAATCTTACCGGATAGGCATAATTACCCTTCAGGCAACTCATAGTGAAGCATAGGGTAACATTTTCCGCATCCACATTCTCCGAATTCTTTACATAGAACTCCGAGGCCTTCATCTCCACCTCTGCCTGAAAGGGTTTTACCTCAAGGGGAATTCTGGGAGTGATCTCTTTAATATCCTTCCCATCCGCGGATACAGCCACTCCAAGTCCCAACATATATTCTCCCGCTGAGATATTAGTGGGAACTACAGTGAAGTCAAATCTGTCTTTCTCCCCGGCCATCATATCTATCGGATTGGGAGTGCTCTTCATGGCCAGGTTACCATCTTTCTTGTATACCAGCACATAGACATTGGTCATCAGTTCACGATCCCCCTTATTTTCAATCGAAGCCCCGACCTTAAACTGAGTAGAGGCATATACCCCCGTAACGGGTCCGAACTCTGTCACCTCCATTTCGCTATTAGGCGCATTTGATTCCATTGTTCCTTTCCCTCCTGATATCACCAATGTCCAATAAGGAGAGGAGGAAACCGGTACATTAGCACGGTACCATTCAGTCTTACCATCTTTCTCAATTCCAAATGCCGGTCTCACCTTATATACACCGTCAGCCAATGTAGCTGTTGACTTTCTGGCATATGTTGTCAAGGTGAATGCCACAGGAAATTCCAAAGTAGAGTTAGTCTCGCCGGCATATATTTTCTCTCCCGCAGAGGATTCTATCTCAAATCCGGGACGCGCAGAGAATGCGATTGCCGAGAGATTCATCAAGCCCCCGTTAGTGATGGAGAGATTTCTTGACACGTTAGAATATGTGATCTCCGTACCCTCCAACACTCCCATTTGCAGCTTCATCTCCGAACCTTCAAAATCAGGACGACAATCCACCACTGCTATCTGACCCATATTGAACCCTCCGGCTCCTCCACCCGTTCCCAAAGCCGTGGGATTTAAGGCCGAAAGTAGAAAATAGCCATTACTCAGTCCGGCCCATCCCCAGTTAAAATGATAATATCCATCTCCTGAATATCCATCGCAGACAAAAGCATGACCTCCGCTACTACCCAGACCCGAATATAATACCGGGTTCCCGGCAGCCAAAGAATTATAAATCTCCCTGTCCCAGTCATCATTATTCAGGTATATCCGGCTCACAAGTCGCGAGGATGGAGCATATCCGAAATTCTGAATAAGGGCTTTAAGCCATAGATAGACCGATGCACTTGTAACATTCTTCTCATAGATACTCTCCACCGAGTATCCACACGCCTGCATAAGTCGGCTCACGGCCTCCTTCTGCTCCTCTGTTGCGGATGAGCCATAGATAGGAAGCATCTTATCCCATCGGAAGGATATCGTGTCAAGGGACAGAGTCAGATTAGATCCATTCATCGAATATTCCAGCACTCCTTCTCCTTTCGCCGGGTAATCGTAAAATTTCATCAACTGCGCCATTGCTGTTGCCACACAACCAGTGGGCGCATGGGTTCCATCAATCTCCGGGGTATACTGATTAAATGGAGCATTCTGATCCCATGCAGTGTTCAACATCGGAACTATCGGTTTCCGGTCACCAGTCTCTGAAAGTTTTTCCGCAGTTTTTCGCGACCCGCCATCTAATGGCCCTGCCACCTTCCCGGTACGCATCTCTCTGATTTCCCGGGAATATTGACTCAACCACCATTTAAATGCCTCCGGTATCCTTTCATATTCAAAAGATCCGCTATCCGAATATCCTAAGAGACAAGGCCCTTGATCATCTCCGGATAAAATCACCCAACCTCCATCTTTCTTATTGAATGCATACCACTCCGATGCTCCTTCTGCCACATTAGCTAATGTATATTCTGCTGCTGATGACTTTCCGGTAGCGGGAATGCCGTAATCTTTTGCCACTAATCGTGCTAAAGCGGCTTCATGAGTTAATGAAGCGGCCTGCAGGGGCAACAATCCTAATGATATTGCGATTGATAATGTCAGGTATCTTTTGGTCATGTGCGCGGTAATATAAGTAGTTAGTCATATTCCAAATCGCCGGCACACACCAGTGCCCGGCTTGTTAATTTGGTAGACTAAAATTACACAAGCCGGGCAATATTCAAAAATAAATGTCAGTTAATATATGTTAATTAATGAGGATTTTAACACATATCATTGCGTTTTAAACTTCGTTAACAGTGTTATTCTTCCGGAGCAAATCCTGTAAGACCGACTGCATCCAGGAACTCCTTATCGTATGAAACATTCAGATGTTCCGCTTCATATCTTTCTTTAATTCTTGAATATTCATTAGGAGGAATAGAGAGATAGGATGCAATCATATAGCCTGGTACGCGTCGGAGATAAGATTTAGGCTTGAATCGAATGAAGTCTATGAAACGTTGGTAGGGGTCGTTTGAGGTAAAGTAGGTATGCCGGATTTCAAGATGTGCCAGCTGTTTTATGGCTATCTCCATCATCCACCTGCAAAATATATGATTTCTGTTATATAGGTCTTTAATCACATTAGCATCTATCTTATATGCCTTCACCGGTGTCACGGCCATTACTCCCATCACCGCGGGAAGTCCTAATATGAAATTTGAAACAGAAGTAGCCATATTTCCGGCCTCTCCGAATAATATGGTCTCTTCTCTTTCTCCGGCAACTTTAGGAGGATAAACCATTCTTGACAGTCCGGCGCTTAGAAAATAGACAGGAGTGTTTTCCTCTCCGGGAGTAATGATTGATTCATTCTTCCGGAAAGTCACTATCTCCGCTTTCTCCTCGAGATAATTCACAATATCATCCGGCAATTCAAAAGGGTCGCGCGTGATACATCTCAGATTCATGGTGTTAAGATTAGTCGTGTTTTGCAGCCACTCTAAAGCCGCTGCATTGAATTATGAGGTTGGGGTGAGGAGATAATATGAGGTTGGGTGAGGAGATAAAAAAGAAGCCAGGAAATATCCCTCGTGGGATGATTCCTGGCTTTGAGTGACGGTGGAAGCAATATTACTTCTTCACCTGATCCACGATAGCCTTGAAAGCTGCGGGATTATTTACTGCGAGCTCAGCGAGAACCTTACGGTTGATCTCGATACCTGCCTTGTGGATAAGGCCCATGAGCTTAGAATAAGAGAGATCCTCCATTCTGGCTGCAGCGTTGATACGCTGGATCCAGAGAGCGCGGAAGTTACGCTTCTTCTGCTTACGGTCGCGGTAAGCATAAGTAAGACCTTTCTCCCAAGTGTTCTTGGCTACAGTCCATACATTGCGGCGGCTGCCATAATAACCGCGGGTAAGTTTGAGGATTTTCTTTCTTTTAGCTCTGGAAGCTACGTGATTTACTGATCTTGGCATCTTTTTTTGATTTTTTGAATGTCAGCGGCAATTTCTATTCTTTAATTTGCTCTTTCAAAGCTGCGCATTCGGTTAATAAAAAAATTTGTAAAGCTTGATAGGGTATCTTACCAGCTTTCGGCCTTCCCCCTCCTGTAGAAGGGATCGACCATTCCTTAGCGAAGGTTAAGGAGCTCGCGAACCTGCTTGATGTTAGCGTCTGCTACGAGAGTAGTGTGATCAAGGTTACGCTTACGCTTCTTGGTCTTCTTTGTAAGGATGTGGCTGTGATAAGCGTGTTTACGCTTGATTTTCCCTGTGCCGGTGAGCGCAAAACGCTTCTTTGACGCGGCATTGGTCTTTACCTTTGGCATTTTTGAAAAAAATTTAGTTGTTTCTAATCGCACCTCGGCACGGTGTGCCTACGGTCCCTATTTTTTATTTCTCAAATCCAGCTCCGTGTTCCCGAGTCGGTAGAGACTCAGGAACACGAAACCGTTTTATGGTCTGTTTTATTCAGCTCCGTCGGTCTTCTCGGCTTCTTTCGGAGTTTCCTCCTTAGGAGCCTTGTTTCCCTTGGCTTTCTTCTCGCCGTCCTCCTTCGGAGTCTCTTTCTTCACGGCGGGCTTCAGGGGCGTGAGCATGATGGTCATACGCTTACCCTCAAGCACAGGCATCATCTCTACCTTGCCATATTCCTCAAGATCATTGGCAAAGCGGAGAAGCAACACTTCTCCCTGTTCCTTGAAGAGAATCGAACGGCCACGGAAGAATACATATGCCTTAACCTTGGAACCCTCCTTAAGGAAGCCCACGGCATGCTTGAGCTTGAAATTATAGTCATGGTCATCAGTCTGAGGTCCGAAACGGATCTCTTTAACCACCACCTTGGCAGCCTTGGCTTTCTGCTCCTTCTGGCGCTTCTTCTGCTGATAGAGGAACTTCTGATAGTCGAGGATCCGGCACACGGGGGGCTCCGCATTCGGAGAAATCTCGATCAGGTCGAGCTCCTGTTCGGCAGCTATCTTCAATGCCTTATCAAGAGGATAGATCCCCTGTTCGACATTATCGCCTACCAAACGCACCTCGCGGGCGCGGATATGCTCGTTGATCACATAAGGGTCGCGGCTATTCTTGTCGTTACCTCGGCGGTTGCGCTGACCCGGTCGCGTTCCCCCTCCGCCCATCGGACGGCGAGGGCCGCTGAATTGCGGTTTTTTCTCCATTCAGTGTCTCTCTGTGTTCTTATTCTTATGTTTGTGCCGGATCGTATCTATCTCCACATCGGCGCCACGGTTTAGTCCTCGGACCCCGGCATTGTGGTGCTCGCTACGACCTCTGCGTTAATTTCGTCTGCAAAGTTACGAATTTTCATCGTTCCTTTATCACCTTCGCCCTGTTTTCTTACGGCTACCTCTCCATTTTCGGCCTCTTTCTCTCCTACAATGAGCAGATAGGGAATCTTTTTAAGCTCGTTGTCGCGAATCTTCTTACCGATTTTCTCGTTACGGTCGTCGATAATGGCACGTACTCCCTCACGGTCGAGTTCTTTCACTACCTTACGGGCATAATCGTTGTACTTCTCGCTGATCGGAAGCACCACACACTGCTCCGGAATGAGCCAGAGGGGAAGTTTTCCTGCTGTATGCTCAAGAAGAACGGCCACAAAGCGTTCCATCGAACCGAACGGCGCACGATGAATCATCACCGGACGATGCTTCTGGTTGTCGGAGCCGGTATATTCCAGGCCGAAACGCTCCGGAAGATTGTAATCCACCTGAATTGTTCCGAGCTGCCAGCGGCGCCCGATGGCATCCTTAACCATAAAGTCGAGTTTCGGGCCATAGAAGGCAGCCTCGCCTTCCACCTGACGGGCATTCAGGCCCTTCTCCGCACATGCCTCGATGATTGCCTGCTCGGCAAGGTGCCAGTTTTCGTCAGAGCCGATATATTTTGAAGTATTCTTCGGGTCGCGAAGTGAAATCTGGGCCTCGAAGTTCTTGAAATCAAGTGCATTGAAGATGTAGAGGATAATATCCATCACCTTCAGGAACTCATCCTTAATCTGCTCGGGAGCGCAGAAGATATGAGCATCATCCTGAGTAAATCCGCGCACACGTGTCAGGCCGTGGAGCTCACCACTCTGCTCATAGCGGTAGACGGTACCGAATTCTGCAAGTCGCAACGGAAGGTCGCGGTAGCTTCGGGGTGAAGTCTTGTAGATTTCACAATGGTGAGGACAGTTCATCGGTTTGAGCATATATTCTTCGCCTTCCTCCGGAGTATGAATGGGCTGGAAGGAATCCTTACCATATTTTGCCCAGTGGCCGGAAGTGACATAAAGCTGCTTGTTACCGATATGGGGAGTGATCACCTGCAGATAGCCGTATTCCTTCTGAATCTTGCGAAGAAACTGCTCCAGACGGTCGCGAAGCGCAGCTCCCTTGGGCAACCACAAAGGAAGACCCTGGCCTACGGTCTGGGAGAAGGCGAAAAGTTCCATCTCCTTACCAAGTTTGCGGTGGTCGCGCTTCTTTGCCTCCTCAAGAAGAGCGAGATATTCGTCGAGCATCTTCTTCTTCGGGAAGGAAATACCATATACACGCACGAGCTGATCGCGCTTCTCATCGCCACGCCAGTAGGCTCCGGCGAGTGAAAGAATCTTAACGGCCTTGATCGGAGCAGTATTGGGAAGGTGCGGGCCACGGCAGAGGTCTGTAAAGGCTCCCTGTGTATAGGTAGTGATCTTTCCATCCTCAAGCTCGCTGATGAGCTCACATTTATATGTCTCGCCTCTGTCGCCGAAGGCTTTCAGGGCGTCGGCCTTGGAGATATCGGAGCGTACGATATTTTCCTTACGCTGCACAATCTCCGCCATCTTCTTCTCAATCTTCGGAAAATCCTCCGATGTGATCTTATGCTCTCCCGGATCGATATCATAATAGAAGCCGTTTTCAATGGCCGGACCGATACCGAATTTCACTCCCGGATAGAGTTCCTGAAGTGCTTCAGCCAGAAGATGCGCTGATGAATGCCAGAAGGCATGTTTCCCTTCGGGGGAATCCCATTTAAAGAGCTCTATTGATGCATCTTCGGAGATCGGACGCGAGATATCCCATTCCGCTCCGTTTACTTTAGCGGCAAGAACATCAGCCGCAAAACGCGGTGAAATGCTCTCCGCTACCTGAAAAGGAGTGATACCTGCCTCAAATTGCTTGACGCTGCCGTCGGGGAAAGTTATATTAATCATATTGATTTCTCTTATCTGTGGTCTTTTTGACTTTGATTCGCGCGCTGAATCCTCCACTCTATTTCATTTATTTCAGATGCAGCGACACTAAATCGCGCAAATATAATAAAAGTTTACCACATAACCAAAATATATCCCCTATCATTCCCTTATTTCACATCTCTTCACTTCCATCCCTTTTCTTTCATCTATATTTTATCTTCCGACTGATTATTTCATGCGTTTCAGAAGATTGTAGCTGGCCAGCACGCCAAGTTCTCCGGCTTTGCTGAGATCCAGGAACGCCTGACGTTTATTCCCCATCTGGAGATAACACAGGCCTCGGTTATAGAGGGCCTGTCCGAATTCGGGATCAAGGCGCAACGCTTCGCTATAGCATTGCAAGGCCGAGGTATAGTCGTGCAGGTTATAATAGATGTTTCCCTGATTATAACGCGCATATATCAGTCTTGGATTAAGCGAGAGGGCCGTTTCATAATCGGCGAGTGCGGCCTGAATACGTCGGGCCTCAATCTGCTGACTCAGCGGATCGCTTTTTGTCTCTGCTTCGGAGGGAATCATCGAGGCACGGGCTGTCCTTGCGTATGCACGTGCAATATAGGCCAGGGTAAACCGCGGATCTTTCCCTATCACTTCATCCAGTAGCGCGAGCGCTTCATCATAGTTGCGGAGCATAGTCAGCGCCACGGCTGCTGCAAGGTAGTCGGCCGGCTGGGCCTGGCCTTCCTTTATGACGGTCTGATAATATGTGGCTTTATTGAAGATGGCCGTCATATCACTCTCCTCCTTGGGTGTGGGATCTCCGGATCCGAGATATAGCGTGCCGTTCACGTATCCGGGCCGGTTGAAGTCGTCAAGTTCGCGGAAGTATGCCGAGCTGTTCTGCAAGGTCAGGGGCCCTGCTATGAATGTCAGGGAGAAGGAGTCCTCAGGACGGACAAGTAAATCCCGGTCCTGCACCCGTCCTTTTATCTTTTCGTTATACGACAGCTGGGCATTCTCCGAAGCCCCTACGGTGACAAGCTGATTGAATCGCTCCATCACCTCCATCTCCGATTCGTCATCATCTGCTCCGGCCAGATGCCCGGAGGTATTTGTCTTTCCGGCCACAATCGTCGGGCGGTCGAGTTTATATCCTTTGGGATTCTTGACATATCTTTTGATGAGGGTCTCCGCTTCATTTGCGTTCTGGATTGCCGAACGCATGTCACCGAGCTTCTGGAAAGCTTCGGCCCGGGCATAGTAGGCAGGATAGAATCGGGGGTATTTCTTAAGAATCTCACCAAACTGCCCCAGGGCCTCACGATATTTGGCACGGTCGAGATCCACGAGTCCGAGGTTATAGCGGGCATGGAAGTTGTCGGGGTCAAGTCGCAACACTTCCTTGAAGTCTGCGGCCGCCCGGTCGAGGTCTCTCACTTCATAGCGGAGCAGGGCGCGGTTGAAGAGGGCCGCGGAATTATATGGTTGTAACTCCAGGGCATAGTTATAGTCGGCCATGGCTCCGAAGAAGTCATCGTTGTTATAACGCAGGTAGGCGCGGTTGAGATAATAGTCGGTCTCCTGGGGTTTGAGAATGATGGCCTGATTCATATCCTCAATGGCTTCCGACCATTTTTTCTGACGTGATAATATCTCGGCTCGTTGAAGGCGGGGATTCAGGGTGGCCGGCGAAAGTCGGATCGATTCATCAAGATCGGCCAATGCCCCGATGGTATCTCCGGCTATGGCCCGCATCATTCCTCTGGCTCCTATTCCTTCATCAAAGCGGGGATATAGACGCAGAAGGGTGGAGAATGTGGAGTCAGCATCCTTTAGCCGACGCAATTCAGTCTCTGCCACAGCTTTGTAGAAGAGGAAATATTTATCTTGAGGATTGGATTCGAGGCCGATTTTATAGTCTTCGATGGCAAGGGAGTCTTTACCGAGATATTGCCGCGCGAAGCCCCGCACTTTATAGCTCTCAGTCTTGAATTTATTGCGTTCAATAGCGAGAGTGCAGTCTTCTTCGGCCCCTTTATAGTCTTCAAGATAGAGCTTTGCGAGCCCCCGGAAGAAGTAAGGGTCGGATAGATATGGTTTTGCTTTTATAGCCTGATTGAAGTATTGGATCGAGAGCATGTAGTCGTCCATGGAAAGTACATTCTTTCCTATCGTCAGACATTGCTCGGCATTCACTTGGGCTTCAGCGGTCAGAGCCCCTCCGACAATAGCCGACATTGCAAGTGCGGTGGCCACGCCGATACGCAGTCTGTTTTTCAGGCTGGAGATTATATGTTGTTTGGAGATAGATTTCACACCGCAAATTTACAATCTTTTTTTAATTTATCTCCCATCCTTCATATTTCCTTCCACTCCGCCCTCTTTGCCTCTGCTCACCGCCCTCCACTCTCTCCCATCAGCGCGAAGCTGTTTCCGTCCCGACTCTGTAGGTTTCCCTCAGTCCTCCGCCCTCATGATTATTCCCTCCCACTCCCTGCAACATTTCCCGTTTAAGAAATGTTAGAATTTAGTGGGGCATCATGCCCTGCCGATAGAAATTACCGATGGGAGCAAGTGTCAGTCAGACTTCTCTGCCCGATGCTTACCCTGTCACTTTCTTACTGATTTTCATTCTTGCTTATTTATGGAAAAAGTAGTGATAATTGGAGGCGGTTTCGCCGGATTGAATCTTTGTAAATATCTCGATAAGTCGAAATATGAGATCGCGCTTGTCGACCGAAATAATTTCCATGCTTTCCCTCCGCTCTTCTATCAGATTGCTTCTTCGGGTCTGGTAGAATCCAATATCTGTTTCCCCTTCCGCCGGGAGATGAAGAAGATGAAGAATGTGGAGTATCATATGGGTCATGTGAAGGATGTGGATCTTGCCAATAAGACTATCACCACCAGCTATGAAACCATTCCTTATGATAAACTGATTATAGCCGCCGGAGCCACCAACAATTATTTCGGGATGGAAAATCTGGCTAAGGAGACTTTCGGAATAAAGACCATAGCTGAAGCGGCCCATACCCGTGATGAAGTTCTCGACCGTCTTGAGCGCGGTGCTCTGGAGAAGGATCCTGTACGCCGCCGGGAGTTGCTGTCATTTCTTGTGGTCGGTGGCGGACCTTCGGGTGTTGAGATTGCCGGTGCGCTCGGGGAGATGAAGAAGTATATCGTGCCTAAGGAGTATCCGGAGCTTTCCCAGGATGATATCACGATCACTCTGGTGGAGGGTGCTCCTTCGCTGTTAGGCGCTATGAGTAAAAAGTCGCAGGATAATGCTCTGAAGGGTTTGCAGGATCTGATGGTCAACGTCCGCCTCAACACCACTATGAAGAGCTACAGCGATAAGCAGGTCACTTTCGCTGATGGCCATAAGGAATATTACGAAACCCTCATATGGACTGCCGGTGTGAAGGGTGAACCCATTCCCGGACTTCCTCAGGAGGTGATCGGCCGCGGCAACCGCATTGTGTGCGATGATTTCAACCGTGTCAAGGGGCTGGATGATGTATTCGCTGTAGGAGATATCGCTCTTATTCAGAGCGAGGCTTCTCCGAAGGGTCATCCTCAGATGGCGCAACCTGCCATTCAGCAGGCGCGTAATCTCGCCAGGAATCTGAATATCGGAGAATTCAAGACCCCCTTCCGGTATCATGATAAGGGTTCGATGGCCACAATCGGTAAGAATCGTGCCGTGGCCGATCTCCCGAAGTTCTCCTTCTCCGGTTTCTTTGCCTGGTTTGTATGGCTTTTCATCCATCTGATTTCTATCTTAGGAATGAGAAATAAACTGAGTGTGCTCGTCAATTGGTTTTGGAACTACGTGTTTTACTCCACTTCCCTCCGCCTTCTCCTGCGGCCTACGAAGTATCCTTTACGCCGTCACTGGAGCCATTAAACCATCCCATGATTTATCTCATCTAATAATATTATACCGGGGATATAAAATAATTGAAAAATGAATATATTAAAACATACGTTAGTGGTCTGTTCTATTATGGCTCTCGGAGGAATGCTCGGAGGATGCTCAATGTTGAATTCCGGATCGAAACCTTCGCGTGCCAAGGCCGAGAAAGATGCTGAAATGGTGCTCCCGCGCGACCGCGAACAGCTCGCCGCTGAAGAGGAGCTGCGGACCTACACCTCCGAAGATATCAAGCGGGGCGTTGTAAAAGGAGATTGGGCAATAGAGGAAATCAACGGTAAGCCCGCAGTCGGAGAGAAAGCTCCTTACCTCCGTTTCTCTCCTTCCAACAAGATGGCCTATGGCTACAATGGGTGTAATTTCCTTAACGGGCCTTATTCCTACAATCCGGAGGAGAAGTCGCTCAGCTTCGGAGATATGGCCTCGACAATGAGAATATGTCAGGGAGATAATCTCACTGACTATGAGATCAACCTTGCCCTCTCCAAGGTGGTTTCCTACGATTGGGAGGCTAAGGATAATGATTATTATCTCTATCTGTATAATGCCGAGGGCACGCGTATCATGACCCTTATGCATCAGAATTTTGATTTTCTCAACGGCACATGGCTTGTCCGCGACATCAATGATACTCCTGTGAATGATCCGGAAATGAAGATTGTCATGGATGTGGATGAAGGGAAGATCCACGGTAATACGGGATGCAACCTTTTCAACGGGGCTTTTGAGATAGATATGGAGGCTGCCAACAGTATATCCTTCAGCAATATCGCCCTCACCCGGATGGCATGTCCCGAACCAAACCATGAGACAGCTCTTGTAGTGGCTCTTGAGGAGGTTTCGGCTGCCAAGCCGATCGCAAAGGATGAGGTTGTGCTCTTCGATGCCGCCGGCAAGCAGGTGCTTCGTCTCACCCGTACCACCGACCAGTAAGACTTCCCATCATCTGATATATAATCAGGCTCCATCCGATAAATGGTATCGAATGGAGCCTGAGTTCTTTAATGCCGAATTATTCCTCCTCGTCATCCTCCCAGTCGAGGAAGAATTCATCTGCCGTATAGCTATCTTCCTTGAAGCGGGAGAGTTCGCGGCCGTCGCGCTTGGTAGGTCGGCCAAGTCCCTTGCGGCGATCCACAAATCCCGATATCTTGGTCATCTCCAGAATATCATACTGCGACTGGGGAGTAAGATTCTCCAGATAGTCGGGCACGAGTTTGGCCCCCAACCGGTTGCCGGTCAGCTGTTTCACCCGGAAGGTGTAGGTGATGGGCGGCTTTTTCACCTCGATTATATCTCCCACCTTTATGGCGCGGCTCGGCTTTACGGCTGTGCCGCCCATCATTACGCGTCCCTTCTTGCAGGCATCAGTGGCAATGGTTCGTGTCTTGAACACTCTCATCGACCATAGCCATTTATCAATTCTTACTTCTTCCATCACTATTTATTATAATGCGTCATCGCGAAATCCGCACCTGAAAGACAATAGGCTTTCACGGCCTCTCCCACATGTTTCAGCAATTCCGGCATCTTAGCCATCTCTGCCGGCGGAAATTTACCTAAGACATAATCCACCTGTCCCCCCTTCGGGAAGTCGTTACCCACTCCCACACGCAGGCGTGCATAAGCCTGAGTACCGAGTTCGGAAGCAATATTCTTCAGCCCGTTATGGCCGGCATCCGAACCCTGCTTCCGCAGACGCACGGCTCCGAAAGGAAGAGCTATATCATCCACAATCACCAGAAGATTCTCCAACGGAAGCTTTTCCTTATTCATCCAATATCTCACAGCCACTCCGCTGAGATTCATAAATGTAGAAGGCTTAAGAAGCATCAGCTCACAGTTTTTTACCCTCATCACGGCCATATCACCATATCGGCATGATTTCCATTCCGCATCAGCAGAAGCAGCCAACGCATTTCCGGCCATAAAGCCAATGTTATGACGAGTGTCCACATATTCCGGGCCTATATTTCCCAGACACACTATAAGATATTTTTTCATATTCTCTTCATCAGGCTTGACCCTCTCACGGCCAATCCCTAACCATTTCAATATTCCCATTTGATAATTCCCCAATCCAGCTCATTTTTTATTTCCCTTATCAGCTCCCGTCATCCCCAATCAGCTCATTTTTTATTTCCCCAATCAGCTCATTTTTTATTTCCCCAATCAGCGCGAAGCTGTTTCCGTCCCGACTCTGTCGGCCCTCCCCCATCGGCGCGAAGCTCGTTCTGTGCAAGCCCCGGAGGGGATTGAAGCTCTCAATGCTCCCAATCAGCGCGAAGCTGTTTCCGTCCCGACTCTGTCGGCCCTCCCCCACCGGCGCGAAGCTCGTTCTGTGCAAGCCCCGGAGGGGATTGAAGCCCTCAATGCTCCCAATCAGCGCGAAGCTGTTTCCGTCCCGACTCTGTCGGCCCCCCGCCCTTCTTTATTAACACCTCCGCCGCCAATTTTCCTCATCCAAGCAAATCCGGCGCCTAAAAAGCAAAAGACACCATGCCGAAGCATAGTGTCTTCCGATATCTGCATAGTGGGAGCCGCTTACTGCTGCTTTGCCATTGCACCACGAGCTGCACGAGTGAGCTGTACGGCGCAAACCACTGCATTCTTAGCATTCATCAGCTCAAGACCCTCGAAGT
The DNA here is from genome assembly GCA_014800525.1 of Bacteroidales bacterium. Taxonomy (GTDB): domain Bacteria; phylum Bacteroidota; class Bacteroidia; order Bacteroidales; family Muribaculaceae; genus Lepagella. The sequence goes on along the minus strand of JAAVFV010000046.1, from coordinate 24,129 downwards.
TAAGGTCGCCTACGGCCATTGACTTGCCAAGACCAAGGCTGTCTACGTTTACTACGAGACGCTCGGGAATCTCAGTATAAGGAGCCTTAACTTTCAGCTTACGCATTGAAAGAGTGAGCTTACCACCGGCCTTCACACCCTCAGCGTGACCCTCAATCTTAACGGGAACCTCCATTACGATGGGCTTCTCAGGATATACCTCAAGGAAGTCGATGTGAAGAACATCATCCTTTACAGGCTGGAACTGAAGATCTTTCATCACTACCTTCTTCTCCTCGCCATTCACTGTGAGGTCTACCTCAAAGATGTCGGGAGTATAGATGAGCTTACGAACGTCTTCTGCCTTCACAGTGATGTCAGTTGTGATCAGACCGCGCTTGTCGTCGATTGCCACTACCTTCTCACCGGGCTTGAGCTCTGCGGTGTAAGGAAGCTCTACGATAATACCACCATTAATCACTGCGGGAATCTTACCCTCCTTACGCAAAGCCTTTACAGACTTCTTGCCGCACTCCACACGGGGCTCAGCGGCCAATACATACTTCTTCATGTTTGTGTCGAATTGTTTGTGTTACTCAAAATTAGTTATGCGCTGGGCTAACAATTAGTTATGCACGGGGCCAACAAATTTCCCATCACACCAACATTCCTCCTCCATCACTGAAATCGGAACGCATTATCCTTGCAAATTTAACACTTTTCCCCGACTCCGCCAAATCCGCTACATCATTTATCTACCATTTAGCGCCACACAGAGGATTATTGGGTGCAGCACAGAGAATCATTGGACGAAGCGCAGAGGATTATTTGGAGCGGCCACAGAGGTATTGCCATTGGCAATACTTGCACTTGGTGTCGTCGTTGGCGGCTTCGAAGGGCTTCTCCGGATCGAAGATATCCTCCATCGTCTGTTGCAGACGTGAGTAGAATTCTTCATTCTCCTCCAGATGATCGCGGACAAGCTCTTTCTGTGTCCGTTTTCCATTCGCCCTCCCGATTTTCGGAATCGTCTCGCCATGACGCGGAAGATCTGTCAGGCCATATATCGACATCTTCACTCCTTCTCCATCAGGCAACCTCAAATCGGTATGGACCATGTTGGCATAAAGCATCAGCTGAAAGAAATTTATCGATTCACTGTCGCCATTGAACATCGCCTCATGACTCTTCGCTTCCACATGCGGCGCTCCGGTCTTGTAGTCAACCACCCGATAACGTTCTCCTACTGCGGTGCGCACACGGTCAAGCCGGTCGATCGAATAGGTCATGTTTACCCTACGGTTTCCCGACAACGGAAGGGTCACAGTCCGAGTGATCTCCCCTCCGATAAGCGTGAAGGGAGCTATGCTCTTGTCGTATTCCAGTATCTCGATTATCCGGTCGCGATATTCCCGCGCAAGCATCTCAGTGGCCTCATCCTCAAAGGGAACGCTTCCGGTATCGGCAGTCGAATCCTTCGAATTGTTATAATATTTCCGGTTGATTGATTCCCGGATCAGCTTATCGATATGGTCAGTATCCATTATCATCGCATCGATACGCGCCTCGGTCATCACTTCCGGTTCCAATCCGGGTTGACCGGTCAGATATACCTTGCGCTTCCCTTTCGGAAAATAGAGATAGAGCATCACATCATGAATCACATTTCCCTGCGCGATCTCATCCATGAATTCCGAGGATTCCTCGTCGGGCCTCAGGCCGCCGACATTCTGATAATAGAACTTCACCGGGCATACAAGATAATTCTTCAACACCGACGCAGAAAGTTTCTTCTCGGAATCTTTCTGCAGATAGGGTTTCAGCTGATTCATTATATCCTCAGTCTTCGGAACAGGAGCGGCCAAAGGTGCAGGATGATTGGCCGTCTTATACTTCCATTTCTCCCAGCGTATTGAATCCGGCGCATGAAGATATTTCAGCTGCATGAGATAGCGCGACATTCCCCCGCTGCGCATTCCCTCCGATGCGCGCGCATCATAAAGCAGAATCACCTCCTTTGCACGCGAGATCATACGATAGAAATAATATGAGAACAGCTCCTCCCGATAATTGGAGAACGGGAGGCCATAGCCATGGCGCAGGGCATCAGGTATGAAGGTGCGGGCCGAAGCCTTACGCGGCATGATGCTGTCGTTGAGCGAGAGAATCATCAGACGCTCGAAGTCAAGCGCTCGCGTCTCCAGAAGGCCCATCACCTGCAATCCCTTCAATGGAGTCCCCTCAAATGAGGTATTCTCTCCGGCCAGCAATTTATCAGCCATCGCAAACACACCCTGCACACTCATCTCCACTCCATGTTCGCGGCACGCATCCTCCAGCTGATGCAGCGCATTACGATAAGTTTCGATATGATCCCTGTCTAACTTACTCTTCACCAACATCGTATGCTCGGCCTTATCGAGAGCCACCGAAGCTTTCTTCAACAGCTCTTCGATATACGATATTGTCTCAGCCACAGGGGAATCATTCCGCAGCGGTTTCAGCATCGCGCCCAACTCCGGATTCTGTTCGGCGAGTTCTTCGCCGCTCACCATTATCTTATGGTGCTTATTGAGCCATCCTTTTATTGCCGAAACTCCGGCACTCCCTATCATGGCATGCACATAGGGATGAGAGAGGAATATCCGGAGGTCTTCATGATAGAATTTAATTTCTTCTCCACGCACCCGTGCCGTGGTATGAAGACGGCGCAAATGATGAATAAAGGATATCACGGAGGTCGACTTCAACGGATAGCCCATTGTAAGGTTGATACTCTCCAGTTTATTTCCCTTTTCCGTTTCCTCAGGCAGTGAGTATAGAAGAGGCATAAGGAGGCCTTCATCGGGAAGCACAATGGCAGCACGCGCATCCTCGATCCGGTCGACACCGATTGTGTCGACCCATTCCCCCGCTATTGTGCCTGCGATCTTGGCCTGTGCTGTATTTGAAGGAGCCGCTATCACACGCATCCGCGGCGGCATCTCATCGGTCTCTGTGGCCGCCAATTCTTCCTCCGCCCATTCCGGAGAAGGGAAGTTCTTTCTATTATACCGAAGGAATGCCATGGCTTCGCTGCGACCCACCTCTCTATCCCTACCCATGCCATCGGATACGGTGTGGGGGTCCCCTTGCTGTTTCCCATTCTCTCCCCCCAGCACAGGGCCTGTGCCATCCCAATAGAATTCGGCATAGTCGCCGTCAATGTCATCATCCGCGGGGAGTTGCTGCAGGAGTTCGAATATAGCTGCCTCGGCAGTAGAGAGGGCGTTGAATCCGACAATCACAATCTTTTTCCAAGGCAATATCTCGCGGCCGTGCTCCTTGAGCCGCTCAAGGGCAAGCCGGTAAGCGCCTCCGGATGTGCAGAGTTGTTCTTTTTCCAGAGATTCGTTAAGGGCATGATATAGAGGGCCCATCTGCTGCCAGAGGTATAGGAACTGGTTTTTCAGCGGGGACTCGGTAGCCAGATGAGCCCAGAAGTTATCCACTTCCGATCGTGGGGGGGCATAGCCGAAATATTTCTCAATAAGCCGAATCTGCTCATCGCTCAGATAATTGGCGCGGATCTCCTTAAAGTTGCGCACATTCGAGAATAGGGCATCGGCATCCACCAGATATTGATCCACTTCACTGAAATCCGACAGTAAGGTCTCTCCCCAGTTTCGGAACGCATCAAAATCCTTATATGCCTTCTCATCAGCTGAGAAATCAGGATTGTTACGATAGATATTATAGAGGCGGAAAAGGAGGTCGATTCGGGAAGCCACATCATGATCGGCCACTCTTGCCACGAAATCCGAGATAGCGATCACCTCCGGAGCCAGCGTCCTCGTCTTACGGGCTTCTCCCAGATACTTTAGAAAGAATGTTCCGGCGCGCTTATTCGGAAATACGAAACAGAATTCCGATAGATCGGAATAGTGTCCGGCATACGCCCGGGCCACAGCCTCCAGAAACGGTCGTGCCATTCCCTGTTTTGCTTTAGTCATTTGTCTTCAGAAGTTAGTTATCATTCCATGCTGAATATATTCCACAAAGATAGCTAATTTCACTATAACTTCATTAAGAGTCTATGGGTAATATATCGGAGTGGCTACATCCCAATTATTTTTATTATCTTTGTAATATAGGCATTCAGAGACACAGGCTACTATGAAATTTGCAGATATCCCGGGACATGACAGCACAAAACACGCACTCAGAATGATGGTCGATACCGACCGCATTCCTCATGCCATGATGCTCTCCGGACCCTCCGGCGTCGGAAAGATGATGTTGGCCCGTGCTTTTGCAAATTATCTACATTGTCAGGAGCCCCGGGATGGCGAACCTTGCGGCCATTGCCAGGCATGCCTCCAACATCGCAACTTCAACCATCCTGACCTTCATTTTGTTTTTCCTTTTGTAAAAAGCAAGACCAGGAAAATCATTGTCTCCGATGATCTCATCCCCCAATGGAAAGAGATGCTCCAGACTTATCCGGCAATGCCGACTGAGAAATGGCTCGATATCATAGACGCCGGCAATTCCCAGCCTCGCATATATGTGGAGGATGCCGATGCTATCGTCCGCAGCGAGTCGCTCCCGGCGTATTCTTCGAAATATAAGATATTCATTATATGGCTCCCGGAAAGAATGCAGGTGGAGGCTGCCAATAAGCTTCTGAAAGTGGTGGAGGAACCCCCGGAAGGAACCATCTTCCTGTTCGTCTCCAACGATCCGTCGAAAGTGCTCCCCACCATAATCTCCCGCACCCAATCCTACCCCCTCTCCCCGCTCCCACGCCCGGAGATAGAGAAGTATCTGATGCGCCGCTATGGGCTTCCCGATTATCAGGCCCTCGAACTCTCAGCCCTCGCTGAAGGACGTCTTTCGAAGGCCGATGAATTGGGAGGTCATTCCGATGAGGCTGAGGAATTTGAGAAACTTTTCCGCGATGTAATGCGCGCCGTCTATGCCCGCAAACTTCTTTTACTCAAGAATTATAGCGAGGATTGCGCTGCTTTCGGGCGTGAAAAACTGATTCGCTTCCTGAATTATTTTTCACGCATGATCCGCGAGAACTTCATTTATAATCTTCATATGCCCGAACTCTCACGCCTCACACGTTCCGAAGCCGAATTCTCCCGCCGGTTCGCTCCTTTTATTCATCATTCCAATGTGGAAGAGATAATATCCCAGACCGGCCGGGCTTCTAATGATGTGGCGAGGAATGCCAACCCCAAAATTGTGATGTTCGATTTCTTTCTCCTCCTCATCACAGCTCTCACCCGAATTCCAAAATAAGTAGTTACTTAAAACCCAAAAGAAAATACAATAAACCATGAAACCAACCTTATTTATCTTAGCTGCAGGGATGGGAAGCCGTTATGGCGGTCTCAAGCAGCTCGATGGTCTCGGCCCAAGCGGCGAGACTATTATGGACTATTCCGTATTCGACGCTCTGCGTGCCGGATTCGGCAAGATCGTTTTCGTGATCCGTAAGGATTTCGAGGCTGAGTTCCGCGAGAAAATCATCTCCAAGTATGAGGGCCATGTGCCCGTAGAGGTAGTGTTCCAGGCTGTCGACAAGCTTCCCGAAGGCTACACTCCCAACCCCGAGCGTACCAAACCCTGGGGCACCAACCATGCTGTCCTCATGGGTAAGGAAGTGATCAAGGAACCGTTCGGCGTTATCAATGCCGATGATTATTATGGAGCCGAGAGCTTCAAGCTTCTGGCAGATTTCCTTCGCTCCGTAGAGGGTAAGAAGAATTCCTGGTGTATGATCGGATTCAACATCGAGAACACTCTGAGTGAGAACGGCGGTGTAAGCCGTGGTTTCTGCGAAGTGGATGCCAATGGTTTCCTCTCCGATTGCCGTGAGTGTCATGGTATCGAGCGCAAGGATGGCAAACTTATTCAGGTGGTGGAAGGAGAGGAGGTCCCCTTCCCGGAGGATGCTAATGTTTCTATGAATATGTGGGGCTTCACTCCCGACTATTTCGATTATTCAGAGAAAGCTTTCATTAAATTCCTTGATAAAAATAAAGATGACCTGAAAGCTGAATTCTATATCCCATCTGTTGTCAACGATCTGATTCAGGATGGGACAGCCACTCTCAAAGTGATCGGCACTCCATCGAAATGGTTTGGCGTAACATACGCCGCCGACCGTCCCGCCACTGTGGCTCAATTTGCCAAGCTCGTTGAGGATGGCGTCTATCCCACTCCCCTCTTCAAGTAATTCCGGTAGCTTAAAATCCTATTCTATGAAAACTAAAATTCTTGTCACCGGCGGTACCGGTTATATCGGATCCCACACCGTTGTAGAGCTTCAGCAGGCCGGGTATGATGTCGTAATCATCGACAATCTTTCGAATTCCAATGCTGCGGTTGTCGACGGCATTGAGGCTATCACTGGCATACGACCTGCCTTTGTGGAAGGAGATTGTACTGATCTCGATACTCTCCGCACTCTCTTCCGTGAGCATCCCGGAATTAAGGGTATCATCAATTTCGCCGCCTCTAAGGCTGTAGGAGAATCCGTACAGAAACCTCTCCTCTATTATCGCAATAATCTCGTCACCCTCATCAATCTCCTCACCCTCATGCCGGAGTTTGATGTCAAGGGTGTGGTGTTCTCGTCATCCTGCACTGTCTATGGCGAACCCGACCGCAATCCTATTGATGAGACCGCACCTATCAAGCCTGCTACCTCTCCTTACGGCAATACGAAGCAGATTTCGGAAGAGATAATCCGCGATTACGTGGCTTCGGGTGCACCGATCAAGAGTATCTTGCTCCGCTACTTCAATCCCGTTGGTGCGCATCCGTCGGCTCTTATAGGCGAGCTTCCGTTAGGTGTTCCGCAAAATCTCGTGCCTTACCTCACTCAGGCAGCTGCCGGAATCCGTCCGGAGCTTACCGTATTCGGAGATGATTACAACACTCCCGATGGCTCATGTATCCGCGATTATATCGACGTTGTGGATCTTGCCAAGGCACATGTGATCGCCATGGAGCGTATGCTCGACGGTAAGGATACCGAACCGGTGGAAGTCTTCAATCTCGGCACAGGTCGTGGTCTGTCAGTGCTTGAGCTGATATCAGCCTTCGAGCGTGCCACCGGTGTGAAGGTACCCCACAAGATTGGTCCTCGTCGTGCAGGCGACATCGAAAAGATCTGGGCCGACCCGAAGCGTGCCAACGAAGTTCTCGGCTGGAAAGCCGAAGCCGACATCGAAGACACCATGCGTAACGCCTGGGCCTGGCAGCAGCATGTCACCAAGCACTAATCCCCGCTTATCGCCCCCGCAGTCGCGAAGCTGTTTCCGTCCCGACTCTGTCGGCTCACACTCTGGATACTTCAATGCCAAAATCACAAGAGAGCCCCGGCAATTGCCGGGGCTCTCTCTTTATCGGCCCGAATCAGGATTTCCCGATTCCATTATTTGATTTCAAAATTGGGTTTGATTTCCCAGATCCCAGTGGCTGAATTTTCCGTAGCCTGGTCAGTGAAGATGGGACAATCTTTTGACTGTCCAGACCAATTATCCCGTCCCTTAACCGCAATTGTGGTAAAGCTAACAGATTGATTTGCGGCTGCCTTAAATTCTATATAATATCCATTTCCATCCTGAAGCGCCTTGAGCCAGTTTGCTGATTGTGCACACACTGTCTCACCGCCATCATGGGTGATAGAGATACCAGGAGCATTGAATACATATATCCAACCATAGTCATTCCAGGGATATTCGCTTCCCCAGTAAACACGGTATGTGCGGTCTGTCGGTTCTGGTGTCGGGCCTGGTGTCGGATCAGGTGTCGGGCCGGTTCCCTCGGTGAAGGTGGTCTTGCTGTGGTCGGCAGAACAGCTCCAGAGACCGCCCAGAGCGGTGGTGACCTCTGCACCGGAAGGATCCACCCAGGTATCTCCCACTACCTTCCAGCCCTTCAGATCACGGGGTGCCTTATCTGTAGTATAGAGAGTCTGGTTATCGTCTCCCTTAGACATCGTATGCCAGATACCGGCCTGATCACGCCATGTGAACATCACGTAGAATTGCTCCGGTGTTGTGGTCTTCGATTCGTATGCAAAGCTGGCGATACGGCCATCCTTCATAGTCTCATAGTTACCGATCGGTGTGCCGGGCCAGTTGGTGACCGCATTTCGGTTGCCCTCTTCATCTAATGAATAGAGATAGACATGAGTTACTCCCTGAACGCGGAAGTAGGTTCTTGAGGTAACATTAGGAGTAACGCTCTTGCTTACGCAACGCACCGACATCGCAATTCCCTTATGTAATTCACCGTTGCCATCCTTTCTGTAACCGTAAACCTCACCGTTATCGTAAGTGGCGATGGAGCCGGAGAATTTCAGATAACGGAGCCAGTTACCGATCTGATCCTTCTCATATCCGGTAGCCGCGGTCTGCGACCAGTAATAGCCCGAACGGGACTCTCCGGTCTTCATATCATTGCTATCATAATAGAGTGCACGGGGGAAATAGACCGGCAGACCATTAATATCGGTGAACTGTGCCAGGAAGTAGGAGCCGTTAGACGATTGACCGGTGGTGAATCCTGCCGAGTTACGCAGCGTATTCCAGATATCATCACGAGGAACCTCATATCCCGGAGGACAAAGATCGGTATACTGGATTGGAGTTCCCCGACCATCAGCGTTATTATATGTCGCACAGCGATAATAACCTCCAGCGGCAGCAGGATCACCGTAATAGGTAAGCTCCCCGGTTGCCTCGATATAATAGGCAGCGGATTCGGCTCCAAGGTTACGGTCGAGCCAGTGATATTTACCAGCCGGTCCCTGACGCACCTCATAATAGTAATAACGGTCCTGCTCAGCCATATCGGCACGATGATCCTCGATAGTTCCCAATACCTTACCCTGATTATCGAGACGGAATTTCTTCGGATTATCAAAGAAACCTGTGTGATAGAGCGACATTGAATAGCGGGTATACTCGCTATCACGCTCGCCGGCCTTCTTGATCATGAAAGTCAATGTACCGGTCTGATAATCCCAACCTGCCACTTTCGGATCAAACGTGATTGACAGTGACACACTTCCTGTGGTATTAGTACCTTCTGTTTTAGAAAGGGTCAGTCCGGTTACGCCGGTTGTTGTGATCTTCCAGTCGAATGGAGCTCCATCATTAAGATCCTTGAAGGTAATGTCATATTTATATTTCCACCAATGGTTTTCATCGACACCGTATGCAAGGGGAAAGTGAAGGCCTGAATTACGAACCTGGTTATTATTCTGTGAAGTTTTCACGCCAGACACTCCATTCTGCATGAATGCCCAGTAATCATCGATTACGGCCATAGACGTACCGGCCTCATTTTGGATTTCCATCTTCACAGAGCAGAGATCAGCACCATTGAAGTCGCGAATCCACTCAACCGGCACCTCGCGGCTTAGACCCTGCCAGTAGACACGGAGCATACCTGTCAATGTCCCGGGATTTGGATTAGCCTTAAAGTTGACAGGGATACGATATACTTTACCGGAAGTTGCATTCTCAGTCGAATTAGGAGTACCGATGATAGCCTCATCAGTCACTTCCACCGGAGTTCCAAACTCCAGCCAATCACAATCGGAGCTGAAATTGGCGGCGGTGAGCTGATACTCGTCAGTATTCGGAGTGAACAGCTTAACGTAGAGGCTTTCGAACGAGTCAGGATCAGCAGCATCCGAGGGATTACCGCGATGAACAAGAGTATGGTTCACTCCAAGCTCACGCAGACCGTCGGTGATCATATTGTAGCTCTCGGGAGCGACATCATAGATCACCACATCAAGCTTCTCGAATGAAGAAGGATTCTTGGCAGCAGCCTCCGAAGTGGTTTCACCCGGCCCCAACACTTCCTTCACCAATACGCGGTATTCATAGTTGGAGTTGATATCAAGCACAGTCACCTTTCCATCAGCTGCCACTTTCTCAAACTCGACACGGTAGAAGTAAGGCTTACTGTCATAGTCGGCTTTTACAATCACAAATGGACGGCCCTCTTCCGTACGTCCGGGATTCTTTGTGGGATGCACATAAACTGCCTCTTCCTTTCCGGCGAATGTAGAGGCATTGCTCAAAGTAGCTTTTCCAAGATTGGAGCCGTCGGTGATTGTGGAAGAAACGATGCTCGACTTTACGGCAGTGCCATACACATCGAAGGGATACCAGGTATTTCCAGGAACCCATCCATCTCCATCAGCCACAGCATTATTCACCACTACCTTAGCGGCATTTCGCTTCAAGGCCACGCTGCTTCCCGACTTAATGATCGATACGGGCGCATAGGCACTCATCACCATATTGCTGGCCGACCACTGCTCATCGAGCATCTTCTCCTTCAGACCGGCCGAGTTGGTGATTCCGGTATAGGATGCAGATGGAGCATTGGCCACGAAATAGAATTCAAGGCCATCCATGGTGCGGAGTCTCTGATCGAGTTGATAAGACACTGTGATATTGTTGCCATCCTGAGCTGTGGTCAGCTCGGAATTAGGCACGGCCTTCTGGAATCCTGCCGAGGAGAAGATGAGCATTGTCAGGTCGTTGACCGCAAACTCATCGACTGCCCGGGTGCCGACCTTGTCAAGGTCGGGCACCGAAAGAGTCACCTTCATTTCTCCGTCGGAACCGAATTCCGACGGAGCGTTGAAGTCGTCTACGCTACAGGCCGTCATAGCCATCAGTAGCGCGCCGTATGTTAATGATTTCTTTATCATGGTTTGTAATCGTTCAAAGATATTATGGAGGTTAACTCATCTGATCAGTCCACAGGTGTCTTAGATACCAGGACATACGATTTATCGTTATTGGGATCACTCTTACGGATTGTGATCATGAGTTTTTTCTTTCCGTTAAAATCATTCTTGCTGACTTCAATATTCCCGGTCTGCGCTTTCCAATCGGTTCCGGCGTTCTTCAGGTTGAAAGAGAAGCTGAAGTCCGAGTTAGCATTGTCAGGCTCGAATTGATAGTAACGGATGTCGGAACCCGATTCAGATGAGGCATCAAATATGCCGGAAAGACCATTCTTGATATTGGTGAATCCAAAGACATTGATTGCGTCAAACTTCTCGGATGTGCCATCCTGAGTTGAGTTCCATTGAATCCGATAAGCGCCGGTGGATGGTGTAACGATAATTTCCTCGCCATCAGGTTTACCGGCTTTACCGGCTCCGCGAGCAGTCAGCGTATAGCAGTATACACCGTCAACCTTCACAAAATTATTGAAGTTGGCTTTATATTCAGCGCTGTAGTCGCCCTGACCTTCACCCTTCTGGCTCTGGTAGTTGAACTGGCCTCTGAGAACCGTGTTCACTGTCTGGAACTCAAGATATGCATAGCTGTTGTTGAACTTGCCGTACTTGAATCCGCGGAACGACTGCTCGGCTCCGGATGCAAAGTTGGTATAAACCTTGTTACCCCAGACATTATTATCCTGCCATACATTGATACCGGTCCAATTTGATGCGTTATACGGCCAATAGATACGATAGGTATTGTATACGTCAGCTGTACCGGGACGCTGAGAAGTGAACTTGATAGGTTTCAACTTACCGGACCCATCCCGACCCTCATAGACCAGCCATCCCTCTTTAGTCGGATAATCGAAAAGAGGAATACCCGGCTCCTCATTATCAGGATAACGACGGCTATCATTAGCATAGCTCTCGTGATAGACATTTCCATTCTGATCCACAAACATATCCTGGAACATAATCAACGCCTTTCCGGGAGTTGCCACTCCGGAGAGTTCGAATTCCCACCAGTCAGTCTCCCCGTTAGGTGCCTCATTAGCAGGAGTTTTCTTCATACAGATACCCGGCCAGCCCTTTGCATAACCATCACCTTTACATGTTCCGCAAGGTTGAGCCTCACGGTGGGAGGGACAAAAGTCCATGTCGAGAACATAATGTTTCCCTACCTTTCTGGTGTCAGGGTTATTCTCATTCCAGCTGTCATCATTATAGTCGAAATACCAGAATTTATCATGGAAACTTCCCGATGCATTCGGATTGTTATATTCATCTGTATACCAACCCTTGAAAGCCACCTTTCCGGTGAATGAATATTCAAGAGCCGCTGTTTTTCCTTCATGGCCGTCATCAGCTCCGACAGGTGCATTCGGATGAGTGGGATGATCGGCGGGAAGTTCGAGACACTGATATACATAGATGTGGGGAGCTACCCAGCCCGGTGCCTTGAAATGAATCTTATATGTATCGTAAGAGGGACGCACATAGATTGTCACATCCTCCGTCTCCTTCTCACCATTAACCTTATTGCCGGATACACTCAGAAGGAGTTCGGCATCCTTATTCCAAAGCGTACGATTAGAGTTAAGATCATTGAAGTTGACAATCAGATCCAAGATACCGCTCTCAGGAACTGTATATGAGGCTTCATCTCCAATCACATTACCTTCCTTATCTGTGAGATAAAGCGATTTCTTATTGTCAATCTCCTCATCGGCATCTGCCACCCAACCCTCTTTGCGAGTGTTATTATCGAGGAGGTCGTTATAGAATTTCTTCAGATCCACAGTAGCCATATTCGTAGTGATACGGATAGGCAATGTTCCATTGTAATCTCCCGATTCCTTATTCTCGGCCACGTCGATGGTCATGATCTTCGGGGAAACAGTGATATACTCTTCGAAGATGATATCCCTTACTTCTATCTTCTTATTGATGGTGCCGGCTGTGATGGTGAAGCTTTTCCATTTACCCTCAGCCTTCACATTCTCAATTTCCTTTGCATCGATCTGGCGATTAAGCGATACATAGATAGTATCGTTATTCTGGCTATAGCGGAAGGTATAGATCGGTTCCTCCGTAGTGCTACCGTCAGCAGCGGTATTAGTAAAGGACTCGGATAAGCCTTTCAGCGAGATAGCGTTGCTTTCACACCAGATCGCTGTCTCCTCCCCTGCCTCTATATCAATTGATGTCTGATCCACATGGAGGAATGTCGGGCCATGGAGAGCACCGGCAATGATGGCCGGATCCCATTTCTGAACCGTAAGATAGAACTTACCCTCAGGAGTACCGACATAATCATAGAAGTGTGAACGCTCGATCTTACGTGTGGTTCCGGCCACTTCTCCAATCTCGAGTTTCCTTGGCTGAGTACCGATCTTATAATCCATATGGGTGTTGTCACCGGCACTCTGCACCAGACGCTCCGGTACATAAAAGATTGTCTGCCATGCCCACTCTTTAGCAGGAAGTGTAGACGACTTACCGGTCAGAGCATCCACATTGGTATTTTTAAGCGTATCGCTCTTAGCCGGCATATCATAATATGCGTTAGCCGGAGTGAACTGCCCGGTAGCTACCGGAGCGGAATATGATGTATTGGTAAAGAGCGAGGAATGAGCGGCATGGCCCGATACGGCCACGTCAGTCACCCCTTCCGAGATACGGAGGTCGTTGAGAAGTGTCACGCGCACCTTGGAGACAGCAAACTTCAGGTCAGCCCTTACCTTAGCTGTCGCACCGGTGGAGGAAACTGTTATCACATTGGCATCTCCTATCGATGAACCATTCACAATCAGTTCGTTGTGGGCACATGCCATAGGGATTCCCTGAGCCTCGACATCTGTGGGAACCACTGCGGTCTGCTGCTTGAGTATGGTCTCACTCTCAGTTCCGGTGACATTCGAGTTGGCAACCACATACATACGGTAGTCGCCATTGTCAATCTGGAAAGAATATGCCTTGTAATCATCGTTCGATCCGGAAGTCACGGTTACATTCCCGGTATCCAGAAGATCAATTGCCACCGGATCCAGAGTCTGGTCATTCTTGATAGGATATGCGATGAGCATCAGGCTATGAATCTGCGACTCGGCCTTGTTCCAATCGGCCATTGAGCCGAGAGCTCGGGTGCCGGTTCCCTGAGGGATACCATCGGCGGTATTGGGCACATAGACCGTTACCGAATAATTGTCCCCTTCAGGAGTCTCACGATTCAGCACATCGTCGCTACACGACGTCAGCAACGTCGCGGAGGCGGCGAAAAGCGCGAATGCGTTTCTTGTAAGGAGTTTCATGTTATTGATGTGCTGTTAGTGTTAATTTAAAATTCAAAAAATTCCTTGTGAGTCTGCCATTCTCCGGGCTTGACCTCAATCTCGATTCCACCTACGGCCGGCTTCTTAACCCGGAAGTGATAGATTGTGTTTCGCTTCAATCCCTGCCATGCTCCTCCATCGAGAGTGGACAGCGCAGCCTCGGTATTGACATATCCACCGGCATAAGGAGCTATCGCGACAGTCGCTGTTCCAAGTCGCGAATCCTTGGGCTCCAGCGAGATCAGCTTTCTTGCCGGATCATCGGCAACCGCCAGGGTTCCGTCGGCATTATAGAAAGACTGCTCGAAAGCATAGAACACATATACAGCTCCAGCCACCCCGGTGGCGCTTATGGTCTGCTTCATATCCGTAGCACCTGCCGCAGTCACGGGGCGCACTATGGCAGCACCATTAAGGAGATCGTCGATATTCGGAAGAATCGAACCCTTATCTTTCGAGGTCAGAGTAATGTTCTGGATGATTCCATCGACATCTTCCACAATCACTTTGGCCATGGCGCGGGTGAGTTTCAGCTCCGGGAGCCTCAGCGGATTGTTATCATCATAGACCAGGCTATTATAATATTCCGCCATATACTGAGCCGTGATGTGATTCACGGCGGCCATAGGAATATTATTATCCTCATCCTCCCCTCCGGGAGTCCAGATTATTGTTTTGTCGGGCCAGCTGAGAGTAGTGAAGGCGGCATCGTTTAAGTTATTAAGCTTTTTTGTGCCGTTCATTTTCTCGGGAATCGAGAAAGCCGCCGTATAGAAGCCGTTCTTATAATCCTCTTTCGGGAGTTTGGCAGCCACAGAGGGACCCCAGCTCGGGATAAAGAAATGAGCTTTCACATTCGCATTCTTATCTCCGGCTTCATAGAGAGGGTGTTTAAGAACTCCACCGGCTTCGAATGTGCCGAAGAAAAGACGATTATTGTTGATTCTATTTTCTGCATCGCTCCCGACCTGAGTTGATGCCCTGGTCTCGGCTTCGGAGGGCACGACGGTCATAACCACATCAAAGTCGCCTTCGAGCGGAGCAACTGGCTGTTCCTTATCCGATGAACAGCCGGCGATGAACAGCGCCATAGGAAGCACTGCCGATAGTCTCATTATCTTTTTCATCTCTTTCATCTCTTTTATTTCCACTCGATATCGTTATACACTATCACCCAGTTATTGATATAAATCTCCAGGCCGTGCCAGGTTTCATCCGAAGGAAGAATCAGCTCCACATCATATTCATCCTGGCGGTCGAGAAATTCCTGGTCATCCATATTCGGAGCAATATTTTCCTTGGCGGCAAGCAGAAGATCCACCAATGCCACATTGAACATCTCCTTGCCCGAGGTAGCCTCATTCACAATAAGGCGCGCCGGAGAATCCTTCATCAGTCGGGCCACATGCATTTCGGCTGTAACGGCTTGTGTGGTGTATTGGCTCTGGCCTCCCTGTCCATCGGGCAGGCGACGGTCGCCTTCCACGATTTCCACCGGCAGATAATGGATATCGTCACCGGATACGCTATTGGTATGATCCATCACTCCGTTAGCGTCTGTCACTTTCACTTTATATTCCGATACCCCTACCGGACTGCCTGCCTTACGACGCATCACGACATCGAGTTGGTTGGTATTCTTTACCAACTTCGCCGTATATTCCTCATAGCCATCCTCCTTTGTATAGGTCACGGTGGTGGTGCCGTGGAACAATGCCGGAAGACGTGAGGAAGAGGTGGCGTGGCCCTCGCCGTCAGTTTCGGTGCCCAGACGGCATATCACATCCCCGAAACTACTGAAAGCTCTCGAACCGTCAAGTCTGAAAGGAGATTCCATGGTAAGGCCTCCCCAGATCACAAGCTGATATTCCTGATTACGGTTTAATTTCAGAGGCAGAGTCCAGTCGTTCTCCTTCAGGGTCTCCAGATCGGCTGTGGCCGTAGCTGCAAGATTTCCGTCAGCGTCGAACGCATACACTTCAGCTGCCTCAACTTTATTGACTCTCTCCTCAAATGCCATGTTGTGATCATACGACAGCCGCACACGATACTCCGGAACGCATTCCGGCAGATCGTCGAACACAATGGAGTCGTTGCACGAAGACAACCCGGCAGCCATAGCACCGGCTATCAGGAGCGTGCTCCATTTCTTATATGATAGGTTAAATCGAAACATATTAGATGTTATTATTAGTTGGGAACCGGAAAGGGTCTCACCCCTTTCCGGCTGTCGGGTTCAGTCCGGAACCCGCTACGGAGTTGGTCGGTATATGGATTATTTCCAGATTACGTCGTTCTTAACCAAAGTCCAGGGGTTGATATTCACGTTCATGTGGAGATAATAGTTCTCACTTGCGGGATCAGGACCATCGATAGGAATGATAGGCTGATCGGGATCAGGAATACCTACGCCCATACCTGCGATACCCTTAACGGTAAGCTCATATACGTGGTTACGTACGATGGCATTGTAAGTGGTAGTACCGATTGTGGCACGTTTGATCTTCTTGGCATAGTATCCGTAACCACCTGAATACTTCACGCAACGGGTTACGATCTCTTTATCCTTACCGGTGGTCTTATCGACGAGCTTCATCCAGCCGTTCCAGCCTTCCCACTTCACCTGATCTGTATAACCGGGAAGAGTGATGACACTGTTGGCACCCTCGCCTACACCCTCGGGTACGAGCTTATCAGTTGCGGGATTGCCACCCATAGCCTGGATAGCCTCAGCTTCAGTGGCGTAAGCATCAAAGTTCTTGTCGAAAGCAACGAGATAGAATGTACCTGCGGCATCAGAACCGGTGCCATCGGCGGCAACCACTGTTCCATCGGCTTTTTTCACCGTATATTTACCGGCGACCACCAGAGAAGTCATACGCACTGTATCCTTCTCGCAGTTCTCGTTTACGTACATCGGCTTGGGATTGCTGAAGTTGGCACCCGCCTCTTTCATCTTATTCAGCGTAGTATACTTCATGTTGCTGCCATCTGGCACTGTGGTATAATCTACGATATATGAACGATGGTTGGTGAAATCATTGTAAGTCCAGTTCTTCATCCAGTCCCATACGGGAGAAGGCAATCTCTTTACGCGAGTTGATTTCTGGCACTCGGCTGTGAGATAGGAGAACTCAGGAACGAATTCGATTGAACCGTTGATGAAATCGCCCTCTGATTCGGGATTGATCACACCGGCATTAATAGTGTTGCCAAGGTCGTACTTCACGTCAACGCGAGCCACATAACGCTCCACATATACCTTAACAGCATTATCGCCTGTGGCCTTCACAGCATCAGCCTCATCACGGAAAAGCTGAGTTGCAGCATCGATCGGGCTGGCGAATACACGGTGGCCGGCAGCATCATAATAACGCGAGCTACTCATGTAGAAGAGCTTGTTATTCACCATGTCCTGAGCATAGTTTGACATATAATCAGGATTGGTAGTCACCGGAGTAGCGGAGTTAAGCACACAGCCAACGCTGGATGCCATCTTCGGAAGCTTAACGATAGCGCACTTATTCCCACCGTGTGTATTGCCTTCCTCGTTAGTGAGCCAGCGGCCGTTGGAGCTTGGCGTACCGGTGATATGTGATGTGTGGATAGCGGCACCGCTTGCATCGTAGAAAATGAAGTCGGCACTTTGAATCTCACTCTCATCCGCTGTGGCATTGGCATCTGAACCGGCACGTGTGGCCAGATCCTCAAAATCGATTCTAATGTAGCCCAGACCTCCCTCGAGTTCGTTGTTCTCGATATCGGGAGTCTCATTGGAGCATGCGCCCAACAATAGCGCACTGCTCATAAGGGCAAATGCAGAAATTTTTTTCATATTGCTGAAAAAAGTTAGATTAGTATTTATTTAGATTTTAATTTATTCTGATTCTCAGTTTCCTATCAGTCGTGCGAAAGAATCACTACCTCAGGCTCAGTCATTCTCTTGAGAGCAGCCTCTGCCGTGGATGTATTGATGCCGCCGGCCTTGGCTTTGGCAAAGAATCCCGCAGCCTTGGCGTAATCCCCTTCTTTGGCAGCGAGGACACCACGGGCATAGTTAGCCTGAGGAGTATCTCCAGCCTTGCCAAGATAGACTTCAGCCGCCTTGAATTCGCCGTGCATAATTGCGGAATTTGCAGCATTCAGGTTGGCTGTCTGGTCTTTGGGATACATCCGCGCCGCGGTCTCGAACACATCGGCATATTCCTGGCTCGAAGGATTCAGAGTCTCGGCATAAATGAAGAGCTCACGGAGCGAAAGCTTATTGGGGTTCTTCCTGAATACCTTGGCTATCTCAGCAGGGTCGGTGTATTTACGAACCTCATATTCCACCGTATAATCCGAGTGACGGAGGGCGGGATAGAAGTTAGTAAGCATATACTGATAGTCGGAGGGGAAGGACGTGCGCAGCTTCTGATCCTTTGCATCGGGAGCGAGATTGGAATCGATTATTTCCAGAATCTCTTTCTTATGCGGAAGATTGCTGTTCTCCACTCTTGTGCGCAGACCGGCCCAGTCCTCAGCCACCCAGGAGGTCTTCATCAGATCCTTGGGGAATGTGAAGAGACGGCGCACATATTCAGCCAAAGCTTCAGTACGGCCCTTTGCCAGACGCTCATTGTTGGCATACGAACCTTCAGGAGATGCGTAACCGGTGATGGTGAGTTTAGTGATCTTGGTATCGGGATCGCTCTTGATGGAGTCGATTGTGGCACGGATCTTTGCGAGCTCCACAGGGTTGTTACGATAATCGGGACGGATATCGGTCTTGTTTACCACGAAGTCAATATACGCCTCGCCCTTGGCGTTACGCATCTTTACGCGTTCCTCTACGGGCGTGATATATTCCATCGGCACATCAAAGCGACGCTCTCCCATATCGAGACGGGCCAGGCCACGGTCGGCGATAGTGCGACGGCTCTGGCAGCAGCCCACATTCTCCAATATAAGATCAATTGTGGCGTTTTCCATCCAGGGTTCCCAGGCAGGAGCAGCCTCATATGGAAGCTCGGCAATTTTGCCTGATTTATAATATGTATTTCCGGGGTTGTCGATTATTCCGAGACGCTCAGCCTGAATCAGACGATTGCGACCGGCGAGAGTGATGCTGGGAAGCACCACGGAATCTGAGGCGGATTTCACCACAGGAGTGAGGCGTGTTTCTATATTGGTGACGGTGGGCATCTTCTGGAAATCGAGAATAAAAGAAAGGTCGAGATTGGAGCCGGTATGGGCGGCCTTGATGTCGCGGATCACCACATCGGAAGCTTGCGGCATACGGGCCGACATCGTTGCTGCGGCAGCGGATAAGGCTGCCATCAGAAATATACGTTTCATCATGGGTCAGTGTCCGGATTAGAAGATATATACTAAGTTTAGAGCCGCCTTGGTGAGGCCGAAATAATTGTGAACGGCATTATCCTCGATCTTTGAGCCGCAACTGGCACAAGGATAACGGTCAAAACGTGTGTAGCTCCAGCCGATGCCGAGCTCTGCCTCTATATTCCAGTGTTTGGCAAGCATCCAGGCATGACCGTAGGTGATACCCGCACCGGCATACCATCCCTGATAGCGTGTATCCTTAAGATTCTTGAAGTTCGTTCCTAAGAAATCGAAGTTAGTATTTACCTTTCCGATGTTATACTGGCCTCCGTGGAGTTCGAGACCAATGAAATTGCCATGCATGGCCTCACAAAACCAATAACGGATTTCGGGTTGGGCCATCCAGTGTTTCCAGCGCTTACCGCCGGAGAATGTCCAGTCGTTGAAATTGCCATTGACATCAATTGTCCAGCGCGGAGCAAGCTTGCCTTCGATACCAAGGTTGATATTCGCCAGGGCATCGTAGATCAGGTTAGTCTTGACCGCAACATTCTGCGCTTCAACTTGAGGCACGGCCAAAGCCAAAGCTCCCAGTAAAGTCGAGAGGATTGTAGATCTTTTCATGTTAGTTATTTTAGAATCACCGGGAATCCTCTCCCGATGTTTTCTTTCGTAGGTAAATTGGCTGAATGAGTAGTTCATGGAAGGCAAACAGGAAGGGCAGACCCTTGCCCCGCTCTTCACGGCATTCGCAAAGTTAATTAAATTTTTGGTTCAAATCAAAAAAAACTCTTAAAAATTTTTACTCTTCTCTCTTTCACTCCTTTACATCGATTGGCAAGCAAAGTAGTATTCCTATAATAATTTTTATTCCTTATTAATCCAATTCACCCATTTTCTTTATTCCTTTTGAATGATGTTAAAATTATATTAATTTTGCAATTAAGTTCCAAGGTTGGGGACTTTTGACTTGTTTTGCGATCTATCTTTCGCACCTCCATACTCTGGAATTTTATATGATTTATTCACTTTTCTCCTTCATTATCAGGAGAGCTTAACGTCTTATCTAAATGAATAGATTTTTACTTCGCGCGGCTTTGCCTGCAGGTGTGGTTTGTCTGTTCACAGGTTGTATCGACAATAATTACGACCTCAGCGACATCGACACCACCAGCGAGCTCAAAGTTCAGGATCTTGTTCTGCCTGTGAATCTCGATTCCATCCGTCTCGATGATATCATCGAAATCGATGATGATTCAAAAATCAAAATCGTAGAGCTTGACGGCAGGAAGATCTATGCTGTAACGGAATCCGGCACCATCTCTTCCGATCCTATCTTCATCAGCGATTTCTCTGCCCCGGCTCCTGCGGTGGAATCCTCTCAGGCCATTTTTGCAATGTCTCAGGCCTCTACCCGCACTGCCGTGTCTGACTTCTATTCTTTCTCGAGCTTTACTCCTCAGACCGTGTCGTATCTGGCAGAGGATATTGATGAGGCCATCCTCGAGGTCACTGCTCTCGATGTGGTGCCGATGGTGATTAATATCCATTTTCAGGCTTCCGGTCTTGGCGCGAATACTTCCATGAAGTTTGAGACCCTCAATGTCGACTTCCTCAAGGGTCTTACCATCTCAAACCTCCCCTCCAACTTCAAATATAATCCCGTATCAGGTCTGCTGGAAGTGACCGACCTTCCTTTCTCTGGCAATCATGCTGATATAAATCTGACCGCTACCGCTATCAACCTTTCCCAGGCAGGTTCGCAGCTGAAAGATCATTCTCTGGCTTATGCGTCGGAGATTGATGTGTTGAGCGGCGTCCTTCAGACCACAACCGAAAACCCCGGCCCATCCGACCGTCCGCAGTCGATCACATTCGATGTCACCACTACAGTAGGCGACCTTAATGCCACCGCCATCGATGGCCGTATCGAATATAGTCTCAGCGGTGATGATCTCAATATTGATCCCGTGGATCTTTCTGATATCCCGGATTTCCTAGCCGGTGATGAGACTGATATCCGCCTGGTGAATCCTCAGATCTATCTTTCTCTCAATAACCCTCTTGCAACAGAGAAGCTTAACATCACTTCCGGTATCGAGCTCACCTCCCATCGTACGGATGAAAGCAGCACCTTCAATCTCGATGCGGGTCAGCAGATTCTGATCGGCCATAATCATGGTGATGGTCCTTACAATGTGGTGCTCTCTCCCTCCATGCCTGCCACTCCCCTCCCCGAGTATGCGGCAAATCTCACACACGTAGGCTATAAGTCGCTCTCAAATGTGCTTGCCGGCGCAGGCCTCCCCTATTCTATCGATATCAGCCTTATCGAGCCCGGTGTGCCCAGCCAGACTGTAAGCGGTTTCCCCTTAGGTGTGGAGCTCCGGAAGGTGGAGGGTTCATATGAATTCTTTGCTCCCCTTGCTTTGGCCGACGGCGACAATGCCTCGGTGATTGTGTATTCCACCACTGAGGATGGCTGGAGCGACGAGGATGTGGATAAAATCACTATCACCTCCCTCACTGTCTCTGCGCTCGCCACAAGTGATCTCCCGCTCGGAGCCACCGTATCTGTGGTGCCGTTCGATAAATTCGGCAACGAATATGAGGGAATCGTAATCACTCCGGGTCAGATTGCGGCTAACGCTAAGGATGAGGCTCTTGAAGTGGTGATCACTCCCTCGAAGGAGAATCCGATCCGCAATCTCGATGGCGTACGTATCCGCGCTGTGGTGAAGTCAGCTTCCACCACAACCCTCTCTCCCGACCAGTCGATCACTCTCAAGAAAGTCCGCGCTAAAGTGTCGGGCAGTTATACCACTGACTTCTAATCCGATCTATCACAATGAAATCAATATATAGACTGATTCTGGGGGCTGTCTGCCTTGCCGCAGCTCCCGCAATGCTGGCTCAGCAACACACCTATTCGGGGTATTTCCTTGATGGATACACCTATCGTTATCAGATGAACCCCGCCATGGATAATGAGGATAATTTCGTGGCGATGCCTGCTCTGGGTAATCTAAACATCGGGTTTCAGGGTAATCTTCATCTGAAGGATGTGCTCTACAATGTGGATGGGCGCACTTCTCTGTTCACAAATCCCAACATCAGTTCTTCTGAAGTAATGAAGCACATCCACGATAAGAATCGTATCGGAACCCACAACCAGATCAATATCCTCTCCGGAGGATGGAAGGCCTGGGGTGGTTATAACACAGTCACTATCTCAGCAATTGCCAATGCTGATGCTGCCGTGCCGGGCGCTTTCTTTGAACTGGCTAAAGAGGGAGTTCAGAATAAGACTTATGAGATCAAGCATATGAGTGCTCGTACGGCTGCTTATGGTCAGATTGCGCTCAATCATTCACGTGATATCAAGCAAGTGCCCGGTCTGCGTGTGGGTGCGGCTCTGAAATTCCTCATCGGTGTTGGCGGAATTGATTTCCAGCTCGACGAGGCCGACCTCACTCTTGGTCAGGATGCGTGGATAGCACGTACTCGCGGAAATATCTACGCTTCCATCGGGGGGTTCCGTTTCGACCATAAGACCTACGATCCCAAGGGTAATTCAGGCATGCTCCCCTATGAGTACGTATCGGGTGGTAATATCGATAATTTCTCTATCAATGGTTTCGGTATGGCTCTGGATTTGGGTGCCACTTATAAGTGGAACGATTTCAAATTCTCTGCGGCTCTGCTCGATATGGGTTTCATTGCCTGGGGTAAGACTCAGTGGGCTTCCACCGAAGGCACCCAGACCATCAACACCGATGCCTATACCTTCAATGTGGATGGGGATGCCTCGAATTCATTCTCAAATGAGCTCGACAATATGAAGGATAATCTTTCAAAGCTCTATCAGCTCCGTGATATGGGCGAACAGGGTTCCCACACCAATGGCCTTGCCGCCACAATGAATTTCGGTGTCGATTATGAGTTCCCGCTCTATCGTAAGCTCCATTTCGGGGTGTTGAGCTCTACCCGTATCTACGGTCGCTATTCAAGCTCGCATGTGAGATTCTCGGCTAATGTGGCTCCGGTGAAATGCTTCTCAGCCGACATCAATCTGGGTGCGGGCACATTCGGTGCCGACTTCGGCTGGATGCTCAATTTCCACACCAAGGGATTCAATCTCTTCCTGGGTATGGACCACACGCTCGGAAAGCTGGCCAAGCAGGGTGTTCCCCTCTCCTCGAATGCCAGTGTCAACTTCGGCATGAACTTCCCCTTCTGATCCATCTCCTGATGCCATACACGAGAGGCCCGAACATAAGTGTCCGGGCCTCTTTTCATTTCATTCAATTCCCCTTCTAACCCATAAAATCTGTTAAATTTCTTTTATTCTTTCCGGAGAAAGACCAGTGAGTTCCGAGATGGAACCCGGATCCATTCCGGCTGTCTTCATTTTACGGGCAACTTTTTCAATGCCTTCTTCCATTCCCTTCTCCATACCTAATCTAATACCTTCCTCTCTGCCTTCCTCTCTGCCTTCCTCTCTGCCTTCTTCATATCGGAAGTCAAGACCCGCCTGCACCTCACGGAGGGCAGCCAACGATTGGCTGTAGAGCACCATATCCTCTCCCACGACATTCACACTCTCCGCAGAATTGAACAGATCCTCATAGCCTCCCTCTTTATATGCTATCGAATTCTTATCCATCTTATCTATATTCTTTATCAAAAACAATATCCTTTCCAATTTACTCTTGCACTCATGCCATTCCCTGG
>JAAVFV010000045.1 GCA_014800525.1 Bacteroidales bacterium | reverse complement strand
TCTGCAGGTTAGAAGTAGATTGTTAGTATATTACCTACTGAGATTTGAATGTAAGCCTTGTTCTCAAACTCTCTAGCTAATTCTCCATCATACTGGTAGTTTGTACGGAGAATATCAGAGTTACCAGCGGAACGCCAGTCATCCCTACCATTGTACTTACCAACGGCATACTGTACTACTTTACCCCCAGCGATTTTAATTTTGAGCATTTCAAGCCTTCCACCATTTACATAGTAGGCTCTTACCACTTGTTCATAACTGTAGCCCTGTGCGAGCAGTTTGGAATCACCGTACTGTGCTGATTCCGTGGCGAAAGCTGCAAGAGAGCATACAAGCAGCCCAGCCATTAAAAGCATTTTTTTCATTGCTTTGTGTTTTGCGGCTCACAATCCCGATGAAACCTTTTACTATTAGTTATAGAAAAGGTGTGGGATTGTACTCTGCATATCCCTTTTAGTAGGCTTCTCGCATTTGCCTTAGATAGTGGATAGAACAGTGAACCCACACCGAGAAGCTATATAGATACCCTTTGAGGGGTAGGTATATGCTACCGATGTAGGTGTTATCTGTGCTTATCTTCCTATCTATCAGTGAATTTTGCGAGAATTTACTAAAAGAGGATAATTCAAATAACACCTTTTCAGATGTATGAGCCGACTCTTTGGCTCTATTTTCAAGTGCAAAGTTACTAAATAATTCTGAAAGTGTGCCCTTCTAATCAAGGATTTTAGCTAACTTCGCAGAAATATATACTATAATGGAATATTACCACTTTGAATATCATAGTTGAAGCGGATAAAGATATATCCAGTCTAACCTTTACAATAGCTATAGAAAAATATATTTGAAAGGGGGTGAGTCGGAGGAGAGAGATTCAGTGGATAAAGATGCCATATCGGTCGATCTCCTCAATCAGGGGAGCATAATCGAGCTCATCATATATGGAGAGATCCACTTCATAGGGAAGGTAAAGATCATCAATCCGCTCAAGAATAGAATAGATGTCAGATCTTTCTATCCCTTTACCTTTTATTGTAAGGTCAATATCGGAAAATTCTCTGAATGTTCCCTTTACTTACTTTAAAAAGGGGTGAACTGGATCGGGCCTGAATCATTGGGGTTAGAAAGAGCGGTGGTGAGGTGGGCCGGCGGGGGGATTATCTCCTCCCATCCGGGGGCGCCGCTCACGATTGCCTTCTTCACCGGGAGGAGGCCCAGGGAAACGGTCGGGATCCTCACCGGGGGTACGGGAAGTCTGCTTCTTTACGGTATTGAAATTCCAGCTGATTCCGAACATCACATAACGGGTAAGATCATTGTAGCGACTGTCAGTGATCTGGCTCGCACTCACCGATCGGCTGATGTTACGTTTCTGGCCTAAGAGATCGTAAGCTCTCACAGAGAAGGTCAGACTCTTATCCTTCAGCACGCTATATGAAATCTGGGCGTTCCATAACCAGGAGGCTGTATTGAATCCGCGGGAATATCCGGTGGATTTATCAAATGTCAGGTCGGTCGAGACATTCAGGCCGAAGGGAAGATACAGGGAAGCGTCTGCGTTGAATCCGTAGGTATGGGTATACTGATTGGCCTGACGGGCGAGAGTATTGGTGGCCATATTGAAGGTATATGAAGGATTCAGGCTCATCTGGAATACATCGTGGGTGAACGTAATTCCGGGACGAGGGGAAAGCCTCAGGTTACCCGACCGATTGAAATCTCCATTAATATATCCCGCCATACTATTGAACCCTCCATCCATTCTTACGGAATATCTCCATTTGCGGTTTCGGAATGGCTGATTAATCATAATTCCTCCCATCACGGAAAGATTGCCGCTCGCATTGGTATATTCAGTGTATCTCACGCCGGTCTGAGGATCAGACACAGTGCGCGAGACGATTGTATTTGTTGAATACGAGCCGCGGAGCATAGCCATTAACGACTGCTGGGAATCGCTCTTATAATTATGATACTGGGCACCGACCGACTGCGTGAAGGTAGGTTTCAGATCCGGATTTCCGCTTACGATATTCATGGGGTCGGAAACATCAGTGACAGGCTGAAGCTGACTCAAAGAGGGAGCGGAAGTATTGGCACGATAGTTTACCCTTAATGAACTCGATTTTGAAAAGCGATACCGCATATTGAAATACGGAGCGAGATTCCACACCCAGTGGGCCGGAACATTCCTTTCCGGCTTAATCAGGTCGGTGCTTTTACTCATTGACGGAGCTGCCACGATGCCGGCTTCAAGATTATAATCCTTAGTCACTTTCTTATACCCGATTCTTAGCTCCTGATTCATAAAACGATTTCGGAATCTATTGGAAAGATCCACATCGGGCTCCACACCTGTCGGTGCTGATGAAAGATCCTCAATCCGGAAGTTTTCGGCATCGTCAGGCAGCGGCAGATTATAGGTATATCTATCCGCATCGCTGAATCGATATTGCAATTTATAAGAGAACTGCAGAAAGTTTCCGTGTTCCACATTTCCCAGCGGTTCGGTCCAGGTGAACCGTCCCATCAGGGATTGATTGGTCTGATCATTATCGGCGAAACGATATAGAATCGAATCTGTATCATTGAGATAATATTCAATATCGTTCCAGGAGGTGGTGTTCTGACGGGTATTCCCAAATTCGTATTTGAATTGGGCGCTGAAAGCTCTACCGGGTCGCGAAGCGAAGGTATGGTTAAATATCAGGTCTCCTGATAAGTTATAGCTGTTACCATGATTGAATTTCTTAGTCTCGTTTAGATTCACCATAGAGTGTGATGGATCTCCGGCGAAAAGAGTATCGGTGTCAAACATCGATGCCTGGCGGGAATTGAAAGAGAACTGCGGACGGAAATCGATCGTATTATGGTCATCGATTTTCCATTGCATCCTAAGGTCTGCCCGGAGATTGTGTCCTTTATCGGTGGTAAGGGAGTTTTCTCTCTGGTTGCTGGTGGAGTCGGGGAAAAGATATTGACGGTCAGTGAATGATGTGGCGTTTCGCTGGGAATGAGTATAGAATACATTTCCTCCTACCCTGAATTCTTCTGATTTTCCAAGATTGAAGTTAGCTCCAATCCGTTGGGATGATGTGATTCCCCCCTCTTGTCCCATACTCATGAATCTTCCTCTACCCATATCTGAGAAACCGAGATTATTGATATTGTTGGCTCCTCCCACGATAGAAATCTGATTCGTTCCCCGGAAAGTGGAAACGTTGAATGCCCCTTCATATCTCTTATCCGTGCCATATCCGGCGGAAATAGTTCCGAGCCAACCGTTTTCCAAAGTCTTCTTCACGGTGAGATTAATCACGGTCTCTTCCTCTCCATCGTCCACACCGGTGAGACGTGCGAAGTCGCTTTTGCGATCGATCACCTGCACCTTGTCGACGAGTTCGGATGGAAGATTCTTGGTTGCCATCTGGGTGTCATCGCCAAAGAATTCCTTTCCATTCACCAATACCTTTGTAATGCTTTTACCATTCGACTGGATAGTTCCATCGGAAGATACCTCCACACCTGGGAGTTTTTTGAGTAAATCCTCCACTGTGGCATTGGGATGTGTCTTGAAAGAACCGGCATTATATTCCAGAGTATCCTGGCGGGCTACCACCGCGGCTTTAGTCTCAGTAACGACAAACTCCTTCAATAGGGTGGCCTCTTCATTAAGGATTGTTTTTCCTAAATCAATTTCCGAAATGGTATCGGGGATGGAGACATTGAGATGTTCCGTACCCATTCCGATCAATGAGAAGGATAAAGAATAATTTCCGGGGATTACATCAGGTATAGAATAGATGCCGTCGGCATCGGTGACTGCAAGCTTTTTTATAATGGAATCCGGTAATTGAGCCATCTTCACGGTAACGCCGGGAAGTGGACTTCCCTCAGAATCGGTGATTCTACCTTTAATGTCGGTAGCGTGGATTGCTGCCACAATTGCTCCGGAGAAGGCGATAGTCAGTATAGTTTCTTTAATCATGGAATTTGATGTTGCTTTCCTATAAGACTCATCATTATTCATTTTGTTTAGACCCCAACCCACAAAAAATGTTAATGCCGGGCAAAATAATTTCGCTTGAAATAACATGTTCATATGCAGAATAGGCCTTTAAGATGGGTGAAGAGAAAATACTCCCGATTATTTGGTCTGAATAAAATTTATGACTAACTTCGTATTCCGAAAAAGCGTCACAAATGACATTTATTCGGAATATTATGAGAATAGAAAGAAAAATATATCTTGACAAGGTTGTAGAAAGCCGTCATAACGGAATGATAAAGATTATCACCGGCGTACGCCGAAGTGGTAAATCTTTCCTTCTGTTCGATTTGTTTGCCGACTGGCTGGAGGCAGAGGGTGTATCATCTGAACATATCATTAAAATAGATTTGGAGAACCGCAGAAATAAGTCTCTCCGTAATCCTGACAATCTATTGGAGTTTATTGATTCCAAAATGATAGATAAGGAGATGTATTATATTCTCATTGATGAGATTCAGTTGGTTGACGAGTTTGAAGATGTGCTCAACAGTTATCTGAAAATTAAGAATGCCGATGTTTACGTTACGGGCAGTAACGCACGATTCCTGTCTAAGGACGTTATAACCACCTTTCGAGGGCGAGGTGAAGAGATTAAGGTATTCCCATTAAATTTCAGGGAATTCATGTCCGCAACCGATAAGGGTATGGAACTGGCTTTTGAGGAGTTTATGACTTATGGTGGATTACCTCAGGTATTGGAATATAAGTCAGAAGAACGAAAGACTGAATATCTCAAAGCATTATTTGCAGAAACCTATATCACTGATATAAAGGAACGATATAATGTAAAGCATGATGAGGAATTGGAAATTTTGCTTGATGTTATTTCGTCAAATATCGGCTGCCTGACTAATCCGAGTAAGCTTGCTAACACATTCCAAAGTGAAAAGAAAGTAAAACTCTCTGATAAGACCATAAAGAATTATCTTGACTACATCTGTGATTCATTTCTTGTTGAGAAATCACTACGATATGACATCAAGGGAAAAAAGTATATTGATACACCCTATAAATATTATTTTGTAGATCTTGGTCTGCGCAATGCAAGACTGAATTTTCGTCAGCTCGAAAAGACGCACATGATGGAGAATATTATCTACAATGAACTTCGTGTGAGGGGATTT
>JAAVFV010000044.1 GCA_014800525.1 Bacteroidales bacterium | reverse complement strand
TTTGCCCATGGTTGTTATTAAGTTTGTGGTGAACCTAAAATAACCAATAGGGCTGACTCCTGCAAATGGAATCAGCCCTAATTCTTAAACCACTCAGAAAATTTTAGCGGACACTAATAATTTTAAATATACCTACAATTTATTATAGCCCCGCTTTCATTCTTAAATAGGGATGCCGGAGGGGCTATAAATACTAATTTCTGGGGATGGATATTATTTCGATGTGCGAGGCAGTTAGGCTAATTTTGCAAATCTATAATATCCATATGAAACGCGTTACTTTATTTGTTATCTCACTCTTTCTTACATTAACTGCAGTGGCTCATGCTGTTCCTAAATTTGTTACAGTAGAGGAGTTTGACACGATTAGGGAAAAGCTTGATGTCCTCTCGCGGATTAATCTTGGAGGATTTGGAGAAGGAACGTTCAATTATGACTTTAGCTCTGTAAGATCTTATGTTGGAGAATCTGATATTGAAGATGCTCCATCTCATTATTCATTCGATATACCTCGAATCGTGCTTATGCTTGAAGTTAATCTCGGCAAAGGATGGGGCATAGAGACTGACATTCAATTTGAAAATCTTAACAAAGTAGGGATTGATCAGTTTTGGATACAAAAGCAGTTAAGTATAGCAGCTGGATTTAGAGTGGGATATTTCACGCTTCCCGTAGGAGAGATGAATGCTCACGATGATCCTTTAGAGTTTTTTACTGTGAATAGACCTGAGGGTGAAGATGAGATACTTCCTTGTGAATGGCATCAGACGGGAGTCTCATTTTTTGGAGAGAAGGGCCCCTGGTCCTATGATTTTATGGTGTTACCCGGATTAAACACCTCTCTATTTTCAAAATCTAATATCGTATATACTGATAAGGATGGAGAATTATTGAGTGTTGCCAAAGGGCGAGATTTTGCAATTACAGGTCGACTGGATAATACTTCGATTGCTGGTTTGAGACTTACAGCATCCGGGTATTGGGGATTAAGCAGTAATACCCGGTTAGAATATGGTAATGGAATTAATTCAGAAGTAAAAGGAAACATAGGAGTTTTATCATTTGATTTCCTTTATGATAACTATGGGCTTGTAGTAAGGGGGAATACTACATGGGGACGATATTCTAAAAGTACAGTTACTACTCATTCTGAATCAAATTTCTCAGATAAATACAGCGGCTTTAAGAATGCAGTCTCCGTGGGATTAGAAGGGGGATATAATGTCTTCAATCTATTCCCGGATGTTAAGGAACAGAAACTGTATGTGTTTGGACGTTATGATTATTGGCAGCCATATACAGAAATTGATAAGACTTCTTTAATATTATCCTATCGAGACCCATCATCGGTCTTGGGATATGACTGGGGAAAAGCTCAGAAATTGACAGTTGGAATTAACTACTTCCCAATAGATAATGTGGTGATTAAAGCAGACTTCAGTCAGAGATTTGAAGCTAATTGCAAAAGAGGCCCGATGGTATCATTAGGAGTAGGATATTCAGGACAATTTTTATAGTACGTATAATAGTTGGATATAGGTTTGATATTTATTAAATAAAACGTAAATATAATGGTATATTTACGTTTTATTTTTGTATATAAATAATATTCCGTATATTTGCCCAAGAAAACAATCATAACCTCCTCGTAACATTCTCCTAATGTCATGTCTTATGAATTTTTCGATTAAAGGGATGGCGGTATTATCCGCTTTAGGTTTGTTTCCATGTATAATGATGGCAGAGGGTTATCAAGTCAATACCCTCAGTACACGCCAATTGGGTATGGGTCATACCGGAATAGCCATGAAACTTGGGGCAGAAAGTCAATTTTTCAATCCGGCCGGCATGGCATTCATGGATAATAAGATTGATCTTTCAGCATCTTTCAACGCAATTATGCCGACAGCCACTGCCAGGATAGATGGTAAAAAGTATACCACGGATTGCAAGGCATCAACCCCCTTCAGTGTTTTTGGGGCATTTGATATCTTCCCATATCTTAAGGGTGGAATTAGCGTCTATACGCCCTATGGCAGCTCGATAGATTGGACTGATAACTGGCCGGGAGCCACACTGTCCCAAAGAGTGAGTCTTCAGACCTTTACCGTTCAACCCACACTTGCATGGAAAATTATTCCGGGTCTTTCAATAGGGGCGGGACTCAATATTACGTGGGGATCCGTTGACCTTCATAAAGGGCTAATTGGAGGGCACGAACTCAATGCAATGTTAGGGACAATGGGGTTAGGATATCCGACTCCCGATATTACTCCTGTCTCAGCAAAATTGAATGGAAAGTCGAACATTGCATGCGGAGTGAATCTGGGAGTGATGTATGATCTAACAAGAAGTATCACTCTTGGAGTGAATTATCGCTCAAAGATGATGATGAAAGTAAAAGCAGGACAGACCGAAATTGAATACGGAACTTCCGATCCCCGGATCCAAGCTATTTTAGGAGGAGCAGTAGGTGAAATCTCAAGAACTGATTTCTCTGCTGAGATGCCGTTACCCGCTACATTAGGCTTTGGAGGATCTTGGCATAATAACAAGGTCACTGCGGATCTGGAGGCTCAGCTCACTTTCTGGAATGCATATAAGAGCCTGGATATCAGTTTTGCCGGTGCTCCTCAATTTGATCAGCATCTTCCTAAAAATTATCATAATTCATGGCTTGTAAGAGGGGGCGTGGAGTGGAAAGTCACCAAGAGACTTGATCTCCGAGGGGGCCTTATGGTGGATTTTACACCTGTAGACAAGGAATTCTATAATCCTGAGACACCGGGAATGACCAAAATCGAACCGACATTAGGTCTTACTTTCCGTCCGCTACCATGTTTAGGTATTAATGTAGCGGGAATGTATGTTGCCGGTTGTGGAGAGAAAAATGCCTCATATGAATATACCAATATTCTGGGACAGACTCAGAAGTTTACGGCTGATTATAGTCTTCATTCCTGGACAGGCTCAATTGGGGTCTCTCTTAACTTCTGATTTCACCAAGAAATAATTGTATGAAGCTTTACATCATGATTTTCATAGACAAAGAATACAAAAGATGAGCAAACAAAGAAAACGTTACTTCCTAAATGAGGAAGAGATTCCGAATCAATGGTATAATATTCAGGCAGACATGGTGACCAAGCCATTGCCTCCGGTTCATCCTGCCACAAAGAAACCGCTTACTCCGGAAGATCTCTATCCCTTGTTCGCCAAAGAATGTGCGGATCAGGAATTGAATCAGACTGATGCCTGGATAGATATTCCGGAGGAGGTGAGAGAGAAATATAAATATTATAGATCCACACCTCTTGTGCGTGCCTATGCGCTTGAGAAAGCATTGGGAACTCCGGCTCATATTTATTTTAAGAATGAGAGCGTGTCTCCGATGGGATCCCATAAATTGAACTCTGCAATTCCTCAAGCATATTATTGCATGACTGAGGGAGTCTCTAATGTGACCACAGAGACCGGAGCCGGTCAGTGGGGAGCTTCATTATCATATGCAGGAAGTATGTTCGGCTTGAATATTGCGGTATATCAGGTGAAGATTTCTTATGAGCAGAAGCCTTATCGTCGAAGCATCATGCAGACATTTGGTGCTCAGGTCACTCCATCTCCTTCCATGTCAACGCGGGCAGGAAAGGATATACTGACAAATGATCCCAATAATCAGGGGTCATTGGGAACAGCCATATCGGAAGCTGTGGAGCTTGCGACTACAACTCCAAACTGTAAGTATTGTCTTGGATCGGTGCTTAACCATGTCTCGCTCCACCAGACCGTAATTGGTCTTGAAGCTGAGAAACAGATGGAGATGGCTGGTGAATATCCTGATATTGTGATTGCTTGTTTTGGAGGGGGCAGCAATTTTGGAGGCCTCGCTTTCCCATTCATGCGTCATAGAATCAAAGGCGAGAATGGGAAGAGTCATACACGTTTTATAGCCGCAGAGCCGGCAAGTTGTCCAAAACTAACAAGAGGCGAATTCAAGTATGATTTTGGAGATGAGGCAGGATATACTCCATTATTGCCAATGTTCACTCTCGGACATAACTTTAAGCCGGCCAATATTCATGCCGGGGGACTCCGCTATCACGGAGCCGGGGTGATTGTAAGTCAGCTGTTGAAGGATGGTCTTATGGAAGCAGTGGATATTGAGCAACTGGAAAGTTTTGAAGCCGGATGTCTCTTTGCAAAGACAGAGGGTATTATCCCAGCTCCGGAATCATGTCATGCCATTGCTGCCACTATCAGAGAGGCGCTTAAATGTAAAGAAACCGGCGAAGAAAAGGTGATTTTATTTAATCTTTCCGGTCATGGCCTGGTGGATATGGCTGCGTATGATCAGTATCTTGCCGGAAATCTGCAGAATTATCATCTTGATGAAAATACTCTCAAGGCTGATATAGAGTCTCTGGATAATTTACAGCCTTAATTTATTTAATTGTATAGGTATGAATAGATTCTTGTACAAAATCATAGTCTCAGGAATATTTTCACTCAGTATACTTCAGGGATATAGCAGAGATCACTCCACGGAGCCGGAGCATTACTGGTTACTTGAAAAAGAAGCCCCGAGTTCGCTTACAATTCTCATGAATGTTCCGGATACGGCATCTGCAAGATTTGGATATGATAAGGAACAATATTTATGGGGAAAGAGTCTCCGAGAAACCGAAAGAGGTAGGAAGGCAATAATGGATGCTAATCTTGACCGGAATTCCGACTGGGCAAACGATGCTTTTGGAGAAGCATTCGGAGTCCCCATCACAAAGGAAATATCTCCTGAACTGTATCGTCTGATATATGTGATGCAGGAAGATGCCGGAGATTTAGCCACGAGAGAAGCGAAGGACCATTATATGCGTCCGCGACCGTTCATGATGCTCAATGAGCCCTCTGCGACTCCAAGTCATGAAGAAGGACTTCGTAAGAATGGTTCCTATCCATCAGGCCATACATCTATTGGTTGGGCCACAGCGCTAATTTTGGCGGAGATCAATCCTGAAAGAGCAACCCAGATTCTTAAGAGAGGAGTGGATTATGGACAGTCTCGCGTGATTGTCGGTGCGCATTGGCAAAGTGATGTTGACGCAGGAAGAATTGCAGGAGCCGGAATCGTATCCATACTTCATTCCAATAAAGCATTCAGGAAGCAACTGGAGAAGGCTAAAAAGGAATTTAAGAAGAATGCCTATAGACGTAAATAAGCGATAGATAATCCGCGATATAACGTTAAATGAACTTAAGTAAGTATTCAAAATTAAACGATACCAAGTAAGAGGATTATCTTTTATACTATCTACGGCTTCTTTTGGGCCGCTTGTGGCTTGTCACTCAGTCGAATACTGAAGTATTCTCCTTCGTTCCGCGCCCCAATCGCCTCCAAAATAATCTCGTATATAGTATAAATTAATTTTGAAAACTTACTTAGCAATAATAAATATTAAATGTCCGATGAATTTATAAATTCATCGGACATTTAATATTTATTGTTTGATTATTTCAACTCGACTTCGTCCTTCTCCACACCTTTTAACCTGAATCTGAGTGTCAATCTGATCTGCGAGTTCTTCGCGGTGTGAAATCACACCAACTCTACGTCCGTTTTGACCTGCAATTTCAGGTAAACGTCGTAGAGTATCCATTACTGAAGTTAGACTCTTGGAATCGAGTGTTCCAAAACCTTCATCGATGAAAAGAATGTCGACATTCATATCCGGTCTATTCATCGATGACAGGGCCAAAGATAAAGCTAACGATATCATAAATCGCTCTCCACCTGAAAGAACTGTGGCGCTTCTTACCTGATTCTTATTATATTTATCCAATACAAGAATGGATAATTGCTCATTGTCAGGGGAACATGTCAAAACAAAATGATCCGTAATTCTTTCAAGATACCTATTGGCATTTTTAAGAAGCGGACGGAGTATACGCGACTGTACTAATGTTCGAAATTTAGTACCCCCTAAGTGTTTATTCAGTAGGTCCCACTCATCTTTTCTTTCACTTAAAAGATTCAGCTGCTTCTTTTTAAATTGAATCTCAGTATAGATCCCCTCATGATTCTTTATCATCTGTCTCTTTGATCCTAATTGTTCGAGTAATTGTTTCTCTTCATCAGAAATCAATTTTTTGTAATCCTCAATCTTATCGGAAGAAGATAGGACATCGAAATCGTATTCGGATTGATGAACTTCAAGATAGGATACTAATTCTTTCTCTAAAGATTCAGCACTACGTAGGCTCTCGAGTGTAGAATGCCTGGAAGTTTTAATCTGCGTGATTTCGTCTCTAAGAGATGGAATTGAAAGTTCCTTTGCTGATAAATCTGCAAGATGCTCATCAGATAATCCGGATTCACTGTAGTATTCCTTCAGAATCAAATCAGTTTTTCTAAAAGATAATTCAGCATCTCTTCGTCTTGATGATATTCCTGAAATTAAAGCTCTTGCATCATTCCATGAATCATTGATTTTATATAGAGCTTCCGTTGATAAAGCAAAATCCTTAATAGGACCCGAAGCAAGTTCAGGAATATTTATCGGAGTGGGCCAGTGTCCTAAAATAGTAAAGATCTCCTCTTTATTTCTATTCATTGATTCCATTATTCCTTTTGCTATCTCGGTCAGATGTGACAACCGATCAATTTTAAGGAGGACTTCAGAATATTCCGATGCCTGAAGCGAGAGAATCTCTTTAGTTTTCAGAGGATTTACTTTCCACTCTGGAGCGATCACAATCAGAGAAACATCTAAATTTAGAATTAAATCATTTATGCGGACGTTTAAGCCGGATATCTCTTTCTCACATTGTCTTATTACATATGAATTATTATCATAATTCTTTTGAGCTAAGTTATAGGCAGACTCAGCATTCCTCACACTCTCCTGTAACTCTTTTTGTGTTGGAAGAATTGAGGCCAGTTGCTTTTGCAACTCATGTACCTCGTTGAAAATTCTATTAAGACGAGACTCTCTTCTTAGTTCTTTCTCTAACTTATTCTCAATAAGGTATGCAATATCTTCTACTATATTATCAAAATCCTTTTCCGTAAGAATATCGGGAGATGTTAAGGCAGATATCGGGAGTCTGTTTAAGATCTGACGGTATACTAATCCGGCTCTTTCCCTAATAGATTCTCTTACTTCCTGCTTGGCTTTTAAAGATGCTTGAAGAGAGGCTAAATTACTATTAAGATCATCTAATTCTTTTTTCTTATTTTCATATTCAGCCAGAGTTCTATCCTTATCCTTTTCTAATGGATTTAGAATCCTGGTGAAGACCTCATTATGTATTCTATTCTGACCCCAATTCATTTCCTGCCCACATAATGGACAATAATCAGCATCAGTATTATATAGAGTGGCTCTTAGTTCATCCCAATTATCGGAAAGACTCAGGTGCATGGTATTATATCGTTCTATCGATTTGTCAGCTTCTATCTTTAAGCGTCCTACTTTTACTTTGAGCTCACGTGATTGGTTAGTTAATTTTTCATACTCTAAATATATTTCTTCCAATTCCTTGATTACATGTTTGAAATCTCGATATTGCTCTTTGAGAGATGTGAGTTTATCTTTCGAATCGCCTAATCCAGCAATCCGATTGGCATTGAAAGATAGTAATCTCGTAACCTTAGAAAGTTGGAGCTTACTGATTTGAGTATGGAGATACTCAACACTCTTATTGATAGAATCAATATTTTTCTTCTTCTTGTTAAGGAGAAGTAATGACTTATCAAGCGTCTTTTTTAAACCACATGAAAATAATTTTTCCTCATTAAGTTTTTTCTCCGCAACATCCCGGTTGGCTAATTCGTTAGAATATGAATCTAATCCAGAGCAAATAACGGGAACCTTATCGTGGATCATTGCATAATCGGCTCGATCCGCAATCCACTCTTTTAATTCCCTTATCTTATCCTTATTATTGCGGATTTCACCTTCTATAGCTTGATATTGATTTAAAAGAGGAATAATGTTGGTAAGCAATTCACTTAATTCATTATCAGCATCGTTGATGATCGACATTGCCATTTGACGATCTTTGAATGCAGCTCTTTCATCTGAGGTGCGGTCCCAAAGGGAAATTATGCCTTCTTTAGAAGGAATATCTTTGGATATGATTTCAGAATCTATATTACTGATCAAAGATTTCAAATCCTTAATCTTTGTGCGGGTGGAATTAAGAAGCGTCCATGTTTCAAGGATTTTATCTACTTTTTTCAATTGTAAAATAAGGAGATTTTGGCGGCGCTCATCATCCACCACTTCACGTTTCAATGTGGAGAGTCTGTCTTCAGATAAGAGACTTGAGGTCAATGTATTAATAGAGGCGAATGCAGTATGCCATTCCTCTTTTACACGCTTATAAATACGTTCGATAGCTAATCCATACCTCGAGAAGTGTGCAGTATTGGTCAATTGTTCAAGAATCCTCTCTCTCTCAGCTTTCTCACCAGTTAAAAAAGATGCAAACTGACCCTGAGCAAGCATTGCCATTCTACAAAACTGCTCGTAGGTAAGACCTACTGCTTTGTGAATCAATAGCTTTATATCATCTTTCCCCGTTATTATGTTTTCTTTATCAACTGTAATAGTCCATTCAGGTTTACGATAATTCTTATGAGAGGTGAAGCCCAAGGAAAATCTTGATTTGTAGTTTCTCCCATCATTCCCTTCGAAGGTTAATTCAGTGTAACATTTATCCTTAGAAGAAATCCCAAGCCGCGTATATTGGGAAATATTGGCAACTGATATCTCGCGGTTTTCTGAATCTACATAAGCATTTAATTTTGGATTTGAAACACCCTTAACGCGAGGAGTGGTACCATATAGTGCCATTGAAATACAATCCAGAATAATAGTTTTACCTGTTCCTGTATCTCCAGTAATAAGGAAGAGTGAGGAAGGCTCATTATCACTCAATGAGGAAAGCCCATCTTCAAAATCGATTTCCGCTGACTCTATGGAGGCAATATTTTTAATGGTAAGATATTTGAGTTTCATAATACTATCTATGATAAAGCATTATATATTATCCGATCGGAGCTCATCTTCTATTTCTGCAAATAAATCGGCTAACTTCTCACGACTGAAATTTGGAAGAATAGATTCATCCTCTATCAGAAGTTCCAGAGGATTTTGCATCTGAGAGAAATCCTCCACAGTATATTCCACCTTTATTTCTTCAGAGGGAAGACCGTCAGGTTTATTCTCTCCCTCCCAGACTATTTTAGGATTGTATCTGATATCTTTACCGGATTCTTCAAGAATGCGATAAATTTTGGTATTAAAATCTGAAGTAAGAGAAACCCTGGAAGAAATTCTAAAACGGAGATAACAATTATCATGAGATTTAATGAATTTCTTCAGACTTTTCTCAATGTCCTTTTCTGACTGGAATGAATCATCTGAGGAGGGGAGAGTGTAGAATTTACGTAATTGATCAATATGGAGTTGTTGTATTGTTACATCTCCTTTGTGAGCATTAATCTCCACCAGGGAAACGGAATGGGGATAAGTCTCATCACAACTAACATGAAGTGCACTCCCGGAATATCTGATAACAGGGGAGGAGTAAGATATAGTTTCAGCGAAACAATCTTCAGGATGGCCTAAAGTCTGAGGTCTATGAATATGTCCTAAAGCAAGATAATCATACCCATCACCTAAGTCGGATAGATTCACCGGCTTTACATTGCCCACTTCTCTATCATGTCCTGTGATGTCCGATCCGGATATATTCATGTGACCGATTATAATGACCGGTTTATTATCAATATTTTCCTTTGCGACAATTTCCTGCAGCCGACATATACTATCAGTCCTGTTCGAAAGTATAAATGGAAGAGCGATTATGAATCCGGAATTTAATCGGATAATAAACTGATCTTCCCATCCAGTGGTGGAATCCTTATTTAAAGGAGGTGGAGTACCAATAATAAAGGTGTCGTTTAAGGCCCAAACTTCACTATGAGCCTGGAGACGAGACGCAGAATCATGATTTCCTGCAATAATGATAAATGTTGTGTCTGGAGCTGCCTTCCTGAGGTCAACAAAAGAACGTGTGAAGAAATGCCAGGATGCAGCTGATGGTTGAGAAATATCAAAAATATCTCCCGATACCACAAGAGCATCCGGACGATATTTAACCAACCATTCTTTTAACTGCTCAAAGAAATGATGGTGCTCATCTCCTCTATCATAATACTGGTATAATATCTGACCGATGTGCAGATCGGCTGTATGGAGAATTCTCATGGGCGAAATGTAGTAATGTTAGAGCTCGAAGATAATAGTTTGAGTTAATCTTTTGGAGAAGATAATTTTAAGAATAGATATAATAATATGCATATTACAAATATTGAACGGCTGAAAATGTATAAAAATTGCAGGACTATTTAACCCCTTGTTGTAAATCTACTTAAATTGAATTACATAACATAACTTAAAAACATGCAAATTAACTGATTATAGGAGGATCAGCTTTGGATAAGGTCAATATTTTTTGTAATTTTGTGAAATATGCCGTGGGTCAAAGGATGGTTGTGCCAGCCCCCTTTCCATGGTTATAATCATTATGATTAAAGAATCCATATAATATCCTTAGCGGGTTAACCAACTTACAATACGACCAACTATGAAGATGAGACATGTTTATCTGTCGGTCTTTATGAGCTTCTCATTAATGGCATTTGCCTTAACAGATCAGCAGGTAATAAACTACATCAAACAACAAACGGCTGCAGGTAAATCCAATCAGCAGATCGGTCAAGAACTGATGGCCCAGGGTGTGACTCCCGAGCAGGCCCAAAGAATAAAGGCCCAACTCGAGACCCAGAATAATAGTGAAGCTGAGGTCACTAACCAGAGTGTAGGAGCACAACGAAGAGAACGTCGCCATGATGCATCCAACGATGTATCGGCAGATGCCATGATTGAGATTGATCGTAAGATTGATGAAGGAAATGATGGAAAAGTATCAAAACGTCAGATCTATGGCCATGATGTGTTTAATGCCCGATCATTGACATTTGAACCCAGTGATAACCTGGCCACGCCTCAGAACTATCGTCTTGGCCCCGGTGATGAGGTGGTAATAGATATCTGGGGTACGTCAGAGGATCATCTGCGTCAGACTATATCTCCGGAGGGGAGTATCATGATATCTCAGATTGGCCCCGTATATTTAAACGGGATGACTATTAATGATGCGAACAAGCACATTAAAAATGCGTTCTCACGTAAATATGCCGGAATGAATGATGCTGAAACTGATATTCAGGTTACTCTCGGACAGGTAAGGAGCATTCAGGTGGACATTCTTGGAGAGGTTGCGACACCTGGTACCTTCCGGATGTCGCCGTTCTCATCCGTATTCCATGCATTATATCGTGCCGGAGGTATTAATGATATAGGTACGTTACGTAACATTCAGGTCCTACGTAACGGCAAGAAGGTTGCAGGAGTGGATATTTATGATTATCTCTTCAATGGTAAGACCAAAGGTAATATCCGCCTTCAGGAAGGAGATGTTATTATTGTCCCTCCATATGAAAAGCTTGTCAGCATCGATGGAAATGTAAAACGACCGATGTATTATGAAATCAAGCCGAATGAGACCATTAAGTCAATTCTGGATTATGCCGGCGGTTTTACAGGAGATGCATATAACGGCATGGTACGGCTTTCTCGACAGGCCGGCACGGAAAATCAATTGTATAATATTGATCGCGGTGATTTCACCAGCTATCAGTTGCAGGATGGAGATGTCATCACAGTAGGGACGATTCTTGACCGATACTCAAATAGAGTGGAATTGAAAGGTGCTGCATATCGACCGGGTATGTTTGCAATAGGTAATGATGTTGTCACAGTAGGTGATCTGGTAAGAAAGGCAGATGGAGTAACTGAGGATGCATATCTTGACCGTGTCTTGATTTATCGGGAAGGTCCTAATCTAGAACTTGAGATTATACCGATAGATCTTGGCGCCATACTTGAAGGCCGGCAGGCTGATATAAATCTGAAAAGAAATGATGTGATTGTAGTGTCGAGTCAACATGAGATTAAGGAGCGTGGCGAATTAACCATCCGTGGCTCTGTAGCTCGACCGGGTACGTTCCCATATGCCGATAATATGACGGTGGAGGATCTCATACTTCAGGCAGGTGGTTTATTAATGGGTGCTTCGACAGTAAATGTCGATATCGCCCGTCGAATTGTAGATCCTACTGCAACAACTCAAACACAGAGATTAGCTGAAATCTATACAATTAAAGTAGAGAATGGGCTTGGAGTAGGAATGGATCGTGGATTTAAACTCGAGCCTTATGATATGGTGACAGTCCGCAATAGTCCGGGATATAGCGCCCAGCGATCAGTAACACTTAATGGTGAGCTACTCTTTGCGGGTGAATATGTTTTGGAATCACGCAATGAGCGATTGTCAAATGTAATAAAGCGTGCAGGAGGAATTCTTGAAGGGGCATATATAAAAGGAGCGCACCTGACCCGGAGGTTGACTGATGATGAGATAACTGCCCGCAGGGAGACTTTACGTCTTGCAATGATGAATCAGGATAGTGAGAAGGGAGATTCTATCGCGCTTAGTAAAATTGATGTGGCGTCTTCATATAATGTGGGTATCGATTTAGCTAAGGCATTAGCAAATCCGGGATCACATTATGATGTAGTTCTGCAGCCAGGAGATCAGTTATTTGTGCCGGAGGAACAGAGTGTGGTGCGAATAGCCGGTGATGTGCTTTATCCTAATGCTGTTCTCTATGAACCCGGACAGAAGATCCAATATTATGTGGATAATGCCGGAGGGTATGGTGATCAGGCTAAGAAAAATAAGGCGTTTATAGTATATATGAACGGCACAGTAGCCAAGGCAAAGAAAAATACACCAATCGAACCTGGATGTACAATCATCATCCCGTCTAAGCCCGTTAATAGTGGAACAGACTGGACCCGTGTAATGGCATTGGCAACAAGTTTCTCATCTGTAGCAGCTCTTGCGGCAACAATCACCAATATTTTCAAGAGATAATAATTATGGCTGAGACAAACCAAAATAATACTCCTCATGAGGAGGAAAAGGAGATAGATCTTCTTGAGATGGCTATTACTCTTTGGAGGAGTCGAAAGAAATTGATGATCTGGAGTGTTTGTGGCGCTGTGATCGGACTAATAATAGCGTTCAGCATTCCTAAGGAATATTCGGTTTCGGTGAAACTTGCGCCTGAGTCAAATGATTCGAAATCGACTGGTGGGCTGGGGGCATTGGCATCAATTGCAGGTTTAGGAGGTAATTCCGCAAGTGGCGCTGATGCTGTCTATCCGATGCTTTATCCGGATGTGGTGAGTTCTGTCCCTTTTATGACAGGACTCTTCAATGTACCTGTAAAGACTAAAGAAGGTTCCGCAGCAATTCCTCTACAGG
Organism: Bacteroidales bacterium; assembly: GCA_014800525.1. GTDB lineage: Bacteria > Bacteroidota > Bacteroidia > Bacteroidales > Muribaculaceae > Lepagella. The sequence continues at coordinate 13,302 of JAAVFV010000044.1, read as the reverse complement.
AATACATGACTGAGGATATATCTTCACCTTGGTGGTCGGTAATTACCGGGCTGCCGGGTAAAGTTCTCGGCTTATTTGGATCAAAAGATGAAGAGACAGATAAGCAACACAAGCTGGATAATTTTCAGCTAACAAAAGAGGAAAACAACTTAGTATCTGTGCTTAAGGGTAGAATCTCTGCCTCGGTTGACACTAAAACCTCAGTTATAAGTATTGATGTTACAATGCAGGATCCATTGGTGGCAGCGGTATTAGCTGATACAGTGGTTAATCGTCTGAAAGAATATATCACTGAATATCGAACCAATAAAGCGCGCCGGGATCTGGAGTATGCCAATAAACTTAATGATGAGGCAAAGCAGAATTATTATGAGGCTCAGCAAAGGTATGCCAACTATCTTGATCATAATCAGGGAATTGTGTTCAGATCAGCACAGACAGTGAGAGACCGGCTTGAAAATGAGGCAACCTTAGCTTTTAATCTCTATAATCAGACGGCACAGCAGGTGCAGAAAGCGCAGGCTAAGATTCAAGAAACGACACCAGTCTACACGATTATCACTCCAGCTACTGTTCCGATTAGACCGAGTAAGCCCCGGAAAGTGTTGATCTTAATTGGGTTCACATTTCTGGCTTTCATATCGTGTGCCGCCTGGGTGTTGTTTGTACAACCAATGGTCCAGAGTCACAAGGATAATACCGCAAAAGCTCAAAATGATCCCAGTATCACAGAGTAGGGATTATCACTTAGACTCTCATAAAACTATAGGAGTATGAATCTTCTGAAAAGTTCGTTTATAATATTATCAATCCTATATATTATCCTCCCGGTCTTTGGACAAGATCGGGAGGACGATATATTTGGTGATCTCATCTCATCACTACAAAGTCCAACATCAGCATCCTACCAAAAATCTCGAAATTCTGAGATGGCATCTTCCGAAGCTTCAATGGCCGGAGTTCTTGATATGATGATGGGGAACCAGTCTTCTAATCAGGATGTCTTTTCAGTGTTAGCTAATGTTACCAATCCCACGCTAAGTAGATCGGATGCATCTTCTATATCGGGAGTGATGAGAATGATAACGAAGGCATATGGAAATACCGGATTCTATGACTCCGGGAGTTGGGATAGTAACCGTGCAAAACTTAATCGAGGTAGTTATTATAGACCAACCACATATGCCAATGTTTCATTTCAGGCGGTAAACCGCGGGAGAATCACATCATCATTTGGTTATAGAGCACGATTCAAGCGCATGCATAAGGGGATTGATATTGCAATGTGCGTGGGGGATACTGTGCGAGTAATGGCTGCTGGTGTAGTGGATAAAATCAGTTACGATGGGAACGGCTACGGGAAATATGTGATTGTGAAACACGATGATGGAATGGAAACGCGGTATGCTCATCTGAGTTCACCGCTTGTTACACATGGTCAACGGGTCGCAGCCTATGCACCAATAGCATTGAGTGGTAATACAGGAAATTCCACCGGTCCACATCTTCATTTTGAGACACGGTTATTCGGAGTTGCGGTGGATCCAACCACTATATTCGACTTCTCAAACGGATCATATCCTTCAGTGCCCACGTACGATAATAGTAACATACAATATGCTCAACATGGAAAATCGGTCCAACCAATCAGGTCAGACCGATCTACATATGTTGTTCGGATAGGGGATACAATGCAGAAGATATCTCAAAAGACAGGTGTCCCTCTTTATAGACTATGTCAGTTAAATTTTATAATGGAAACTAAGATTCCGGAACCGGGGACTATGTTGAAATTGAGATAAGGCAAATTCCATAACATCAATATGATTAATCGCGGATGTTATCTTTTTGAGGATAGAGCAGTGGTCTCGGTGAGAGGTATTGAATCTGTCGATATAGAATCAGTCTCAAGAATTGGATGAGCGAATCTAAATAGAAGACTATCCTTTAGAGTGATTATACGGAGGGTGAGATCGGTGATACTATCGTTCTCAGCCTCCGTTAGTTTTAGAGCCGCATCCGCTGAATAGTCATAATATATATGGGTCAGATCCATGGATAACTTATCAGTCAAGGACAAAACGGTGGCTGAATCTTGAGCCATATTTAGACTATCAACTGATCTGGAAAGCGAAGAAATCAACCTCGGATACATATTCTGAGCTTCAAGACGTTCCTTATCAAGAGGAGCTTTTGAACAGGATATAACTCCACTTGAAATTATTATCAGAAGTATGAATAATCTGAATATTTTCATTAAAAAATAGCTGTTGAGGGGGAATTATATTTTGGAGTCGGTTTGAGTTAATTTTTGTGCCAGGAATTTTCCGGTATATGAGTCTTGACAGTCAGCGACATCCTCGGGGGTACCGGCTACGACAACTTCTCCACCGCCATCTCCACCTTCCGGTCCAATATCAATAACCCAGTCAGCCGATTTGATCACATCCATGTTGTGTTCGATAATTAGTACAGAATTTCCCTTATCCACTAATCTATTCAGTGACTTAAGCAATGTCGAGATGTCATGAAAATGGAGTCCTGTAGTTGGCTCATCGAAAATGAATAAAGTATGATCAGACTTATCCATAGAAAGATAATAAGCCAGTTTGACACGTTGATTTTCACCTCCGGAGAGAGTGGAGGAGGATTGCCCAAGTTTGATATATCCCAATCCCACATCCTGCAATGGACGGAGACGCTTTATAATCTTTTTTTCCTGAGAGCCATTTGATTCTTCAAGAAATTCGATGGCTTGATTCACGGTCATATCAAGAAAATCAAAGATATTCTTTCCTCGATATTCGACATCCAACACTTCCTGTTTGAATCTCTTACCATGACATGCCTCACAAGGGATTTCAATATCAGCCATAAACTGCATGGGAATCGTGATGATACCCTCTCCCTTGCATTCCTCGCATCTACCTCCATCAGTATTAAAGGAGAAATATGCAGGAGTGAATCCCATTTGTTTTGATAGTTGCTGATCAGAAAATAGTTTTCGGATTTCATCAAAGGCTTTAAGATATGTAGCAGGATTGGAACGTGAGGAAGTTCCAATCGGATTCTGATCGACAAATTCCACACTCTTAACAGTTCGAATGTCTCCACGAAGATCGAGATGTGTACCGGGAACATCTGTTGCCTCTCCAAGGGATCGTAGTAATGATTTATACAGAATATCTCTTACAAGGGTGGATTTACCAGAGCCACTTACTCCGGAGACAACAGTCATTACACCGAGTGGGAATTTTACATCTATATTTTTAAGATTATTTTCAGATGCACCCACCACCTCAAGATATTGCTTCCATGGACGTCTAATGGGAGAATAGTCAATTTTTCTGGTACCACGCAGATAATCTACAGTATATGAACCATTGGAATCTCCTCCCTGAAGCATTTTAGAAACATTTCCCTGGAAAACGACTTCACCTCCAAGACGTCCGGCATCGGGACCAATATCAATGAGTTCGTCAGCGGCAAGCATGATATCTTCATCATGTTCGACAACGACCACAGTATTTCCAATCTGTTGCAAGCTTCTCAATACTTTAATAAGCCTGTCTGTATCACGGGAATGAAGGCCGATACTCGGCTCATCCAATATATAGAGAGAGCCAACCAAGGAGCTACCTAATGAAGTGGCAAGATTGATACGTTGGCTTTCGCCACCGGATAGAGTGGAGGAGAGGCGATCAAGGGTGAGATATCCCAGGCCGACCTCTTCCATAAACCGGAGTCTTTGAGTGATTTCAAGCATCAATCTCTTGGATATGGCGATGTCAGTATCCGAAAGTTGAAGAGTAGAAAAAAAGGCACTCAATTCAGTAATGGGCATCCTCACTAATTCTGTGATGCTACGACCGCCTATTTTTACATATTCAACATCCGGTTTTAGCCGTGCTCCGTGACATACAGGACATGTGGTTTTACCACGATATCGTGCTTTCAAGACGCGATATTGCATCTTATCCTGATTAGAGTCGAGCCATACAAAGAAACCATTGATTCCCTCCCATTTACCATCTCCATTCCAAAGATAATCAATTTGTTGGGGAGTGAGATCCTTATACGGAGTATGGATTGGAAAATTGGATTTGGAAGCATAACGGATAAATTTTTTCTTCCATTCACTCATCTTGTCACCATTCCAACATCGGATTGCATCTTGATAGACGGACAGTGTCTTATTGGGGACTACCAGCTCTTCACTGATACTTAATACCTTTCCAAAACCTTCACATTCGGTGCATGCTCCATATGGATTATTGAAATTAAACATGAGATCGGAAGGAATCCGGAAATCTATCCCATCAGCATGAAATTTTTTGGAATATGTCTGTTCCCTAATCCCGTTTTCACCCCATATTTTAATTATACATTCATCATGTCCCTCAAAGTATGCGGTTTCAATAGAATCTGTTAGCCGTGAGATTTCATCTTTATCTTCTGATACAGTCAATCGATCGATCATTAATCTATAGGGGAGTTGACTATCCGGAAATTTCTTTTCAACAAATGAAGGATCAGCCAGAAGATCGGTTATGTCTATAAACTCTCCATCCTTTTCTACACGAGTGTAACCCTCTTTAAGATAGATCGAGAGTTGCTCTATCGGTGTACGTCCTTCAGGAATATGAATATCTATCAATACGGCAATGCGACTATTGATAGGGAGCTCCTGAATACTTTTGACAATATCATCGATTGAATGCTGTTTCACTTCTTGGCCGGAAACAGGAGATATGGTATGCCCGATTCGAGCATAGAGCATACGCATATAATCATATATTTCGGTGGCCGTACCAACTGTACTTCGGGGATTACGGGTGTTAACTTTCTGTTCTATGGCAATTGCCGGGGGGAGGCCTTTTATATAGTCGCATTCCGGCTTTGACATACGACCTAAAAATTGACGGGCATATGCTGAAAGACTCTCTACATATCTACGTTGACCTTCGGCATATAGAGTATCAAAAGCCAGTGACGACTTTCCAGATCCGCTAACTCCCGTAACGACAATAAATTTATTCAGAGGAATATCAAGTGAAATATTCTTTAGATTATTCACTCTTGCTCCTTTTATACTAATATTCTGTTTCTCCATCATTTTCTATTACATTATACTCTTGAGATGATAGCCGTGGAATAGTCTAATATGCCCGAACTATCAACAGAGTACATTAGCCTCTAGATATAACAAATGGCGCGCCATAATTTCAGATAGTAGGGAATAATAAAAACCGCTGAAAAGATCAGCGGTTTTATTATTATTGTAAGACCGTAGAATTTTATTTAACTCCGAGTGTCTCTTTAATTTTATCGAGAGCCTCAGACAATCCGTCTTTATTCTTACCACCTGCCTGAGCGAAGAAAGGTTGACCACCTCCGCCACCTTTGATTGATTTTGCGGCTTCGCGAACAACTGATGATGCGTTCAGACCGGTCTTGACAAGATCATCTGATATCATGACCGTTAGTAATGGCTTATTTTCAGACTCGGTAGCGCCGATGAAGACGGTAGAGACAGGAGATTCCTTACGGATAGTGAAGGCCACATTCTTTACTACATCGGGAAGACGGGTTCCTGTGAGGGTGATGACCTTAATACCATTAATCTCTGAAGCCTCGCTAATCAGTCTATTACTAAGATTTGCAATTCTCTCTGCCATGAATTCATCCACCTGATGACGTAAGTCGGCATTCTCATCTATTGCTTTCCTCACTGCGGTTTTGATATCAGAGGATCCGCCGAGGATGGATAGAATTTCTTTGGATGTATCCTGAAGTTCGTCGAGCATTCGCTCAACACGTGCACCGGAAATAGCTTCAATACGTCGGATTCCTGCAGCAATTGAGCTCTCCGAGATGATACGTATCATACCGATATTTCCAGTGTTGGCAACGTGGGTACCACCGCAGAGTTCAACAGAGGAACCATATTTTACAACACGGACCTTATCTCCATACTTTTCTCCAAAAAGGGCCATCGCACCCATTTCCTTTGCTTCAGATATTGGAAGTTCACGAGCTTCCTCCAACTGTATTGCCTTACGGATGCGCGAATTGACCAAGTGTTCCACTTTACGAAGTTCTTCAGGAGTGACTTTCTGGAAATGAGAGAAGTCAAAGCGTAAAACTTCAGGAGAAACGAAAGAACCTTTCTGTTCTACATGTGTACCCAGAACTTCGCGTAGAGCTTCGTGAATTAAGTGTGTAGCCGTATGGTTAGCTGATGTAGCTTCGCGGGCTTCAAGATCAATTTGTGCTCTAAAAGTGGCTTCTGGATCTTTGGGAAGAGATTTAGTCAAGTGGACCCCAAGATTATTTTCTTTCTTGGTATCAAAGATCTCAATCACTTCTCCGGAGGGAGAAAACAGTCGGCCCTTATCACCGACCTGACCACCCATCTCAGCATAGAATGGAGTATCCTCAAGAACGATCTGATAGTATTCCTGATTCTTCTGCTTTACCTTACGATATTTAAGAATCTTAGTGTCACACTCGGATTTGTCGTATCCGACGAACTTTTGTTCACCAGAATTTACTTCGATCCAATCTGATGTCTCCTTAGCAGCTGCATTTCTTGCGCGGTCTTTCTGCTTCTTCATCTCAGCATTAAAGCCGTCGAGATCAATCGACATGCCTTGTTCGCGCAGGATTAGCTCGGTGAGATCAAGAGGGAATCCATATGTATCATAGAGAACGAATGCATCCGCACCTGAAAGTTGAGTCTTATTCTCCTCTTTGGCTTTCTTGATAAAGGAATCGAGAAGGTGAATACCATTGTCGAGGGTACGAAGAAATGACTCCTCCTCCTCCTTTATCACTTTCTTTATGAGATCTTTCTGAGCAGGTAGTTCGGGATAGGCGTCTCCCATCTGATCCACCAAAGTATCGATGAGCTTATAAAGGAATGCCTCTTTCTGATCGAGGAATGTATATACATATCTGACAGCACGACGCAGGATTCTACGAATCACATATCCGGCCTTAGCATTAGAAGGCAATTGAGAATCTGCAATTGAGAAAGCAATAGTACGGACATGGTCGGCAGCTACTCTCATGGCAATATCGACCTGCTTATCTTCACCATACTTTTTTCCTGAAAGATTGCTTATGGTGGAGATAAGAGGTGTAAAGACATCAGTATCATAATTCGAAGTCTTACCCTGTAATGCCATACAGAGGCGCTCGAATCCCATTCCTGTATCAATTACTTTATGGGGGAGGGGTTCGAGATGACCGTCGGCCATACGATTATACTGCATGAAGACAAGGTTCCAGATTTCAATCACCTGGGGATTATCTTTATTCACCAGGGTTGCGCCATCTACAGCCTTGCGCTCCTCATCACTTCTGAGGTCAATATGAATTTCGGAACAGGGGCCACATGGTCCGGTATCACCCATTTCCCAGAAATTGTCTTTCCGATTACCATTTATAATGTGCGATACAGGAAGATGTTTCTCCCATATAGTGGCAGCTTCGTTATCGCGTTCAAGACCTTCCGGAGCATAGCCTTCGAAGACAGTGGCATAAAGTCGGGACGGGTCAAGCTTAAGAACATCGACGAGGTATTCCCAGGCCCAGTCAATGGCTTCCTGTTTGAAATAATCGCCGAAACTCCAGTTGCCCAGCATCTCAAACATGGTATGATGGTAAGTGTCATGGCCAACCTCTTCCAGATCATTATGTTTACCCGATACACGCAGACATTTTTGGGAATCAGCCACTCGACGGGAATCCGGCTGGCGAGTTCCTAAGATAATATCTTTAAACTGGTTCATACCCGCATTGGTGAACATCAATGTGGGATCATCTTTTATAACCATCGGAGCGGATGGTACAATTTTATGGCCTTTCCCTTTAAAAAAGCTTTTGAAAGACTCTCTGATTTCTTTTGAAGTCAACATATTGTATAAATAATAGACTGCGGGTAAGATAAGGAGAATCACGGGCGAGTGAGTACCTTGATACCCGACTATTAATTGCAAAATTAATGAATTTTAATTATATTTGCAATTATTCATATCATAGGATTAAGTAGCTCACATCAATTAATTAATGTATTGGCCTTGAATATTAAAAGGAAACATGAATCATAAAACTTGATATTTTTGGACGCTTTTGGCTTGTCATTCAGTCGCATAGCCCGCTATGCTCCTTCGTTCCGCACCAAAATCGCCTCAAAAATCTCTAAGTTTTATGTATTCATTAATTGCTGCGAGCTACTTTCAGATATATTTATTCATTCTTACTCCTCATCTAAAAATCGTAATGAAGCTATCCGGAATATGAGAAAGCGCATCAAATATATATTTAATCCGGAAACTAATGATTTCGAGAGAGAATTCCCAACCATAGGAGAGAGACTATTAAAAGGTGTGTTAATCACCGGAGCAATAGTGGCGTGCGGTGCTCTATTAGCAATTCTATATCTTTATTCTTTTGATTCACCGACTGAAAAGGAATTACGAAAAGAGAATCGTCAGCTTAGAAGTCAATATAATATATTGAATCGGCGCTTGGATAATTCATTGAAGGTGATGGAAGATATCAGGAATCGTGATGATAACTTCTATAGGGTGATGCTTCAGATGGAACCAATGAGTTTTGGTCAGAGATTTGCCGGAGCGGATAACGATAGGAAATATAGACAAATACGCAAGATGGCTGATTCTGAATTGGTGGGATTGTTGACTCGGAAGATGGATTTGTTTGACCGACAGATTTATGCTCAGTCATTATCATTTGACGAACTCAAAGAGGAGGTAGGAACGCAGAAAGATAAACTCCGACATATTCCTTCAATCCTTCCTATAAGTATATCGGATTATTCTATGTCTTCCGGCTATGGGTACAGGAGAGATCCTATATACGGCACAGGGAAATTTCATGAGGGATTGGATTTCGCAGCGCCTATAGGAACTCAGGTGTTTGCTACTGCAGATGGAACTGTGGAGGAGGCATCCAGACATTCGGGGTATGGGAACTGCATAGATATTTCGCATGGATATAATTATATGACCAGATATGCCCATCTTAGTGAAATTCTTGTCAAACCAGGTCAGGAAGTTAAGAGGGGTGAGTTAATTGGTCTTGTGGGATCTACAGGAAAATCAATTGGGCCTCATCTTCATTATGAGGTGAGATATAAAGATGAACCTCAAAATCCGGTGAATTATTATTTTATGGACATTTCTCCCGAGGAATATTCCGAAATGATCAGAATGGCAGATAATGCCGGCTATGTAATGGACTAACGCTTACAGGCCGGATATAAGACCACGAAAAGACTATAAAATGGATGAATTAGATAAGAAATACTATAAGATAAAGGATGTATCTGAACTACTGGGAATTCCCACATCTGCATTGCGCTATTGGGAACGCGAATTTCCGGAGTGTGCGCCTCGACGGAGTTTGACCAATATCCGCTATTATACAGCCGCCGATATAGAAACCCTTAAAATGATTAATTACCTCTTGAAGGTGAAGGGTCTTAAGATTGATGCCGCTAAAGAACAAATGCGTGTCAATAGAAAGAACATATCAAAACGGGTGGATATCATTGAGACCCTCGTTAAGACTCGGAATGAATTAAAGAAAATGCTTTCCGCTCTTCAAAAACGAAGGTAGGTTATAATATTCCTATCTCGCGAAACATTTTTGCATAGAATTCAGCTTTCTTTTCAGGAGCTACAGGGTATGCCCTTGATGTGGAGGGCATTCGCCATATTGAAATAGTGTCGGTCCATTTAATCTTTTCTCCCATTTTAGGAGCTTCGGTGGAAGTGAGATCGGCAATTACACCAGCTGCCTTTTCACCAGTGGTAGCAATTGCGCGACATTCAGGCATTTGCTTTAATAGAGCCTTAAGATCCACAGGCTCTACAATCTCAAGATATTTATCGGAAGCATTACCCATTTGCCTATGGATCTTATGGCCGGTATCATTCAAGGCAATTCCTTTTGAATCTAATAGTTTCTTTATTTTATCGATGTCAAAATTTTTTCCGGATTCATCATATAATGCATTCTTATCATTATAGAATATAATACCCATAATACGCCAGAAATCATTGGTTCGATTAGGGTAATAGAAATTCATGCTCCAGCGCTTAGGTTGAGGAGGGAAGGTTCCCATTATAAGAACTTTAGCATTATTAGGAATATAGGGAGGCCAAGGATGATACTCATATTCCTTCACAGTTATATCGTCATTCTCCTTCATTGTAGAAATCTATGGTTAGAAATTTTATTTCTTAAGGATAAGCTTCAGTATTCAGAATGATTATTCATAAGTAAGTATTCAAAATTAAACGATACGAAGTAATTAAATTATCTTTTATACTATCTACGGCTTCTTTTGACTCGTCATTGTTTTCTTATAAAGGAAACTCGTCGATTTTCAATTGGGCCGCTTGTGGCTTGTCACTCAGTCGAATACTGAAGTATTCTTCTTTGTTCCACGCCCCAATCGCCTCCAAAATAAGCTCGTATATAGTATAAATTAATTTTGAACACTTACTTATTTATTTATGAATATTGTCTATGACAAGCTTATCCTGAAGCATTCTATCCATATAACTTTGAATCACACCCTTAAGTTTAGTTTCAGATTTTATAATTATATCCTTTAAGGACGGATCATTAATCAGATTGGACTTCATTTTATGATCATCTATTGCATATAGACCGATTGATTTTGCACCGTCAAACTGAAGAATATAGCCATCAGATATATACTGGTAGATCCCGTTAATATGATTAACAGCCCATCTGGACTGACCGGATCCATCAAACAGATCATTTCCGAAAGCGATATACGGTTTATCATACCCCAAATAGTTCATCATGGTAGGCATAATATCAATCTGCTGAGCTATCCCCATTCTTTCTCCAGGTTGAATTACTCCAGACGGATCATAAATAATGATAGGACCATAGAATGAACCGATATCACTTCTATATTCATCATAAGCCCTCATATTAGTATGATCATTAGTGATCACAAAAATAGTATTTTCAAACCATGGTTGTTTTGCGGCTGTATTGAAAAACTGACGCAAGGCATTGTCGGTATATCCTGCTGTCTGATGGATTTTCATTGTTCCCATCGGGAAATGCCCTTTATACCGATCGGGTACATTAAATGGATGGTGATTTGATGCTGTAAAAATAGCAGTCATGAAAGGAGGTTTCATTTCAGTCATTTTCAAGGCATAGTATTGAAGAAACTCCTCATCCCAGATAGCCCAATAACCATCAAAATCATTCTCTCCATGGAATCTTGAATCTTTTTCAAAATCCTCACGTCCATAATATTTTTCAAATCCTATAGAGCGTGCAAACCCATTAAAACCCATAGATCCCGTGCGGGCGCCATGGAAGAAAGCTGTGGAATATCCTTTTTCAGTGAGTAAGGCAGGTATACCCTTTATCTTATTCATGGCTTGTGGAGTTGAAATGAATGAACGTTCAAATTTGGGAATGGATGCCAATACGGCAGGCATTCCATCTATGCTTTTTTGACTATTATCATACGAATACTTCCACCATACAGAATGATTGAGGAGAGAATCAGTAAAGGGTGTGAAGCCCTTATATTCCACACCTAGAATATCATGGTTCATTCCTCCTATGTATTCTCTTCCAAAGCTTTCTATTATTATAACAACAAGATTTTTATTATGATGATTGTAAAGAGAATCCTTAGGGAAATGGATGGGGGAGTAGATCTTATCAAGCAAAGTTTTATCATCGAAATAATGGGGATCGGAAAAAGCATCCTTACTTATAGAACGCAACATTGAGAATGTGGTGTTCAATACCAAAGCAGATTCCACCGGACGGCTCACATAAGCATTTGCATTAGATAGATTGATCGGACGGATATCCCGGTGTCTCCATCCCCCAATAGGGGCCACGCAAATGAGACATCCTGCAATGATCATCATTACCAATCCTATTCTTTTAAGGAAAGCTGGGTTTTGAGAGGTTCTCCAGCACCTCCAGCCAATCCAAATGAAGGGGAGAGCAATGAGATAGAAATACCAATGGCGAATAAAACCTCCGCGAATCCCTCCTATAACAGTGACTGCAGCAACAGCCAATGCAATGAAAGATAGAATATAATAAAGGATCAGATTAGAGCGTGAGACTGATGTGGAAGGTTGGATATAGAGTTTCCACATAGTCCAGATCATAAATCCCAGTACAAGGATAAGGTACCAATGTCGAATGAATTCCGTGAGTATGATCTTGATGAAAGACTCGCTACCAAATTCGGAGAATATGCTCCATGTGGTTCGTTTAAGAGTATAGCTGAAATAGACAGAATCAGCGATGTTGATTGCCAGGAGGAAGGAATTGACAATAATAAAAAACCACTTACAAAACTTATACCACCTCGTTTCCTCCTTTATATGGCATGGAAGCAGCATAAGAAAAATATAGAGTGCATTGGAATAGAAAATTCCCGGGGTATCGAATACCATGCCCCCCCATAATAATTTTAGAATAGAACCGTCGGATATATTCTGATGGAAATAAGACCAATTCTCGACCAGATATTCAATACGAGCGCAAGAATACAAAAGGAAAAGGATGAGAATATTGAGGGAAGTAGCAATAAAAGGGGAGAGAAGATTATTCTTCACAAGATTAAGATCTCTGATTGCCATACGGAAGGAGGAAATAAAGATTAAATAAAAAAAGCCGACTTAAGAAAGCCGGCTTAAAGTGTCCAGGATGAGACTCGAACTCACACGGCCAAAACGGCCACTACCCCCTCAAAGTAGCGCGTCTACCAATTCCGCCACCTAGACAAATAAATCTGAGAATTCGAGCGAAAAACGGGACTCGAACCCGCGACCCCGACCTTGGCAAGGTCGTGCTCTACCAACTGAGCTATTTTCGCAAAGGGTCTTTTCAGGAAGCCTTTGTCAAGCTTTTTGTCGCTTACCTCAGGTGTTTCCCTCATTTGCGATGCAAAGTTACAAACTTTTCTTTAAACTGACAAATAATTTATCAAAAAAATTTGAAGAAATTTCGCATCATTACCCATTCAATCTGAATATCAGATATTTCCCAAGTGAATATTTAATATGAGACGTTGATTGAACATGAATGCATCTTTGGCAAAATGAAAATTAAGCTGTCCCTCAAGCTCCATCCATTTATTTCGCAGAATCTTAACATAGAGGTCCGTTCGATTATAGAAATTTGAGCGGTAGTATGATTCTCCCTGATATAGATCTGTACCAAAAAGACTGTATAAAGGGAACAGCT
>JAAVFV010000043.1 GCA_014800525.1 Bacteroidales bacterium | reverse complement strand
TACCGATGAGAGGGGCGGAAGCAGCCAATTGAAAATCGACGAGTTTCCTTTAAAAGAAAAATAATGACGAGTCAAAAAGATCCGCAAAGGTGAATAAAAGAATGGTGTATATACCTATTTTTAACATTCGTAAATTAGTTTAAACAACTTCTATAATAAACTTTGAGCTATATTATTCATTCAGAAGAGCAATTGCATTTTCATTGCCTTTTTCGGCGGCTCTCTTTACATATCGTCGAGCTATAAGTTCATCTTGTTCAACGCCTCTGCCAAATCTATAACAGACAGAGATACACCATAATGCATTGCCTTCTTCTAATTGAGTTAGTTTATATTCATCCCTACTACTCTCATTTCTTTCAATGGCCATATTGAAGAAATTAAAGGCTTTAGTATAATTTTTATTTAAACTTCCTTCTCCAGTATAATACCATTGGGCCAACTTATACAATAGTTTGGAATTTGTGGGTACACCACTCCAGCTATATCCCATATTCTCAATATAGATTTCATAGTACTTAGCAGACTGAGCGATGTCCATATTAACGTCGGGATAATATATTTTTTTATTAGATTTAAAAACAGATTTCAAAACATATCCTGATTCATATAATTGCGCAAGAAAATATGCAGCAGTCTTATTTTTTAATTCAGCTGACTTCTGATACCATTTTATGGACTCTACAGAATCTTTCATTTCTTTTGCATAAAGTCGTGCTAAAGACAAAGCACAAGAACCACCTTTAAATCGAACGCCTTGCTTCCAATATTTGACAGCTTCTTCCGTAGACTTGCTCATACCGGTGCCTTCATAGGCGCAATACCCTAATATGCGATTGGCATATTCCTTTTCGGATTCTCGCGCACCTTGATTCTCAATCAAAATCTTACACCATTTGATCGCTTCGACGTAATTCTTTGACGTATTATAGTAATAGTTTACTAAGTCAGATTGATAAGAGCTTTTTCCATTTGATGCCTGTTCAATTGCTAAGGGTAGATTAGCAATTTCCTTAGAGTGAGTGGCCAATGAGCACAAACCAATTATTATTGCAATGCAAAACAGCCTATTTATTCTGCCTTTCATACCATGCACTTCTATTGCCATACTTTAAAGCTATTTGAAAATATAGGTCTGCCATCTCTTCATCTGCCTTACAGCCATCACCTCTCTTATACATTAATGAGGCTCTATAAGCAGCAGCTCCAACATCTGAATATGATCTGAACTCAGGATACCAACCCCATAGGAAGCCGAGTAAGTCCTTACGTTGATCTACAATAGATTCATATATTTCTAATGCTTTTTTCTTGCTCGGAGAGACACCATCCCCAACCATATACATTTCTGCTAATTTGATTTGAAGCCACGGCACATAATACGTTACATAGCCGGTACCGAACATCCCAGTCCCCATCTTGAGAGAATTTACTTCATCAATAAACTTATCAATGAGTTTTGCCTTCTTATAGCAATACACGCCTCTAACTCTAGGAACCATTGACATGCCGAAAGCCGTGTAATCAAATTCTGATAAATAATAATCAGCTGCTTTGATATAGTCCTTGTCAACCCCAAGTCCATGTTCATAGCACCAGCCTAAAAGAGAAAATACTTTGGCGGCTAAGGTTGCCCCTATCTGTATATTGGATTCATCCTGTTCAAAAATATCCTCATAATCATTATTTTCATCCATAACTAAGGGATAAATTTCTGACAGATATTTCACAACCTTCGTAAAATCCTTATCATTGTATGCAATTATAGATAAATAATAAGCCGCAATAGGATTGTTATTCCGGTACTCCTTATCAATTAGATTCCGCTTCTCCTTCAAAAATTCAAGGCGATCAAAATCCTCGTCGCAAGGAAGCCAAGTAAACGGACAATCATCAGCCTCTTCTTGTTTAATGTAAGAATCAAAGTTAGAAATGTACTCAATCGCTTTCTTATTGCCCTTAGCGGCTGCCTTACGTAACCATTCGATTCCCTTCACATAATCAGGTTCCAAATCGACATTCCAATCATCACAATATAACTCCCCACATGCAACCATTGCTTCGACATTGCCTTTTTGAGCGGCTGACTCATACCATTTGACCGCTTCTAATTGACTCTGATCTATGCCATTCCCTTCGAGATAGCATTTAGCCAGTTCAAGTTGGGCAGATACCTTACCATTTTCCGCTTGTTGGACTAATGATTTATTATATTGCCCAAAGCTACTAAATGCTGTGAGTCCTATAATTATAATTAATGTGATTATATGTTTCATCTTTTGCAATTTCATTAGATATTGTGGCTTGGCAATTGATATTTGAAATACTTAGATCCCTTTTTTGCGCCATGCATTAATATCTCCATATTTTAGAGCAATATCAAGATAAAGTTCAGACATATCATCGTCTTGTTTACAACCTATGCCAGACGAATACATTTGAGACGCTTTATA
Source organism: Bacteroidales bacterium (assembly GCA_014800525.1). Classification (GTDB taxonomy): domain Bacteria; phylum Bacteroidota; class Bacteroidia; order Bacteroidales; family Muribaculaceae; genus Lepagella. The sequence goes on along the minus strand of JAAVFV010000043.1, from coordinate 14,393 downwards.
CGCAGCTCTAGCGACTTCTTCTGAATTAAGCATATATGGTTCTATTACTAGGGTATGAATACCATATGAATCATTTCTTCCGTCAACTATATATTCATATATTTCCAGCGCTTTTTTCGGGTCTTTTATCACACCATCGCCATTCTCATACATCCTGGCTAGTTCAAACTGTAGACATGGAACTTTACGAAACGCTTCTCTTCCACCTCCCTCGAAGGCAATCAAAATATCCTTATTGGCTTCATTAATAAATTTATCTATCAACCCGGCCTTTTTATAACAAAAGGCACCTCTTAATTTAGGGAATCCCGCCACTCCATTCTCATCGTAGTCATAATCAACAAGATAGTAGTGAGCCGCCTTCTCGTAATTACGAACAGTTCCTTGACCATGTTCATAACACCAACCAAGTAAAGATGCTACTTTGATTTTGAGTGTACTGGATATAATATCGTCCCCGTCTTCTGACGCTATGAAATCCGGGTATAGTTTGCCTGTGCTTGTTAAGATATAATCAATCTGATTTAAGTATTCCATTGCTTTATCATAGTCCTTTTCTACGTGCGATAATACTGCTAAGTAGTAGGCCGCAACAGGATTTTGCTTATTGTATTCTTCAAAAATTATATTCCTGTTTTGCGTCAGAATATCATGCCTATTAAACTCATCATAACAAGGGAGATACTCATAGGGGCAATCGTCTTCAACCAGTTCTTCCCTTGCCATGATATTTTTCAGAAATGCTTTGGCCTGTTCATTACCTCTTACTTCGGCTTCTTTTAAGTAATGAATACCTTTGACGTAATCAGGTGTCATGTCAGTAAGCGGGTCTTGTATTATGTCTCGACATAATAATTCTCCACATTGGATCATTGCATCCACACTATTCTTTTTTGCAGCTTCTTCATACCAAAACAAAGCCTGCTTGAAATCTTGTTCTACATCGTCACCTTCTACGTACCTTTGCGCTAACTCCATCTGTGCCGAGACAACCCCGCTTCTAGCCTTATTTATTAAAGCGTCCATAGTTTGTCCCATTCCTCCGAAACTAATGAGAGCGCTTAACATAAACGTAAAAAAATATCTCATTCTCATTTGAATATTATTCTTGTTCATCCTTAATGATATCTAAAAGAATTTGTTGATCTTTATAATCCTCAAATTGTGAAGATTTTCTTAAATAATAATCTGCTTTTCCTAGATCTATTTCACATCCTCTTCCAAATCTATAACATGCTGATAAATAACGATATAACACACCAGGAAGCGATTCTGTCTCAATAAATTCAGTGTGATTCTCTGCTAATGAAGACAAAACTCTAAATGACCTATTGTAATCTGTACCATATGTACTGACTGCTAAAGAAACACCAGCAGGAATAAAACCATTAACATACAGAACTTCAAACATATCAAGAGACTTATTAACATCCTCAAACACCTTGAAAATCCCGGATGGTTCAACTCCGCCCATGACCGCTCGAAGAGCCCAGAGGTTATATTCTTCGTCGTCACCTCCTGCCTTCTTGAAATATTCATATGATTTGTTTATGTCAATATTAATAGGATATGAATCAATATACCAACATCCATTTTTTTCGAATGGTATACCTCCCCAACACAACAGTTGAGATAACTCATATTGAGCTTCAGGTAATCCTAAATCTGCGGCTAACTTTAAGCAATCTATATATCTACTCTCATCTATAAACCAATATTCAGAAGAGAAATATGGGATACCAGTACGATATATTTGAGCCGTAGCATAAAGTACATCTGGCTCATACACATTGTTAGGGTGATTCAATATCTCATTAGCAAGATTCATCCGAAAATCTTTATTTATCTCAGTGCCGGTGTATCTGATTAGATAATACATTGCTTTTGGACACTTATTCTGTGCTGCTCGCTTAATCCATTGCAAACCCTTTCGATATTTACGGTCATCGCTACATGAATTAAAAATCATTCTTTCACCTAAATCATACATCGCCTTAGAGTCTCCACATTTTGCCAGCTTTTCCAACTCTTCAATTGTTGCTGAATCATTATAGTTCCAACAATAATTAAATTCAATATATTGTTTTCTCTGCCTGACATCCTGGCTTTTGTTAACATCTTTGATGTTTTTACATTCTATGTCATTAAGGTTAGTAAATGATGCATTTCCTGACTTAACTAACACGGAATCGCTCGTCTGCCCCGTCATCACGAAGCTGATGAGCCCATATATTATCACTATATACAGATGTCTCACTGCCGTGGTACCGTTTAATGAGGTTTATTATAAAATTTTAATTACCTTAATTCTTTGGGCCAAATAGCCAATTATGAATGTTTTGAGCTTCCGGATTACCATATTGTTCGGCTAAGCGGGTCATTTCTTCTGCTTTCTTTGAATTTGCGGTGCAGCCTCTTCCAAATCGATACATAGCCGAAAGGTTCCGATATGCTAACCCATAAGCAGCTCTTTCTTCGCTATCATTATTGTCATACTCTTTCCAAAAATCATTCTGATTATTTACAAAGTCATTCAAATATTTAAATGCCTTAGTATAATCTTGATCTACTCCTAATTTATTGGATTTATCATAATATGCATTTCCAAGGAAATATTGAGCTTTACAAGAACCTTTTTCTGCACTACGACGGAAGCAATCCAGAGAGCGAACTGAGGATTTCTCAACCCCATATCCTTCATGATAAAATACCCCCATCCAAAATAAGGCTTCCGGATCACCATCCTCTCCTTCACTGGCAGCTTGCATCATTGAAGCGGCTTCAACCGGTCCGGTCTCCCCATGATAAAAGTTCATAAGTCCCCAATATATATAGCGTCCAAGAAAAATCTGAGCAAATCTATAGCCTTTAGATGCTGAGAGACGCAGTGCAGTAAATGCTTTACCCCACCTAGCGTGTCTTTTATGAATTATTCCAACTTCCGCTAATGCCATCGCATTGTACGAATTGGCGGCCTTATAAAGGAATGTGGTAGGATCAGTATCATTATATTGTTTTAATAATCCATTTTCCCCCATGTAATACAGGCCAACATTCGCTCTTGGCTCACCAGTCCTTGCAGCTTCCAAAAGATTTGTGTAGGCCTGATCGTTATTCCCTTTCTCTAGGAAATCCCAACCTTTATCTGTAAGTTTTAATATTTCATCGGCATCTTTAATAAATGGTGTGGGATCCGCTGTAAATCCAGCACCCAATGGTATAGTTTTGTCGCATTTGAAAATACGCTTTAATCCCCATTGGTCCACTATTGTCATATTTTGAGATACCCGATCCCAGTCAGAAATTAAAAAATACTCCGCACTCTTTTCATCTGGTAAATCAAATATTACAAATTGATTTCTTCGGGCATTCATTTGTCCTCCGGAGATTTTACCTCCCATGGGGAGATTATCCCATGTAAAATTGATACTTGCAATTCCTTCTGAATTAACCTTACAATCATGGAAAATCAACTCTTCATTTGAATGTTGTATAATATTACCGTTGGAATCATAGACACCTTGTAAATGCCATGTTGTGTTGGCCATTTGCGACCAATTGATGTTTTGTGCAATGGAGTTTGCTAATCCGACAAACACCATTAATAATGAGACAATATACTTCATTATGTTCGCTTTTCTCTTAACTTAAAACTTCTGATAAATACAAACTATGTATTAAAAATTGGGTTTCCCGCCATGTTCGCCACCATCGTAATATCCGTATGAACTTAGAATTTCGATGACTTTTCGGGCCTTATCAAGGCCGACCTTGGCATTACCAGCTTTTACCGCCCACTGATGGGCATTATCGTATTCACGCTTTTTAAGATATTGTTCAGCCAATGGTGCATAAGCCTTCTTGTAACCTTTGTTCGCAAGTAATCTAAAATCCTCCAATGTGGTTGCCTTAGCGAATAAATCGTCATTTGAGGGTTCATTTTGGGGCTCAATTTTAGAAAGAAGATTTTGAGCTTGTTTACGATTTACGTTAGCATTTACAGCCTTTGTAGCCCAAATCTTTGCGTTGTCAAGATTTTTCCTATTATAATACATCTCTGCCAAAGGGTAATATGCTTTGGCATAATTGTCTTTTGCAAGAGACAACATGAGATTAAAATCATTTGTAGCACGAGCGAATTTCTCATCATTAGTCTCGGCTTTCGATTCATTAATTATTTCCACATGCTCATCAGATAGAGATTCCCCATCTGAATTGGCATTACTTTGTGCCATAATTTGATTTTCTTGACGCAAAATATTTTCTAGGTCTGCCTGAAGAAGTTTTATTGAACTATCATTAGGATACGTCATTAAATACTTGTCTACACATAATTTTGCACTTTGATAATCTTCCTCTTTCAGTAATATCTCAACCATTGGAATGAGATAACCAATAGAATCTATACTTGCATATATTGTTGCATAATATTTTGCTTGTTCCAAATCAGTTTTTCTCAAAGCTCGTATTAAAGGTCTAAATGCACGAACAGAGTCTTTGTCTGCAAATTTTTTCAAAGCAATAATATCTCTACTTTCGATAGCTTCTGAGAGTTTATTAGATTCTTTTTCTGGATTAGTTTTAATGAATAAAAACAATCCAATTAATAAACATATTAAAGCTATACCACCAATAGCCTGGAATACTTTTTTATGATTTTTCTCCCACCGGGTAGGACCTTTGGAGAATACTACTGTACCTGTTCCTTTCTGTTTTATCCGTATTACTTGTGATATTTGATATAAGGTTCCATTAACAACCACATCGCAAGTGCGACTACCGGATTCTTTGTTCCTTTTTACAGTAATAATGATGTTATTATCAGATCTTGAGACTTTACACCATTCGTTATCTGCATAAACAGTCCACCCGATATTTGATTCAATTGATACTGTTCGCTCAGCCTTCTCTTTATCAAAATCCAACACAGAAGAAGATATGTTCAAGATTGGGATAAAATCAATACCCATCAGGTCATCGCTGAACTGTTTAATGCTGGATGTACGCTCCATAGCTGCCGGCTTCATAGCATTGAGAATAGTTTTCTCAATGTTAGGAGATACGTTCCCAGTAAGCGCTTTCTTAAGTTCTTGTTGATTTGGTGAAATCTTGAACGCATCCGGTGGATTCTTTCCCGTAGAAAGGTAAAAAAGAACGGCACCTAAAGCATATATGTCGTACTTGGGTGAAAATCCAATTACACCTGCATATTGCTCTTGAGGAGCATAACCGGGAGATGCTCCTTTTGAACTAAGACTACTTGTAGGTCTTCCCTTGGTATCGAAATGTTTGGATAATCCAAAGTCAATCAAAACAGGATAGGTCTCATTCTTATCATTGGTTTTAAGAACAATATTATCTGGCTTAAGGTCAAGATGTAATACATGCTCTTTATGAATTTCATTTAGAGCATCCGCTATTTGCTTAACTATCGATACAGCCTCTTCTTCCGGACATTTTGACGGACTGCCTCCATCAAGGAACTCCATAACATAATAAGCAGTCCCATTTGCCTCAAATGTCTCGTTAACACTAACAATGTTCCTTGATTTTAGGCATAATTTCTTAAGTCTATTTGCCTCTGTAATAAAATCTGCTCTGGATTCTGCAACATCTGATTTTGCAGTTGGTACAGTTAGTACTGTCGCTCCATCATCTCCACGATAACATGAAGCCGACATAAAATGCTCTTTTATAGCAAATCTTATTGTCGTTGTTATGTTACCGATAGAGACTTTGGCAGTAGCAAGATAAGTTATACCGTAAGACCCTGAACCAAGAACCTTAACTATTTCATACGTTCGTTCCTTACTTTGTAACTTAAATCCGGTTTTTAAGGCATGTGTTGCTTTATCATTAGACTTAACCATAAATGCGCTTAATATAATGTCGGTTTTTAGTTTTGGAAATCAAGCAGAGTTTTAGCTTTATAATCACCTAACCCGGCAGCCATTTGCAGCAAACCATCAGCCCATTCCTCATCTTTTTCAATTCCTCGACCAAATCGATAGCATGTTTGCAATTTTTTGCAGACATCTGATGAGTGTTGAACTACCAATTGTTATGGATTTTTTAATATAGCATCATATATGCGAGACAAAAATCTCAAATATAAGGGTTCAATCGTTAAAGTTGATATTTTTAAGCAGATTGATGAGATTGTCCTGATGTTTCTGTTTTCTGAGCGATTCAGCCATCTTTTTGTCTTTGGGCAGACCGGCAAGACCATTCTCGTAGCACTCGGCCAGACGGGTAGCTCCGTTTTGTGACAGCTGACGGTTATCCAGTGCCTTCCGATAAAGCGACACTGCCGTGACAAGGTCCTTGTCCGTTCCGCGTCCCTCATAGTAGATATCAGCAAGATAACACTGCGCCCTGCCATATCCCATATCCGAAGATCTGCGGTAGAGCTCTATGGCCTTGGCCATGTCCTGACCTACACCGTTGCCGGTCTCGTACAGTGTTGCAAGGTAGAAGACCGCCTCCGCATTGCCGGACAGTTTTTCTAAGTCCTTGACTGCCTTCTTGGCGTTTGGCTTCTCGTTGCGTTTGCTGGCCAGTATCACAGACTGCATGATCTTGCCTTCCTCAATCTTGGCTTTCTCCACTTTCTTGAACTGTTCGGTTGCCTCCTTCATCCTGCCGTCTACAAGATAAAGTCTCATACCGCGAACATAGTTGAGGAACGGGTCTGTTCCGACAGAGTCCATATGGGCGACCATGCCCTTGAATGCCCTCTGGTAGCCCCGGGGTGCGGCCTCTGACATCCAGAACAATGCCTGATCGTAGTCCTTCTCCACTCCGAATCCGTCTTTCAGTACATTGCCGTAGTTCCACATTCCCTTGGCATTCCCCTGAAGTGCAGACTTGCGGTGCCACTCAGCCGCCTGAACGGGATTCTTGGTGACACCATTCCCCTCGGCATAAAGTGTGCCTATTTCAGTCTGGGCTGCCGCCATTCCTCCCTCTGCGGCCTTCAGCAGATAGACGACAGCCTGCTGCTTGTTGGCAGGGACATTCATCCCTCCGAGAAGCATCTTTCCGGCCCAGTATTCACTTGACAGGTCGCCCTTGGATGCGCCCTTTTCAAAATAATGGAGTGCCTTGGCATTGTCTTTCGAGTTCAGATAGCAAAGTCCGGCCTGTCGCATTCCATCTATGCTGCCCATGGCGGCGGCCTGAGCGTAGAAGCCGGCGGCTTTCGCGTAATCCTTTTTGACACCGACACCGTTCTCGTAACAGTCTCCTGCCAGCATGGCGTCAAAGGCGCTCTTTGATGCGTTGTCCGTTCGCTGACCAAGAAGGACGCTGTTGCCTTCCTTGATTGATTTCTCATAAAGACGGATGGCATCCACCGAGTCACGTTCGACTCCTCTTCCGAGCTGGTAGCACATGCCAAGGTTGGCGATGGCGCGGACATTGGACTTCAACGACGCCTTCTTCCACCATTCGTATGCCTGCGCATAGTCGCGGTTGACGTGTTTGCCTGTATAATACCATGTGCCTACCTCATTCATCGCTGAGGCGTCACCGGCCTTGGCCTTGTCCATTATCATGTTGAGGCTGTCACGTATTTCCTCCGTGCGCTGTGCGACGGCTATACTGTCGGTATTTACCTTCGGAGCTTTAGGTGTCTTGGCATTGCAGGCAAGTCCTCCGGCCAATATCAACATGGCGCTTATTAATATCGTTCTCATTTAAATAGTCTGTTGAAAAAATCTTTAAGTTTTGAATGTTTATTATCTTTGGACGCAGACAATTCATGTACGGAATCGTCTTTCTTTGGAATCTTCTGGGTCCTTATGGTTTCTGTATCAATTTCTTCGTTTATAGGCTCGTCTCTATCTTCTACAGGATCTATTGTTACTAGCCCGACATGTATCTGAATAGCTGTATTATTATCGGAACTATTTTTACATTTTTCAGCCAGAAACCGGTACTTTTCCTCATCAGTCTTATCAGAGCAATACAATTCCAATAATTCCTCTTCATCTACCTGTCCGGTAACACCATCTGTGCATAATAAGAAATAGTCACCCGTAGCAACATCCTTTAAATTAATAACCGTGGCATCGTCTTTTTCTCTTACTCCATCATTGGCTCCCATACACCGAGTAATAATATTACCTTTTGGATGATCCTTAATATCATCAGGTGATATATTACCCGACCGAAGCAACGCATTGACTAAAGAATGATCCTCGCTACGATATATTATACCTTCACCTGGTCGTACCTGATAAATACGACTATCTCCAATATGAGCAGCAAGAACACCATTTGAATGGAATGCCAAAAACGTAAGAGTTGTGCCCATTCCTTGATTTGATGGATCAGAGATATAATCCAGAGCTTTATATGCTTGATTTAAAACATATTTAAAATCGTCTTCTCCGAATTCATAAGTGTTTTTATGTGTCAAAAGAATTTCACCTATTCGTTTACAAACAGTGGAACTCGCCACCTCGCCTTTGTCACTTCCTCCGACACCATCGCAAACAACAAAGGCCGCCGTATCGTTGCTTGGGTTATCTGTATCCGGGTATCTTGAGTCTTCTTGATTTTCCCTTTCACCTATTTGATGAAAGGAAAAAATGGAATCAATATCTACAATCATTCCTTAACCTTTTGAACTTTAATAAGAGTTTTGCCCAGTTTTAAAGTATCCCCGTACGTGAGATACACTACATCCCCGATAGCTAACTCCCGACTATTATGATACACCGGATTCATTGCTCGTTCGACAGTCAATCGGTAAACAATACTACCTCCATTTTCATTGACATCAATACGAACCGACTTACTCGACACATATTTATCCTTAACCGCAAAATCGGAGTTATTTGTGTCATCAAACCTTCCGATGTAATGAACACCCTTAGAAAGAATATATTCCTTTTTCCCAAGAAATCTTCCAAGCACAAGTTTCATCGACCAATGCTTTTTAGGAGGAAGAGGTTTTGGAGTCTTCATTGTAACTTTTATGACCTTGCCATTCTGAACAATTAAGGAATATTCTTGCCCACATTCCTCACAGACGCTTGAATATATACCATCTCCTCGATCAGGTTTCTTAAGTACAAAATTACAATCCGTTGTCTGGCATTTGAGCAAATCTTCTTCAGTCGGTTCTATTTCAAACTCATGTACAGTCTGGCATTTTGGACATTTAGCCTTGTTATGCCCGACTTTTATCATATTAGCAGGTACCAATACAGACTGCCGACATGCGTCATTCTCGCACCTAAACCTATAATTCCCATTGTCAAGCAAACCAAATTGAACATCTGTTTTAGGTTTAGCTTGCTGTACGTCTGAACTTTCTCCCATTGGGTAATGGAAACTAACCTTTGCTTTACACTCTGGATTTGTACAGATTACGGAATAATTACCCGGTGCTGAAGGTGCCTTGCAATGAAATTGCTTACCACATGTCTTACAAGTCAACGATACTTTTTCCACATCTGCCATAATTAAGCCATTAAATCGGATTGAATGTCAGAATCATCGTAGCCGGAGCCATTATCCGCATACAGCTCACCGTCAGGAGCAACCTGCTCATCGACGATTTCCTGCTCTGTTTCAGGCATTCCGCAGATCAGGTCAACGGATGGATCTTCTCCGGCGATAACATCCTCATCAGCATTCTCGGCTATGAGGACTTCATCGGGCTGTGGTTCCGGAAGAACATCATCCGAGATATTGTCATTGCTGGCAAAAGGCCTGTACTCGTCATTTTCACTCGACTGGGGAACAGCTTCGGCTATCATGTCTGTCTCTGACGAAAGCTCGGCAACAGGTTCCTCCAGCATTACGTCGTCGGGGTTGACTTCCGCTTCAACGGCTTCTACCGGCTCCGGTTCCGTCGCTATCTCCTCGGGCTGAGCGCTATGTGCTTCGGGGGCTGCGGCTGTTTCCTTAGCAGTGTCTTCTTCAAATGAGTCTGCCATGGACTTCGCTGCCACTCCTGCGGCTATCCCCGCCACTCCGGTCGCCATCGCGGCCTTGGCCGTGTCGCTGATGTTTATTTTCTTCTTGGCCTGTCCGTCCTCGTTGAGGGCTTCTCCGGAATTTATTGCGATTGTATCCATTGTCCTTGATGTTAGATGTTATTTGGCGTTAACCACTTTGAATTTTGTCTCTTTGTTGCAGCGGGGGCACTCAATGCGATAGACGCCCGGTTTCACTGGAACGGAAAAGGCATATTTTGCTCCGCACTTGTCACACACCACCAGTCTCCTTGTTTTAATATCCATGTCTCGTATTTTTAGGTGAGTGATTTTAGGTGAGTGATATGTCGTTCTGTATGTCACCGTGTTCCTCGTTCATGGCGACATCGAAATCATTCTGCTCAATGTAGCCGCTGTGTCCATGCTGCTGTGCATATAGAAGTTCTACATCGCTGACGTCAATGTCGCCGGGAACCTGTGCGATCACGTCACCTTCCGGGGTGGCTATGACATCGTAGACCTGATCTCCGTCAACATCAATCATGACCGCCTGATTTCCCTGTGGGTCATGTATGAGCGCAGCATTCAGTTCACCACCATCCACGGTATAGACCGTACCTATCTCATCGACCAGAAGCACATCCTCCATATCTATGTCCTGAGGATCAATCTCCTCGACAATCACATCGACTATATCTTCGGGCGCAGGCTCTGGTGCAGGAGTGGGTTCGGGCTCCGGCTCCGGATTTGGTTCGGGCTCCGGCTCCGGGGTTGGTTCCGGTTCGGGAATAGGTTCCGGTTCAGGTTCTGGCTCCGGTTGTGGTTCCGGTTCGGAAATAGGTTCCGGTTCGGGTTGTGGCTCCGGTTGTGGTTCCGGTTGTGGTTCCGGTTCGGGAATAGGCTCAGGTTCAGGGGTCGGTTCCGGCTCTGGCTCGGGTTCTGGTTCCTGGGTCAACTGTGCATAAAGCAGATTGGCACCCTCTGTGGTTAGTGCTCCGGCGGCAACTGCGGCGGCTATGCTGGCACGGGTCCATTTTGTGCCGTTTCCATTGCCTGAAGGCTTGTTGTTAAAGGGGGTCGTATCCATATCTATGTTTCTTTTTATTTGTTTATCTGTCACAAAATTAATACCTTGAAAAATCAACATCCAAACTTTTCTAGGTATACCGTTTGAAACAGGGGGGATTAGATGACGAAACTATTTATTTTGACGTTTAAGGCAGTGACCCTATATCGTTGCCTTTATTTCCAGTCTACGACTACGGCTTCTGCAACTTCTTTCACACCAATTAACTGTGGATGCTGAGATGCTTCCATATTTGCTGTAGTGTGTTGTACGTCGTTATATACATAGTTGAAAAGTTCTCGTACAGTAATTTTCTTATCCTTATTTGCATCTGCTTTTCCTCGTAGTCCCTTTAAGAGCGCTTGTGTAAAAAAACCATGCCCCACCCAAGGATGCTCAATTGAATATTCATTGGCTCTACTTGACATCATATAAATGATATTACCGGATGAAGGAGCCTTATATGAACGAGAATTGTCTCTAACTTCACCAACACTTCCTGCATGACAGGCGTCAACAAAACAAATCTTAGCTGACGCAGACGATTTTGATAGAATATCGTTGATTTCTTGATATGTTAAATGTTTATCGTGAGCGACGATACCACCGGGATAACCATGACCACTGAAGAATAGTATTATCTTATCTCCTTTTTGTGCACGATTACTAATCGCGCGGAGCTTTTCCAAAATATTATTTTTATTGGCATATTTGCTTGTTAAGATTGTTATATCTTTTGTGTGGTTTGCCATCACAGTTTTAAACTGCTTCGCGTCTTTAGTAGTCTGAGACAGATTATTATCGCTGTTTTGGTAGCTTGAGACACCGACACACAGCACAAATGTACGTGCTTGAATGCTTATGACCATCATGATGGTCATAAACAGTAATGAAAAAATTTTTCTCATATTAACGTGCATGACAAAATGAATGTTCTCGATTAATTATATCATCCTTACTTAGTATTCTCCTGCATTTGGGACAAATAAGTTCTTTCTGAAGCCTTTTAACCTTCTGTTCAAGTTTGTTAAGCAGAACATCTTGAATAAAAGGAGACAAAAAACCCGGAAGCATGAAAGAAGCTCGCACTGCTATACCATTTTCTCTAATTGCAGGAAGAAACGACAGTATTAAGCCTATGCACATCAGAAACGGCGTGATGAATTTTACGGCTCTTCGATAAGATTCCAACTGCCTTTTTGTTTCTTCATATTCTTGGAAAACCTCATTCAGCTCTTCAAAATCTTCTCGATAATCATTCGGACGAATAACACGTCTTGCCTTGAAATAATATCCTCTGTGACCTTGCTCACCTAAACGAATCCAAGTGTCGGGTTTAATTTTGAGTCTTTTACAACGCCGAAATTCACCATTCTCTTCTATGAATGTCCCATTTGTAGAATCATTGTCACAAAGAGTCCAGCTGTCACCATCAATAGTAATTGTAGCATGATCATGACTAACTGAGGCATGCTTATCATCAATGGCAAAGGGGGAATCAAAATCCTTACCTATTTTGAATGTTAGCATATTGATTGTTATTGGTTTATTAATTTCAAATTAGATACCGGTATCTCTGCTGTTGCGCATCCTAACACATGAGCAAACTTGCGCTACATACCATCGTTTCGGACGCGCTTCGCAATCATCAGTCACATCGACTGCCGGAACTAATCGGATATGTTTTTCTCGTCCATATCGCACGATTCTTTAGGCTAAAGTTAGTATCTCTAAATAAGAGATAATTATTCAGGTTGGAAAGTTAGCAATTTTTCTGCAAATGAGCACTACGGACGCTTAGATTTTTTCAGTTTTGTAACGGTTTTAGTACAATTCGGACCAATTGTTGAGCAAATCTGACCAACGAACGATGATTAATGACTAAAAATAAAGCTATTGCATCTCATCCCAATCTCTTATTTAGAGATATGGATGATTGCTCAACAAAAATGCCCCTATCCCATGCGATATGAGAAAGGAGCTGAAGTTAAAGGCTTTTTAGAATCAGAGAATTGGCTTTGTCAACTATTGAGGTGTCAAGGCTGGCGAGATAGATTTGGGTCGTTGCTTCACTATCATGTCCCATTCCCTCGCTGATGACGCTCAAAGGTATTCCCTTGGCTTTTGCTACTGATGCCCAGCTATGACGGGCAACATATAGAGTAAGCGGTATCGTTATCCCAACTTTCTTCGCAATCGTTTTGAGATTGTGATTGATGTTATAACCGACATTTCGATAGGTATATCTTTCGTTTGTGCCGGTGTTTTTAATGATGGGTAAAAGATAGTCAGTACTGTTTTCAGGATATTTGTCAAGCATCATCTGCATTTCCTTTGTCCATTCTATGGTCAAAAGTTGTCCGGTCTTTCTTCGGCGATAGGTAACATAGCCGTTTGAAAGGTCTGATTTTCGTAGATACGCCATATCAATAAAACTCATACCGCGTAGCATAAAACTCATAATGAACATATCGCGCGCAAAGTCAAGTGCCGGTGTCAATGATAAATCAAGAGCCTTGATTTTCTTGATAATGGATAATGGTAATGCTCGTTTTACCGTCTTATCTACTCCGGTATATACGTGGCGGAATGGATTTCGATTCTCAATGATTTCATTTTCTACTGCTCGATTATAAACCGCACGCAAGATTCTGGTATAGAAAGAGATTGTATTGGGTGATACACCACGTTGCTGATGCCATGCCTCATACGCCTCCATAATCTCCGAATTAAGACAATCCAGCATTATATCTTCGTCCTCACGAAACTTTTTGAAACTGTTGAGAGTGACTGTATATGTTTCTGAAGTTCTTATTTTCCCATTTTGCTTGAGTTTAATTATGATGCTCTCCATAAAGTTGAACAGGCTGTACTCATTTGCGTAGCGGTTGAACTCATCAATTACGTCGTCAGCAGTGTAGGTCAATCCATTGTTGTCAAGTTTACGGATTATCTTGGTAAGGCGTTCCACATCCCAACGGATGCGCTCACGTATTGAAAGGACAAACGATTTTCGATTACTTTTCTGAGTGGTTACTACCGTAGCGCGGTTAACATCCCATTCCGAAGGGAATACGTGATAGTCGGTTAGCAGTTGTCGCGGTTTTCTATCATGTATAATCTGATAGTAGATTGTGCCCTCGTGGTCTGCGACAGTCGAGGGTCGGAACTTTACTTTTATCGAAGCCATTTTTTGATTTGAGTTTTGGATTATATAAAATACAGCAAGGGGACACACTCTGAAAAGAGCGCATCCCCTCAGTGCATTATCGATGAATGGAATTACGGCATAAATAATGCCGCATATTCAGTAAGCCTACGGGTATGAATGCCTTTGTGCCATTTGCCTTTGTAGCGGCAGTGGGAGGTGTAGGCTT
>JAAVFV010000042.1 GCA_014800525.1 Bacteroidales bacterium | reverse complement strand
GGGTAGGACGCTTGCGCACGATTGAGCAGATGAAGGATGACTTCACCCACAACATGACTCATGAACTTAAAACTCCGGTGGCTGTGGCATATTCGGCGGCGGATTCAATGCTCCGCTACTACGACCAGAGCGACGAGGCAAGGAACAAACAGTTTCTTAAAATCATAATGCAGCGGTTGAGTTATCTATCGGGAATGATCGAGAATATTCTTTCCATGAGTATGGAACGCTTTAAGACCATGAAACTTGATATTGAGAGAGTCGCGGTGAGACCGATCGTTGAGGAGGTGGCAGGAATGATGGAGCTCAAATCGGATAAACCCATAGTCATAGATATTGATATTCCGGATACTCTATCAATCCAGACCGATTCCCTTCACTTTGCCAACATCCTGTCCAACATCATTGATAATGCAGTTAAATATTCCGGCGACTCCGTAAACATTGAAATCAAAGCCGATTCCGACTCAATTACAATAGAAGATAATGGTATCGGTATTGACAAGGAGAATCTTCCTTTTATATTTGACAAGTTTTATCGGGTGACCTCCGGTGACCGTTACGAAGCAGTGGGTTACGGCCTCGGACTTTTCTATGTAAAGCAGATTTCAGAACTGATGGGATGGCGTATCAATGTAACAAGTCGCCCGGGAGACGGAACTAAATTCACCATTAAATACAGGAACAATGAGTAAATACAGGAACAATGAGGAAAGATAAGATATTGCTGGTAGAGGATGATTCAACTCTCTCATTTATTGTGCAGGATGCATTGACCCGCGAAGGGTTTGATGTAGTCTGTGCTCCTAACGGCGATGCAGGTTTGAAACTGTTTCAGGAGTCGAATCCCGATATCATTGTAGCCGATGTCATGATGCCGCGAATGGATGGATTCGAGATGGTGAGGCGTATACGCCTTATGGCTCCGCTTGTACCGGTGCTGTTCCTGACCGCCAGAACTGCGCTTGATGATGTGGTGAAGGGTTTTGAACTCGGAGCCAACGACTATCTTCGCAAGCCGTTTCAGATTCTGGAACTCGTGGTGCGGATAAAGGCGTTATTGAAGCGTAAGCAAAAGGGAACCGCCGAAGATGCTAAACTCGCCATCTGTGATTGTTTGCTTGATTTCGCATCTCAACGGCTTACAGTGGGTTCGGAGATTATAGAGCTGACACATACCGAGGCTGTGATCATTGACGAAATGTTCCGGCATCCGAATGAAGTGGTTGAAGCCAAGACGCTGATGTATCGTATCTGGCATAACGATGATTACCACAACCTCAACCGTCTCCACGGTTTTATCTATAAACTCCGAAAATATCTGTCAAAATCCACAGGAATCGAGCTATTGAATGTCCGGGGTATCGGTTATAAATTAGCCACCTCCACTTTCAATAGCCCTCCCCTCTCCTGAAAGTTCGTTTTTATGGATAATCCGGATACAACTTCTATAAGCGGGTTTTACCGGATGAAGCCTCATACGAAAAAAATTTCATACTCCCAGAACTTTTTTTCCAAACCCCGTGTTATAAGTATGTAAATCGTTTCATGATGTTAGGTTAGTTAGTTAAGTATTATGGAAAACATGTGAACGCGGCGAGTCGTGAGACCCGCCGCGTTCGCGTTATATCACCTGCTCTTCCACATTCCAGAGTTGATTACCGTCAATCAATTACAAATTTGGCAATTATCAACTTATTGTGTATATTAGCAAAAAATAAGCCTCGTATGGAATACACATACATAGACCCACTATATGACATCGGGTTCAAACTGCTGTTAGGAAGAGAGAATGTTTCGGAAGAAGTCCTTATGAATTTCCTTAATGCTGTCTTTGCCGGAGACCCCGAGCTATCATGTATCGTACATCTCCGTTATCTCAATACAGAGCATCATGGGGATTGGAAGGAGGCCAAGGGAATTCGTTATGACATCATGTGCGAGACCGGCACCGGTCATCGTTTCATCGTTGAGATGCAGAAGGCCCCGCAGGAAAATTTTGTCAAGAGGGGGATTTATTATGTGTGCCGTGGTATTGCAGAGCAGGGCTTCCGCGGTATAAATGAGGATGAGCTTTCGTGGGAATATGATGTAACTCCCGTAATCGGTGTGTTCTTATGTAATTTTCATGTTCCGACTCTTCCTTATAAAACCCTGACTCGAGCACGCATCATTGATGAGGAGACTTCCAAACCTGTTGGAGACCTAATGCGTATGGTATTCATCCAACTCCCTTCTTTTGAAAAGAGGGAGGAGGAATGCGAGAGTGAATTTGACCAATGGATTTATAATTTGAAGAATATGGGACAGAAGCAGGCGGTTGCCTTTCAGAACAGAAACGATATATTTCGTCGGGTGGCCAATATCGGCAGACTGGCAAATCTGAGTCCGGAGGAACGCAGGGACTATGAGACAGAGATAAAGTATGCCCGTGATACCTTCAACCAAATAAAATTCGCTATGAAGGAAGGCTTGGAGAAAGGTCGCGCAGAAGGTCGCGCAGAAGGTCGCGCAGAAGGAGAATTGTTAGGTATAGAAAAGACCGCTAAAAACATGAAGCGCAGGGGATATAGTGTGGAAGACATACAGGCAATAACAGGACTAGATATTAAACGTATAGAATTGCTTTAGCATCTGTGGATGATCATCTGCAGATTAAATAGGATGTTCATTAACAGCCCATTGAGGAATACGAGGATGGATACCTAAGAGTCCTCCCAAAATATATTGCTGTCCAAAAAATTTTAAAATGATATAAAATTCGGATCGATTCCATTTGTAGGACTCAGTCCTTTTGCTTAGTTTATTTTGGTCAATAATTCGGTATAAATTCTAACTATGAAAACAATCACGCTCAGCAACTCTATTCCCATCCCGCCCATCGGCTATGGCACATACAAACTCCCCGATTCCTCCCAAGGAGCCATAGCCGTGGCTGAAGCAATATCCCTCGGCTACCGACTCATCGACGGTGCCGCTGCCTATGGAAACGAAAAAGCCGTAGGTGAAGGCATAAAAAAATCGGAAACAGACCGCTCCCAAATATTCGTCACCAGCAAATTGCCCAATACCGAGCGCTCCTTCGATGCCGCCCTGCGGGCGTTCGATCGCTCCCTCCGCGACCTGAACCTCGATTATCTTGATCTCTATCTTATCCATTGGCCTTTCGATCGTGCGTGCTATCCCGACTGGGAGAAACAGAATATCGATACATGGCATGCTCTTGAGAGAATCTACTCCGAACGAAGAGTCAGGGCAATCGGGGTCAGCAACTTCTTCCCGGAACACCTTGATGTGCTTCTCCGCGAGGCGGAAACTCTCCCTATGGTGAATCAGATTGAATTTAATCCCGGAATGCAACAAAGGGAGTGTGTCGACCTCTGCAATCGTAATAACATCCGGATAGAAGCCTGGTCACCACTCGCCCGTGGGCGCATATTCGACAATCCCCTTCTCCTGGAGATTGCCGACCGACATCAACGCAGTATCGCTCAAATATGTCTGCGCTGGGAGATCCAGCGTGGCGCCATTCCCATTCCGAAATCCGCAAATCCATACCGTATGAAAGAGAATCTGGATATCTTCTCATTCACACTCTCCGATGAAGAAATGGCCGCAATCGACTCCCTCCCCCAATTTGGCAATTCCGGACTAAATCCAGCAAATATCGACCATCATTTCTCTCCCACCCGCTAAATCAAAAAATCACATTCCGGAACGTACATAATAAATCACAGATGAGCACAGATGAATTTCAGCCGGTAGATTAGGAAGGAGGCTGAGATACTATAAGAGAGAGGGTGCTCCGTAACCATTGATTACGATGCACCCTCTTATTTCTATCTACACCCTCTTATTTCTATTTATTTATAAGGAAGTATTATAAAACCACCTTTTCTATCTTAACACCACTACGCTTAATGTAAAGGCCTTTGGAAGGATTAGCCACACGGAACCCATCTATTGTATAATATTCCGTAAGAGTCTCCTCCTCTGCAATCTCTCCTGCCTCGATACCACTGACATCAGCCTTTCCACCGATTCTTGCCAAACGGGATGTGAAGATATCCATATCCTCTTTTTCCTTACTTGATGAAGGATCCTTGGAGTATGATTCCAAAGCATTGTCAAACACCGCCGGATCATAGGGCGTACAACCGATTGCACCCTGACCATAAGTATCGATCACCATCACTCCGATTCCATTCCTCCGGATATAATCCTCCGTTACCCCAAGCTTTGCCAATGGGAATTTCCACTCATAGAAAGTATGCTTATCACGCGGAACCTCATTAATCAGATCCACAAACCCCTGATTCGTGCAAAGCTCCGCCGGATCATATCCAAATGAATCCTGACCCCAGATATGTTCTATGGATGGTAAGAGGCCATCAGCGGATCCGTAATACGGTTCGCCGGACACCTCCACACAAGATGCCGGGTCATAATAATCAGCCACACCCTTCTCGTTGGGGAAGAAAAGTCGGGGCTGCCCCACACCTGGCTTTGTATTTCCAAGCCATATGCAATCGGTGCCGTTTTTCATCACATTATACTGACCGTCGGCATCCCAGATCGTATTCCCATCAGAAAGTTTACCCTCGAATTCCTTCTCCGGATCAAGATCGAAAGCCAGCATGATACGCCCGTCCATCATCCAGGGACGATGACGGTCGTTGTCAGATTTTCCATCTCCTGCCTCATCATAGACCGCATAGACATACTGCACACCCAGATAAAGATTCTGGGAATCATAAGCACCATAGATTGCATATGAATCAATCACGGGATATTCATGCTTCCCCTTGAATGCTGAAGCGATATCCCGGGCCACACCCTGACATATCAGATCAGCCTCTGTCCAGTTATTAAGCGCATTGTCGGCCCGTGTCTGATAATTGGTATTCGGATGACGGGTAAACTTCATATCCACAGTCCGGTTCGTACCCACCTGACCATTAGGATTCACCTGATAATAATCAGTGGTCAGATAACCATCCACCATATCAATCATCTCTCGCTTGGTATAGGTGAATGTCTGCTCCTTCCCCTGGCCTTCCAGCACGGTCAAGGTCTTGAGATTGGTGGTGGAGGTGAAGGTAAGAGGCGCGGTATACACTTTCGAAGCCGTAGTAGGTACAGATCCATCAGTGGTATAATAAATAGCCGTCACCGGATTTGCAGTCAGCGATACAGTGACTGACTCCGAGAAACGCGTACCGGAGCGCGGTGACGCCGTAACTGTAGAAGTGGTCGGAGCCGGTGCCCCCTTATATTCACCCTCATCGGTCACTTTTCCCTTTTCTCCTCCGGCGCCTTTATAAATATGGTTCTCCTTTGGAGCCCCCTTATAGTCAGCTGTCTGGTAAGCATCACCGGTCAAAGAGGCATGCTTGAAAAGAAAACCATCAAGACTCGTTGGAGCTTTGGGGAAGGTATACGACCATATATCCCCCTCCACATGGTCTATTTCCACACCGGGCCATTCCGTGGAGGGATTACTCCAGTAATGGATTCCGACACTCTCCCATTTTGTGGCGGAGTTGTCATAATAGATTGTAAACGCGAGAGCAGCGCTTTCCGTGCCGAATAGGAGGGCAAGCGTTGCCAAAGATTTTATTAATCTCGGTTTCATTAGATATGTAGGTTAACGTTTAAGTTTAAAATTTCATGGAGTTCTCACCCTGACATCCCAATATATCAATGTTCAAGGCCGGGGGTATGATATTATTGCTTTCGGTCAAGGGTTCTATGTAGAATCTGAGGACAAATATAATACATTGTCACATTTCCCGCAAGATTCTTCCTTATTTTGTCGGCAGGAAGGCAAACACCACAGCTGCCATAAGGCATACATAGGAGGCTATATGATTCCAATGAAGCTTCTCCCCCTGAAAGACAAACATGGCTATCAGAGTGAACACCGTAAGCGAGATCACCTCCTGGATTATCTTTAGTTGGAAAATCGAGAATGGACCGCCGTTTTCATGAAAACCTATCTTATTGGCCGGAATCATGAAGCAATATTCCAGCAAAGCCATTCCCCAGGAGATGAGAATAACCAGAAATAACGGCCAACTCTGGCCTATACCTAAATCCTTCATCTTCAGATGACCATACCAGGCGAAGGTCATGAAAATATTCGATACCACCAACAGTAATACTGTAGCCAATCCGGTATTCATATCTATATTAAATTCTATATGATACTGATTTCCTATAATCCCGGAGTAGCGCGAAGCCGTTTCCGCCCCGGCTCTGCCGGCTCTCCCCCATCCGCACGCACCCGTCTGCCGGTATTAACGTTAATTAACGGCTGTTCGTATCTATTTCATTTCATTTTTTATCTCCTGACAGCGTTTATCAAAAGTATGAATAATTTTGAAGCTATGCCCGCGATTCCTCTCAGACAAGGTCTGATGGCTCTCTCCCCTGCTCTCGTTTTCCTGTTGCTTTATGTCGTCGTATCCCTTGCTATCGGCGACTTCTACGTTATGCCCATCACAGTAGCCCTCCTGGCTGCCTCCGTATGGGGAATGCTGATTACAAGGCGTCTGAAGCTTTCCGACCGTATCGAAGTTTTCTCCAAAGCCGCAGCCCACACCAATATCCTTTACATGATCTGGATATTCATTCTGGCTGGAGCTTTTGCATCTTTAGCGAAAGGAATCGGAGCTATAGACGCCACCGTATCCCTGACTCTGCAGGCATTCCCTGCTTCATTCCTACTTCCGGCTATTTTTGTTGCCGCTTGCTTTATATCCATGTCTATCGGTACGTCGGTTGGCACGATTGTGGCTCTTGTGCCATTGATTGTGGAGTTAGCCCATACGGGAGGCGGGAATGTCGCTCTATATGTGGCCACAGCATTAGGGGGAGCATTCTTCGGCGATAATCTTTCATTCATTTCCGATACCACCATTGCCGCCACCCGCACTCAGGGCTGCAATATGGCCGATAAGTTCAAGGCCAATTTCAGAATTGTGCTCCCGGCCGCTCTGGTCACTTTAACTCTCTATATCATCCTCGGTCACGATGTATCGATGGCGGCTCCCCCTTCGGATGCTCCATGGTGGCTGATCATTCCTTACCTCGTGATCATAGCCACAGCCCTCTGCGGGCTTAATGTCACCATCGTCCTTATTCTCGGAATCGCCGTATCCATTCTTCTGGGATTCTGCCGAAATATATCCATCCTTGAACAATGCCGGCTTATGGGCGATGGTATCGATTCGATGGGCCAGCTCATCATCATCACTCTTCTGGCTGCCGGAATGCTGGGCCTGATTAAGAGAAACGGCGGAATCGACTTTATTCTCCAGCGTCTTAACTCCCGTATCAAAGGTCGTCGCGGAGCCCAGGCATCAATAGCCCTTCTCGTTGGCCTCGTGAATCTTTGTACCGCCAATAATACGGTAGCCATCATCACTGTCGGCTCTATATCGAAAGATATCGCTGGCCGATATGGTGTGCCGGCCAGCAAATCAGCCTCCCTTCTTGATACCTCATCCTGCATCATTCAGTGTCTTATTCCTTATGGAGCTCAGACCCTCCTGGCAACCGGCCTGGCTGCCATATCCCCGGGTGCTCTCTGGCCATACCTCTATTATCCATGGGCACTTACGGGCTGTCTCATAATCTCAATCCTTATTAAGAGAGATCGTAACCACTGAAAACACCGCTATTTTTATTAATTTTGTAATGCGATGCCAAGCAATCCTTGGTCTGGTTTTAGAAAGTCGCCTAAACTTCATAAGGTCAAAAAATTCTCTCCGCATTCTTTCAATGAGACACGTCTATCATCATTCATCTCCGTTCAGTCTGGATTCCGGAGAATCCCTCCCCGAAATCACCATAGCCTACGATACGTTCGGCTCGCCGAATGCCGACCGTTCGAACATCATCTGGGTCTGTCATGCCCTGACAGCTTCATCGGATGTGGCTGATTGGTGGCCCCATACGGTCGAGTCAGGGAAATTCCTCGACCCGGAGAAATATTTCATTGTCTGCGCCAACATCCTTGGATCGTGTTATGGCTCCACAGGCCCGTTAAGTATCAATCCTGCCACCGGAGAACCCTATTATGGCGATTTCCCCTCGCTTACCATGAGTGATATAGTTCGCGCCCACTCGTTGCTGGCCGATCATCTCTGCATAGACCGTATTCATGCTCTCATCGGTAGCAGTGTAGGAGGGTTTCAGGCTCTGGAGTGGATATGTGGCCAGCCCGACCGTTTCGATCGCCTGGTACTTATCGCCACTGATGCCTATGCTTCTCCCTGGAGCATCGCTATCAACGAGACCCAGCGAATGGCTCTACGATCGGATGACTCCTTCGGCCGGCGCGCTCCGGAGGCGGGAAGAGCCGGACTGGCCACTGCCCGTGCGATCGGACTCCTCACCTACCGTGGGGGCGAAGGTTACAATCTTACCCAACAGGATCTCACCCCTCCAGATTCTCCGGAAAACCGGCGTCCTTGTACCTATCAACGCTATCAGGGCGAAAAACTCTGCCGACGCTTCAACGCATATTCCTATATGAATATTCTCAATGCCTTCGACACTCATGATGTCGGGCGACACCGCGGAGGACTGAAAGCGGCCCTCGGCCGAATCCATATTCCGACCATCGTGATCGGTATCTCCACGGATATGATCTTTCCTCCGGCCGATATGCGTCGTCTTGCTGAGATGATTCCCAATGCATCATATGTGGAAATTGTCTCCCCGTTCGGCCATGATGGCTTCCTCACGGAGCATCAGCAGCTCAATCATCTTCTGATACCATTCCTCTCCTAATCCATCACCACCTATTTTGATTCCTTCTCAATCCCTTTATCTATGATATCCCACCCCATAAGTATAGGTCTGTTCGGTCTCGGAACCGTAGGCCAAGGTTTCTACCATGTAATTCAGCAGGCCATCAATGCCCATGCCGACATCCGCCGGATTTGTGTCCGCAATATTGCCAAGAAAAGAGATGTGGAAGTCAATCCCGCAATTCTCACCGATAATATGGAGGATATATTCAATGATCCGGAGGTAAATCTGATTGTGGAGGTGGTGGATGATGCGGAAGCCTCCTATCGCATCGTAACCACAGCCCTTCGCCGGGGGCTTCCGGTGGTGTCCGGTTCCAAGGCAATGATTGCCCGACATCTTCCCGAACTCATTGATCTGCAACAGAAATATGGCGGTGCGCTCCTATATGATGCTTCGGCTTGCGGCTCAATCCCTGTGATACGCAATCTGGAGGAGTATTATGACAATGATCTTCTTCTCGAGGTGAAGGGCATCCTCAATGGCTCGTCAAATTATATCCTTTCGCGTGTCTTCGATCATGGTGAGGATTATTCTCTGGCTCTCCGCAAGGCTCAGGAAGCCGGATTTGCCGAGAGCGACCCCACTTTCGATATCAGCGGCATGGATTCGCTTTTCAAGCTGGTGATCATCACTCTTCATGCAATCGGAGTCTACGTGGCCCCGGAACGCGTGCTCACCCTCGGAATCACCAATATCGGAGATGCTGATATCCGTTATGCCCGCGAGAAGGGAGTGAAGATTAAGTTAGTGGCGCAGGTGGTGAAACTCTCCGATGGGAAATTCACACTCTTCGTTATGCCGGAATTCGTGGTGCCGTCGCGCTATATCTATAGCGTGGATAATGAGTATAACGGCGTTGTGATCCGTGGTGAATGCTACGACCGTCAATTCATGTTCGGCAAGGGAGCCGGAGGGTCTCCGACAGCATCTTCCCTCCTGAGCGATGTAATGGCCCGTCATCATGGCTACCGTTATGAATACAAGAAAATGAATTATATCGATCGTCCGGAATTCACCACCGACGTCACCCTCAAAGTCTATATCAGGTATTGCGAAACAGATATTCCCTCTCTCATTCCTATTGAACGCATTCACGAACGCTATTCTTCGGAGTCAGGGCTCAACTATATCATCGCAGATGTCAATATGACCCGGCTCATCGCTCATCGGCAGATTCTTGACCGGCCCGATGTATTTACAGTCAACTTTCCACAGTTTTTCCTCGATCGCGATGATTGATTCCCCCTCGCCTGCACCCCTGAGTTAAGACTCCATAGGATGAATAGTATGGAGTACAGTACGGTATTAGGATGAGTTTTAACATTGTCTTAAAGCTTATTATACTTCCGTTAACCAACTCCTCTTCGGCCGGCTTGTTTATATAGTAAAAGCCTGAGGAACCGCTCCAAAGGGTTTCGAGATTCTTTAGAGTCTCGGGCCCGCTCCGGAGAGTTTCTGAGGGTTATCACTTAATCTTATTTGTATTATGGAAAAACCAAAGAAACATTATTATGTAAATGTCATCGAGGAAGTAGATGACAAGATGTCGGAGGTAATGAACTTCAACTTCGGTGGCCATCACGATCTGGCTGCCATGGTAGAGAAGATCAAGAGCGCAGGCCTCGTGGAGAAAGACAAGCATGCAAAGGAACTCGCACTCGGTATCCGTTTCCTCCACCACGTGATGAAGAAGAACGAGAATGTAGCCCTCTTCCAGAAGTTCTATCCTCAGTTCGAGGAGTTCAAGAAGGCTTTCAAGGAGGCAGTAGGCTGCGAGTGTGGCTGCAACAAGTAATTGGCCGCCATCCTCAACTCTGTAAGATTCCAGATCTCTGATCGGAATCACACGATATTATGAAAAACTGAAATAGGGTATGCTGTAAAAAGTTTATTACAACATACCCTATTTCAGTTTTTGTCTAAGGATATTATTCAAGCCATATTTCCTTCAGAAGAATCCGGGAATCTGAGCCGGAGCGCGCCGGGATAATCAGCTCCACAAATTCTATATCGCGCCAGCCGGTGAATGCATGGTCCGGTGCCGGAACATCACGTGTCACAGTCACCGGATATGGTGCCGGCATGATGTAACCGGTTCGAGGAGCCAGCGAACTCAACCTCACCTCTCCCGATCCCTCTGCATTCAGGATCAGAGGCGCAGAATAAGTATACCCGTCCCGGGTCACAACAGCTATCTCGCTTCCTTCAGGCAATGATGCCATGGCGGCCATGCCATCCTCAGGATCATTCATTATGAAAGATGCCTTAAGACTCTGAGGATTAACATTCACCGGAACCTTCTCAATCTTATCTCCTACACGACGACGCACCACCATTGTGCCATCCTTCTTCGGCGACATCTCCAGTTTATAATAGGGAGGTAAATCCCATGAGGGATTACGACGGTCAAACTTGAAGTTCCAGGCTTCCGGAATCATATTGACATCAAGCTGTTCATCTGTTTTCTTTGCATGCAGGAGTCCGATAGGGAGCCGTGCGGGAGCGGGAGCCACATATTCGGTCATGCCGATATTTCCCGCCACAACCTCATTATTCAATCCATCAATATCGGGAATCACATCGGCTGCTGCGATAATCCATGTTCCGGGCGTAACGGCCACTCCGTTCTCCCCTGCCTTAGACAGCTGATTTCCTTCAAAATCATAAACAGCATACTCCGCTCCTAAATCAGGCAGAGAAATCCTGATGGGATGCTCGGCAAATGTAGCGATGGCTTTGGCATCATTCACGGATGTGACCCCGAAAGGATCCTCGGTGATGGTAATATCAGGCATCATCTCCAAACGCCATACGCCCTTCTGACCGGTAGCGTCAAGGAAATAAGCTCCGCTGCCATCATACTTCACTATAG
Organism: Bacteroidales bacterium; assembly: GCA_014800525.1. Taxonomy (GTDB): domain Bacteria; phylum Bacteroidota; class Bacteroidia; order Bacteroidales; family Muribaculaceae; genus Lepagella. The sequence goes on along the minus strand of JAAVFV010000042.1, from coordinate 10,882 downwards.
GCGAAGAACCATGGCCTGCGATACGCCGCAGTTTGGTGATAGCTATCGGTTCGGTATCAGTATCATTGGTGTAGATGAACAGTTCGGGAGCATTATACACACTCAGATCCGGATCATGCGACACTGTGGTATGACCAAACTTCCGGTTTTCAGGATATTTACCGTAATCAGCTCCCCGTGGTGTCTCCAATGCTGTCTGAGTGGCGATCATCATACTCAGAGCCTTGGCCGGCGTATAGACCAGATTAAGGAAATGCGTGGGGTATTCCGTATTGTATTGAGCAATCTCCAGAGGATCATAGGCAAACTGGGTGATCCATTGAAATCCTTTCCCTCTGAAAGTCCGCGCAATCGCGGGATAAAGGTGGGAATAAAGCACATCTGCCGGATCGAATTCATAGACCACTCTCGCACGCTTGTCATAGCCCGGCATGGTCTTTTCCCATGGTATGGTGTAGTTATCCAGGGCAGGGAGGAAATTCCCTTCGCGCTGATGACCCGCTACCAATCCGGTGGGATACCATTGATACGTGGTGCCCTGGATATCGGAAGCGGCGTAATACCCCTCCGTTACATCAGGATTATGGGTGACATTGTAAAGGATCGGTCGCTTATATCCGGCCTTGCGCATAGCGCGCGTCATACGGTCAATATATGCTGTCACCTCTTCTTTGGTTCCGGAATGGCATGGTTCGTTATTGATTTCCCAGGCTATGATAGCCTTATCATCCCCGAGAGTGCGCCCGGTATATGGATTCTTATGGGTGAGCAGCCCCTTGAGATAGCGTTCCTGAATTTTCTGAGCCTCCGCATCATCATGAATATGACATTTATCAAAATCATAAGTGAAAGCCCCTGTATCAATATTCTTCTCCGGATAGCCATTTCCGAAATTTGTCTGCGCGGTGAGCACGATATCTATTCCACGGTTTTCGAGTTGGGCGATTAGATAATCAAGCAGGTCGAGATGCTCATTATTTATCACATTCCCCAGACTATCGGCCAGCTCCGCATCCCATAGATGCAGTCGGAACGCATTGATACCCATACGGGCCATATGATAGACATCTTTATCAATTTCCGCTTTCAGATCATGCCCCTCACGCCCGAGGGCACGATAGGAATAGGCAAAAGGAGTGGTATAGTTTGTTCCGTAGTAGCTCACTTCCTCTCCCGTGTCGGAACGACGCATCACTCCCTCACCATCCACTATCACTTCATATTTCTGCCGATCGGCCCCGGGAAGACCCTTCTTTACAGCGGCTTGCACCGATGGCGATAACGCACCAATAGCGGTTGCGCCGATTATTCCTAAAATGAGTCGATTCATATGTATTTTAATTTTAAGTAATTCATGATCACATCAGCAGCATTATTCCCATATAGGAGAAATGAGCTATCATTGCGGCCGCCAATCCCCCTATGGTATGCGATAAGATAGCCTGGGAGGTCAGATGACGATACCCTAATGAGTCAAGCATGGCCGTATGGGTGCTGAGATATCCGCTCCAGCACATTCCGATTGCCGTAAACACGGCGATAGCGTTCCCGTCGATCCATCCCTGTTCCAGAAAGTTAGGCACAAGTCCCAAGGCCGCTCCGACCGCCCCGAGCGCTGTGATCGGAAATGCCACCAGATGAGGATCTTCAAATCCGAACAGCCATTCGAATACCGTATTCACCTTTCCGGCTATCCAAGGAAGAAAACCGGTTCCTTCGTAGGCGGCGCCTGTATAGGTGCCGTCGGCACTGGGCCCGAAGGTCAGCACCATCACGAGTGTAGAAATTATCAACACTCCGGGAATTATCGCCAACCCTACATCCACGCCTGACCGCCCGCCGTCAAGCAGGGAATTAAGAATCCTTGTGAAACCCTTCGGCTGATCCCCCTTTGGAGCCTCTTCCGGCTCTTTACCGTCTGCATCTGCCGTAGCCACTTCATGTTCATACTGAGGATATTGCTTCAACACAAAATATTGCATCATCCGAGTCGAAATCACACATCCGCAGAAGGCGCCGAAAAATCCCACCAACGGTTGCCAGAAAAAACCCTGTCCAACCATAAATACCATCACCAACAGACCCATTCCGAAAGCTGTGCCGAAATTGGTGAGGGATATAAACTGAAATTTCTTGAAATAGCTGCGGAAACGATTGTCGTTGGCCAGCGATATTATTGCCGGATTATCACTGAGGAAAGTCATCACCGCGCCTAACGAGGCCACCCCCGGCAATCGAAAGATTGGCTTCATCAAAGGCCGAAGTGCTTTTTCTATCATTCTCACCACACCAAATTCCACAAAAAGTCGGCCGATGGCTCCTGTCAGTACACAGATTCCCATCAGGTAAAACACCGTATTCAGGAGCAGATCATGGGCCGTATGCATCAGAGTATTCAACGCGTTTGCTACTCCCATTCGTTGTCCCAAATAATAAAATAGGCCGAATACCACTACCAGGCATATCAGCCCCTCATAACGTTTCAGTGAGATTCTTTTCATGGTTAGATTCTGTGGGGCGTTCCCCGGGATCGCTTGGTTGTTTTCATTGCAAATATAAAAATTTTTCCTTAATTTCGATCCGGTTTTACTCTGAATGAAATGGAAAAGTTTAGACTGAGAGATCATATTGGCGTACTGGCAATTATTACAGTGCTGATGATGACCGTCCTGGACAGCACCTTGGTGAATGTGGCGCTCCCTGTCTTTGCATCGGAATTGGGAGTGTCGGATTCCGCTTCGGTATGGATCGTCACTATCTACCAGCTTGCAATCACTATGTTGCTTCTCCCTCTGTCGGCTGTCGGCGATCTGTATAGTTACCGCCGTAATTTCCTGTGTGGAGTAGTGATCTTCACTCTCTCTTCGCTCGGTTGTGCCATGGCTCAATCTTTCCCGGCATTCATCATCGCACGCGCTTTTCAGGGAATTGGAGCTGCCGGAGTGATGAGTGTCAATATCGCCCTCACCCGACTTATTTACCCCCGACAATTTCTTGCCCGTGGTCTGGCTCTTAACGCCATGGTGATTGCCGTAGCCACAGCCGCCGGCCCTACTCTTGCCGGAATAATCCTTTCTTTCGCTTCCTGGCATTGGCTTTTCCTCATCAATATTCCTTTCGGTTTCATCGCATATTTTATCGGACGTGCCAAACTCCCTGCCAATCCTAATCCCGGAGGAGGAAAGTTCGACTGGCTGAGTGGAATCATGAATGCCGCTACCTTCGGTCTGCTTTTTTATGCTTTTGGAAATCTATCACGCAAAGGAGATACTGCCACTTCAGTTATCCTGTTAGCTGTTGGATTATTAATCGGCGTATTCTATATCAGACGGCAATTCAATAGAAAGAAGCCTATGCTGCCGGTGGATCTCTTCCGTAATCCTTTATATTCGATGAGTATCATCACTTCGGTATGCTCATTCATTGCTCAGAATCTTGCCATGATTTCGCTTCCATTCCTATTTCTTTCAGCTCTGGGATATTCGGAAATTGCCACCGGTCTGCTGATGACCCCCTGGTCGATTGCCACAGTAATCGTATCGCCATTGGCCGGACGATTTGTAGAGCGTCATAATCCGGGCCTCACGGCTGCGGTAGGGATGGGTGTCTATATGTCGGGAATGATTCTCTTAGGATTGCTTCCGGAATCAGGCGTATCAGTCGGTGCTATCGTGTGGCGAATGGCATTGTGCGGCATAGGATTCGGTCTGTTCCAGACCCCGAATAATGTAGTGATGGTGATAGCCACTCCTACGGAGCGCACCGGTAGTGCCGGAGGCATGCAGAGCACTGCGCGCCTTGTGGGTCAGACCTTCGGAGCCACCGTCGTAACCCTCATATTCGCTTTAGCGCCGCGCCCGGGTATCTCGGTGCATATCTGTCTCGGATTAGCAGCCGCACTTGCCGCCGTTGCCGGTATCCTAAGCCTCTTCCGCGGTGCCAACATCCGCCGCCATCATTCCTCTCTATAGGCTCCATCCTATTGTAATTTTTGTTAATTTTTATGAACTAATATGGATAGCTAATGTTCTAATTATATATGCTATGATATCTATTATGAAACTCATAGCGGTTACTATGAACAACACTGTTTTATCCATATTGTCCTTTTTATTCATCTTTATTGCCGGTCCATCTTACTCCCAATCAGTATCTTTGGCTTCTGACAATAACCAGACAGCCCGCGATTCCGTTATCTTCAAATTTCGCCAGGGGCGCCATAATCTCGACCCCGAATTTTCGGATAATAAAACTCAGCTTTCACGTTTACAGAACCTATTAAACAGCTCCGATTCATCTGATCGCCGTATCCGACAAATTTCAATTCAAGGCACGGCTTCCCCTGAAGGGTCTGTGGAGCTCAACCGCCGCCTTTCTGAGAGCCGCGCGCGTGAAATACTGAATTTATTCCCCAATACGATTAATAATGAATCTCTCATCGTCTCCTCTACTGGTCGCGACTGGAAAGGTCTTGCCCGTATGGCCAAAGATGATATGCAGATTCCTGATTATACTCTCACTCTCCGCACCATCAATGATATCGTCATCACCGATTCATTAAGCAATGGTGAGCGTCCCGATGCCCATAATCTCGAGCACCTCGAAGCTATTGCCGGAGGAGTACCATATACGTTCCTTTATAATAGAATTTTCCCGAGATTGCGTACCACCCGCGTTTATTTCGATTTCTCCTCTCCGATAATTCCCGATAATATCCCTATGCCCGGTCTGAATACAGATGTGGAGGTGCCGGTCATCGGTCCGCTCCCGATCAGTATGTGGAGGATGCCGGAGACTAAGAAGCCATTCTATATGTCGGTAAAAACCAATCTGCTTTACGATGCAGCTGCTCTCCCGACTTTAGGAATAGAATTTTATCTCGGTAAAGACTTCTCCATTGCCGGTGAATGGACCTATGGTTGGTGGGATAATGATAATCGTCACCGTTACTGGCGTGACTATGGTGGAGATCTGTCGCTGAGATGGTGGTTCGGAAAGGCTGCTCACGAAAAACCGCTTACCGGTCACCATATCGGCATCTATGGCGGAATCACCACTTTCGATTTTGAATTCGGCAACAAGGGTTATATGGGTGGTATCCCCGGAGCTACACTATGGGATCGCTCTCTGAGAATGGCCGGTATAGAATATGGCTATTCTCTTCCTATAGCCTCTCGCCTCAATCTCGACTTTACTATAGGTATAGGCTATTTGGGAGGTAAATATATCAAATATGTCCCTGTCGATAATGGCTATCTTTGGCAATCAGTCCACAACCTTAAATGGTTCGGGCCTACAAAAGCCGAGATTTCTCTGGTGTGGCTCTTAGGACGTGGTAACAAAAATATAAGGAAAGGAGACGATTTATGAAAGTATATTGTTTAATCCTTCCATTACTATTGCTCGCCTCTGCTCTGAGTGGTTGTCACCATAAAGATCTTATTGATGAGGCAACACCGACCGGAGAGCAGGAGATCGTGTTCGACTGGACGGAGGTGCCCGATGCGAATCCGTCTTCCATGGGTGCTTATCTCTATGGTGATAATCAGGAGGATGTGATCAGATTTATGTTCTCAGGTCGAGATGGTGGTCCTGTAAAACTCCCTATCGACCATTATTGCGGAATTGCCATCAACACCGACAATGCCTCATGGCTCCGAATGCGCAATCATAAGGATGCCGACCGTTTCGAACTCTACACTGATGGTATTCTATCTCTTCCCGTTAGCGGCTATGCCACAAGAAGTGTTCCGCAGCCCGGGAATCTTAATGAGAGTATGGTTTCCCCTCCCCAAATGATATGGGCCACCCGCACTGATGATCTGACGGTGGAGTCTCTGACGGAGAATAAGAAATTGGTATTCCGTATGGATGAGGCTGTATGTCATTATACAGTGGATATCCTTGAAGTGAAGAATATCAAAAGTCTTGACGGCTCCGGAGTGGACGGTACTCTCTCCGGCATGGCTGCTGGATGGCACCCGGGACGCAAACGCGCAAGCGATACTCACGCCACTCTCCCTTTCATTCTTAAAGCCGATAAAGCTGCAGGGACATTTCATGCGGAATTTCTCACTTTCGGGGAGAATCCCAACCACTCCTATCCTCATAGCCTTACAGTATATCTCATACTGAAAGATGGCTCTAAAAGATACTACACCTTTGATGTAGCCGATCAGATCACCTCAGCTGCTGATCCGCGTCATGTCCACATAGTGGTCCGAGGACTCGACCTTCCGGATTCCGTGAGTGGTGATGGAGGTCTTAATCCCGATGTCAACGACTGGGAGGAAGAGGATATAGACATCAGTATGTAGATGGCATCTGAAATTTTTAATGAGAATCATCATTTAAACTATAAAAAACCACCTGAATAGAAAATTTAAAAACAATATATTATGAAAAGCAATTTATTATTCGCAGGAATCGCTGTGGCCGCTATGGGATTGACTTCCTGTTCTTCAGATGAGCCTGTGATTAACAACACCGGTAATGCCATAAGCTTCCGCCCTTCCGTTGGAACTCGTGCCACTGAGACCACAAACGCCAATCTGAACGAAATTGAAGTGGCCGCCTTCCTTGACAGCGCCACCTATTTCCCTACACTCGAATTTACTAAAGGATCTGATAATTTCTTCACTTCAGCCACTACCTACAACTGGCCCGGTGATAATTCCACTCTGAAGTTCTATTCTTTCGCTCCTGAGAATCCGGGTGGTACGATCACCATGACTCCTTCTGTCCAGACCCTCACCGGGTTCTCTCCGGCCCAGAATATCGGTTCGCAGGTGGATTTCATCACTGCCGTTGCTTCCGGCAACCGTGCAGCCAATGAAGCTTCCGGTGTGCCCTTGACTTTCGACCACCGTCTTAGTCAGATCGTGATACAGGCAAAGACCGACAATGATGCGTATACCTATTCCGTTACAGGTATCCGTGTAGGTTATCCGGTTTCAAAGGGTGATTTCAATTTTGCCGACAATTCCTGGACACTCGCATCAGATAAGGCCATATATGAGGACACCTATTCCACACCTATCACCCTCGGTTCAAATGCTGTATCAATCATGGGTAATGGCGGAGCCCTGATGTTGATTCCTCAGCAGCTCACACCCTGGAATCCTCAGACCGACTCGCTCAATACCGCCCAGGGTGCTTATATTTCTCTCAAGTTGCAGATCAATACCAAGGCTGGTGCTCAGGTTTATCCTTTCGTTTCCAATAGCGATTGTGATTGGGCAGCAATCCCCGATGATACAAAGTGGGAACCGGGTAAGAGATATGTCTATACCCTCGATCTCACTCACGGTGCCGGTTATGTCGATCCCCACGATCCTCACCCCGGTACTCCGGTGCTCGGTGGCCCGATCAAATTCACTGTTAAAGTAACCGATTGGGTCAATTCCGACCAGGATCTTCCGATGGATACCCATTGATCCTGAGGGTTTGGATTTAATAAGTGCCCACTTATAGATATCACTTATAGAAATTATGATAGAAAGGTCGTGGAGGTTGGATCTCCTCCACGGCTTACCATTAAACTTATTCTGCTATGAACCGACAGCTCAGCGCCAAGTGCGGCCTCCTCACTAATCGTTTCCCCTTTTCTCTCCGGTCTAAGTCCCGTAATAACTTGGTTACGGTGTTGTCGATTGTCTGTGCCTTATTATCTGTTACCACACTCTCCGGGTGTTCCGACGAGATTCCTTTTTCCGATAAGGAGGGTAATCTCCGGATAAGCTTTGCAGTGGAGACCGTGCCTGCTAATCCCGGTGCCCGGGCCACACGAAGCGGAAGCGGTATCATGGTCGGGGATGCAGTTCAGGTTTCAGGTTCCGACCATCCCACCTGGCTAATTCCCATCGAACAGGATGGTATCATTAAAGGGAATCCCTCCTTAGCATCCAATTTAAATAATTCCGCCTATTCCACACGCGGCACATTGCTTAATAATGAGACAATTGCAAGTATGGGTGTCTATGCGTGGCGCTCCGATGGTAAGGCCGGTCAACCCGACTATATGTATAATGTAGCTGTCACCCGCGAGGCCTCATGGACTCCCTCCGATGAGTATCTCTGGCCCTCTGATGCTTCGCTTCATTTCCTTGCCTATTCTCCTTATCAGGAGGCTGCGGTTACTTCGGAGGGAATCATCCGTCTTCCTTCAATCACAGGCCCCATGACGCTTGATTATATCTCCCCGGCTGCTGTGGCCGATCAGTCGGATCTTTTGGTGGCAACTCCTATGGATGCTTCAGCATCTCCTGTGAAAATCACTTTCAATCATGCCTTATCCGGTATTCGTTTCGCAACAGGAGCGAAACTATCTCCTTGTAAGATCAAGAAAATCATTCTATCAGGGGTCTCCTCCTCCGGTACACTAAATCTCGAGTCAGCCGCATGGTCAAATCTCAGTGGCTCCGGAGAATGGTCAATCTCCCCCGATATTGACCTTTCGGCGGTTGCAGGATCTGAATTTGTTGAAGCCGGTAAAGAGATCTCTTCTGCAGACAGTACCATCCTCATGATTCCGCAGACTTTAGGTGAGAATGCAAAACTATCTGTCATCGTTGAATCCAACGGTATCTTAAATACCATGACAGCTTCTCTATCCGGTCAGGAATGGAAAGCGGGTAAGAGTACGACTTATCGTATTTCCGGTTCTCCTGATTCCGATATTCTAATTCTTGATGTTTCCGGGTCTTTCAAGGCGCCCTATAATGGGGCTACGCTCCCATTCTCTGTTTCAAGTTATTATTCTTCAAAAGGTACGGTATCTCCTGTGGCATGGAAAGCTGAATTCACCGATTCCCTTGGTAATGCTGTAAAGCAGCCGGTCTGGATTTCCACTGCTTCTTTAGGAGGTAATGGTAATGATAGTTGTTCTATCATCACCACGGTCAATAATATAAGTATGCTGGCCACAAGTCCTGAAACAGCTCGGATGCGTGCTGCGGCTAATATCAATTCTTCGTCCGGAATGAATCCCTATAATTTGGGGTCTGCTTCCGGATCTGCTAAAGTCGAGAATACAGCCAATAGCTATATAATTAGTGCTCCCGGCCGCTATAGTATTCCTCTTGTCTATGGAAATGCGATTAAGAACGGAAATGCGAATACTGCAGCTTATACCTATACCGGTCATACTTCCTCCACTCTTAAGAATTTTACCAATCATCTGGGCGCCGCAATATCTTCGCCCTATATATATGAGAATGCCGACTGTACACCTGCTTCGGCTTCCCTCGTTTGGGAGGATCAGCTGAATCTGATTCAGAATGTCGCGCTCAGCGATGATAATCATAGTATTACTTTCGAAGTTCCGGAAAATTCTATCCGTCAGGGTAATGCTCTGGTGGCCGTGAGGGATTCTCAAGGTAGGGTGATGTGGAGTTGGCATCTGTGGGCCACTGATTTTAATCCCGCTGAATCCCTGATAACTCTCAATGATGGTTCCACCTCTTATCAATTATGGCCAGAAGAAATAGGTTTTGTCACCGAAGGTGATGATGTGCTCTTTCCCGAAGGGAACGTATGGTTACGTTTCACGCAGACCAATGTGCCCGCAGGTAAGGAACCCCTTACTAAAATGGTTAAGCTTACACAGGAAGGTATCGAGACCCATACTAATCTGAACGCTGCCTACTATCAATGGGGCAGAAAGGATGCGATGGTACCGGCTGTGAACAATTGGTATAATGCAAGTCACGAAATAATTTCTAATATTCCCACCTTCTCCGTTTTTAATATTCCGGATCTCCTCACTTGGGAAATTCAGCATCCGGAGGTATGGGCGATGGCCGACCACAATTCGCCGGCTCCTTATCGCAATATGTGGAATCCCGGTATGGCCTCACGCGGAGGAGTAAAGAGTATTTATGATCCTTGTCCCGTTGGTGCGCAGGTATCGGATGGCACCCCCTTCCTTTATCTTCTTAACAGTGCTACCGGATTGGTGGGTAATAATGCCTATGAGCTTACCCTCAACGGCAAGAGCTACGGTATATTCCATTTCTTAGGTTATCGTCAACCATCCACTGGTAACATAACCAACTATGGAAATTCCATCCTCCTCTGGACCTCGTCCGCCACTACAAATCGTATTGAAGCTCGAACTTTCATTTTCTCCAACACACAGCATCAGGTCCTTACTGACCCTGTCTTCAGCGGTTTTGTAATACGCCCGGTTGCCGAAAACTAAAAAGCGACTATTTGTGGGCCTCATCTGTGCTGATCCGTGACTCCCTTCGGATGGAGCTTCGATTCATTTTGTGCTCACAGATTCCCGCAGATTGTATTCACAGATTGGCACAGATTATCCGAGACCGGATTATTCAATAAAAATCTGTGCCAATCTGTGACCCTCATCTGTGCCAATCTGTGATTCCCCTCGGATGGAGGCTCGCTTTGCGAGCTTAGTACTACGCCCATGCAAGATAATGATTAGAGGCAAGAATCTACGGGGAATTACGATAATTTTGGGTACCTGAAATTGTTAAAAAGTTCGGAGGCTTAAATCATTTTAAAGCTATACCATATAAGAAGTTAATCTATTAGATATTAATATAATACGATAATAATCGGATCCAAGTGGGTTATTGAAATACCTCCGTTTTTAACAGTTTAAGAATCGGGTAAAAACGGTGTTAACAAAAAAAATTTCAACCCTCCGGAACAATTTGAAAAAACCTTGTGTTCTATAAGCAAATCAGGTGATAAGGCAGCTAACAAAACCTAAGCCGAACCACTGATTCTCTTTTTTATTTTTCTCTTTATACTCTTTTATCTTTCCTTTTTTAGTTTCACTCTTTTAAAACTCTTTCAAAATGAAAAAGCTTCTTTATACCATCGCCTTCTTTACTCTTTCCGTACTCTTCGCCTC
>JAAVFV010000041.1 GCA_014800525.1 Bacteroidales bacterium | reverse complement strand
ATGTATGGAGAGGAGATAATCGAAGAAAAAGACATGAATCAGATAATGGTAGGATATAAACGAGACAAATGGTCAATACATGCCGGCGTTTTCGATGCATTCATCAACTATTGGATGGAGTCTCGCAATCTTTCAGCCTTGGCTCCATATACATCGAAAGCGCATAGCGGTCGTAACAGTTCATATTTTGCGATAAAGTTCAACCTTATGCTCGATTTTGGAAGAAAGGGTCGTCAAGTTAATATTTACCAAAATGACATTGACAGCGATTCAGGAATATTGACAGGAACTAAATAACAAATGTCAATATGGAAAAATATGTAAAACATCCCTCATTCTCACCGCGCAAATGTACAGCATGTTGGAAATGTGTTGAGGCTTGTCCTCAACATGCGATAAGGAAAGTGGGTTTCCTATGGCACATACACGCGATGATAACTTATCGCAACTGTATCGGATGTAATATCTGTGTGAAAACCTGTCCTCAAGGTTGCTTCAAATGTAACGCTTTATAGTTCTTCCACTTCAATCGTTTCTGCAAGATGTGTTTTTGTCCGACATTCGCCATGCGATTGTCGGACATTAAACACCCTTGCAAGGGAAACCCCCTCGACCCGTTTTCCTATGTTGATAAGAGCCGAAATCGGCTCTATAGCCTATTCTGTACCCCAAATCGCCCTATTTTGCTACGTTAAATATAGTAATTAAATATAATAAAGTTAATGGAAGAGCAATATTAAAGAAGAAATACCTAATTTAGCCTATATACTTATAATTATCTGAAAACACACAACTTACGCAAGGGAACACATTTTTTTTGCATGATTCTTTCAAAATCTGTACCTTTCCTGTATTCTTTTCTATAAAACTATGCTGATTGTCAGTATAGTAAGGGTTCTCATATGGATTCCACATGAATTCCATACTATCATTTTATCAGAAATGGCGATATTAGGAGTATAGCAATCAGTAATTTACTATATTTTGTGGCTTAGTCCCGGAAAGGCGAGTCTGTAATAAGCCGACAAGGAACGAGGCGGATTATCACTGTCTCGTCCCGTGGCTGCAATTATAAGCGGCAAGTGAGGGAGCGGTCGGAAAGTCCTTACAAGCAACGGCAATTAAGAACACGGATAGACGGCAATAAGTCTCAGCGGTATAGAGCAGCGTGAAAGAAAAAGTGCCGACCAAACTGACGATGAAACAGAAGGAGGCAATGCGCCGCGATAAGATAGAACCGGTAACAGACCTTAACGGCAACGTAATCGTTCCACGCTATGACTGCGTGACAAGCCATACTGCCCGACGCACAGGCATCACGAATATGTACCTGAGCCACAAGTACACCATCCTCCAGATGATGCACATCAGTGGCCATAAGACACAAAAGACCTTCATGGACTACATCAAGCTGTCCTCAGACGACTTTTGATGGGCGAGTTTCCATAATTCACCACAATAACGAGCCAAATCGCCGACGAGATAGACGCTATCGCCAACGGAGCAAAAGAAGAAGTATTCTGATTAACATGATGCCTGACTTGCTGCCTATGCTACAAGTTGGGCATCAAGTCAAATTGTTTCGTATTCATTCTAAGCTTATTATCTTATGCCCTGACTTGTGCTCTGACTTGAGGGGTGACTTAGAGGTCGTCCCCCAAGTCAACCCCTAAGATTCTGTTTTTTCTTTTCATTAGCTCATATATGGTTAGGTTTAGTTCATCGGGCGTATATATAGCCCGAACCAAACCGAACTGAATATCATTTTCCACTACGGTGCCAAATGTGGGTGAAAAATATGAGATTTCGCTCTCTCGTACAATTCATATACAGTCTATAAAGAGATGGATAATCACGATTGTCTCTATCCAAATCTGCCATCACGTTACCAAATGTGGCGTAAAAACATTAGATTTGGAAGTGTGACGTATTTATCTTATCATGATTTATAGGTTGGATAGTGCGTCACGCTTCCAAATCTCATAAAAAAATAGAGATTTGGTAATGCGATGTCGGAAATATTTCGTATCTTTGCAGCCTAAAAACATCTTATATGCTGATAGGAAGAGAGAACGAGATTCAGGAACTTCGACAGGCCTACGATTCAGAAGAATCCAAGTTTGTCGCTATATTCGGACGCCGAAGAATAGGAAAGACATATCTTGTTAGAGAGGTTTTTCATGATAAATTTGCGTTTTCATACTCCGGAATGGCTAAAGCCACAACGAAGGAACAGTTACAACGATTTTACCTATCTCTGAAAGATCACGGCTATAAGAGTAGTGTAAGGCCAAACAATTGGATCGAGGCTTTCTATATGCTTGAACAGTTTCTTAAGGAGCTGCCGGAAGGAAAGAAGGTCGTATTCCTTGATGAATTGCCTTGGATGGATGCTCCTAAATCAAGTTTTATGCCTGCCTTTGAGAACTTTTGGAATGGTTGGGCATCAGCCAGAAAGGATATACTCCTTATCGTTTGTGGTTCAGCGACCTCTTGGATGGTTAAGAAGATACTGAGAAATAGAGGTGGCTTGCATAATAGATTGAACAATCAAATTCACCTACAGCCTTTCAATCTGCATGAGTGTGAGTTATATGCCAAAAGTATAAATCTACCAATAGAACGACAAGAAATTATAGAGGCCTATATGATTTTAGGAGGCATACCATTCTATTGGTCACTACTCAATAAATCTCTAAGTCTGCCACAGAATATAGACGCATTGTTCTTTGGGAAGACTCCTAAATTGGGGAAGGAGTTTAATGAGTTATATTCATCATTATTCAAACAGCCTGAACCATATCTGGATATCATAACGGCATTAGCAAAAAAGAAGATCGGTATGACCCGTGATGAAATCATCGAAAATGCTAATATTGCAACCAGTGGACTGCTTACAAAGTATCTGGAGGATTTAGAGAATTGTGGATTTATTCGTAAGTATCAGGCAATAGGCTCTAAAACAAAGAACTCTCTCTATCAGCTTATTGATAATTTCACGCTATTCTACTTCAAGTTTATGGAAGGTCGCAAGAATACGGATACTAATTACTGGTCTAAGATACAGACTTCATCAATATATCACAACTGGTGTGGACTCGCTTTCGAACGTGTATGTCTTTTGCACTCAGAGCAGATAAAGAAGGCTCTTGGCATAAGCGGTGTAATCACTAACGAATACTCATGGCGTACCGCTGCTAATGATGAGCATCCCGGAGCGCAAATTGATCTGTTAATAGATCGAAGTGACAAGGTAATAAATCTTTGTGAAATTAAATATTCAGACGGACCATATACGATTGACAAGAAATATATGGAAAATTTGCGCAACAAGGCAGCACTATTCCGCCAATTGACAAAGACACGCAAAGGAATCGCCTTGACCATGATAACAAGTTCCGGACTTGTGAAGAACTCCTATTCAATGAACAACATCCATTCGCAAATCACAGCCGATGATTTGTTTGTGGACGGATAAGACTATCGGTGTCTGGTTCCTCGTACATAACGGCTACTACTGGCACGCCTTCAACTTCATGCAGTGTATGGAAGCAATCATCTACCACGTTGCCGCCTGACGCATTGACAAAGATTTGCTTCAACGCATAATCACCTGCTACATGGCAAACGAGGACTATTCCGAAGACCTCAAACTCGAAATCATCCATGCTATCGACAACCAATCAATAAGTAGTTACTAAAAAATAAACAATATATATGTTTTACGAGTAGCTGTCATATCTTGAACCATGAAACTTGTTCTTTTGAGCATCTTTCCCCTTATTATTTATCATTCAGTCGCATACGAAAGTATGCTCCTTCCTTCTGCGACAAAATCTGCACCGAAATGAAAATCGACGAGTTTCCTTTAATAAAAGGAAAGGACGAGTCAGATAACTGCGTTTTATATATTCATTAATTTTTAGCTACTACTTACGGCTTTAACCTTTCTACGGTTAGAGTGTATTTTATTTTCAAAATTTATTTTTGAACGCTTGATTTATTCGACTTCAGTGGTTAACTTTGGGGAAATTAGTTGACTACTGATTTTAGTTTAGATACTATTCATTCAGACTGTTTTAGTTTAGATACTATTCATTATTTGAAACGATATGGAAAATAACATCAATGACGAGGATATCTTCGCTGAAGGATATTGGATAGAAGGGCAAGACTTCGGGGAGTTGGAAAATGATGAGGAGTTGGAGGAAGGGTTTGTGTATGAGTATAAACCCCGTTTCCCTGTCGATATGGAGCATCCCGCCGTATTGACAGATGAGCAAAGGGAGCATGCTCGTCTGCTTCTGGAGGCAATCGATAAGTATTTTGAGGAAAATCCGGATGATGGGGGTGTGGCACCATTATTGAGGATAACTCAGAATTGGGAAGTGAAGATTACACGCGGAGGTTATATGAATGATACGGATTTTGTGGATCCGATTCTGTGTGTGATGTCGCATGGTGAAGAGGGTTTCTATATTGACCCGCTATTTGTGGAGCAGTGTGTGCCCTTTATAGAGGCGGAATTAAAGGCATGCGGTGAAATGTGGGACAGGGGATCGAAAGATACTCCTACTATGCGCGCGCAGGAGCTGAATATGATCACTCAGATAGAGATGGATATGCTCGCACTTCTTGCGTCACTTGATGAGAATTATGGTTATGACCGGATACTTATAGCTATTGATACTGTGATTCCGGAAGTATATGCATGGCCCATCGAGGAAAAAGCGGAGGAATATGGAGGCTTGATCAGATATTTCAGGGCAGATACGTTGATTTCATCGGATGGGCGGATAGATGTGGATCGGGTGAAAAAGATTGTGAGAGAGGTAATGGAGGCTGAATAAGTTTAGAAGACATAGCCTGAAGATGAATGATAGTTTTAATCTTATAAGTAGTTGCTAAAAATTAATGAACCAATAAAACGCAGTTATTTGACTCGTCCTTTCCTATTTTAGAAGGAAACTCGTCGATTTTCAATTTGGTGCAGATTTTGCCGCAGAAGGAAGGAGCATACTTTCGTATGTGACTGACTGATAAGGTAAAAGATGCCCAAAAGAACAAGTTTTATGGTTCAAGATATTCCCAACTCCTGATAAAACATATATCGCTTAATTTTTAGTAACTACCTAGACTTTTATTCGCATGTTTATCAAGCCTAAAAATGATCTGGGATTCAGTTTAAACAGACTTGACAAGATTATGTCGCGCCGCCGTCTGAGTCTTAATCCTTATGCTTTCTCCGACCGCAGACTCCTGGAGATTGCCATGTCTACTGATTGGGGCTCCCAAATAGATATTACAGAAATTGTGATTATGAAATTCACCCGCCTGCGTCGGGCCCAAAATCTTTATGGATATGACGGCATATATTTTCAGAGAGGCAACTGTGAGGAGGAAATCTTTCTTCCTTCAGGGAGACTCTGGCATCGTGTGACAGCCAATGATACTATAAAAGGAGAAAACACTACTTACGGCACCAAGAAAATACTACATCCATGGGATGTGGAATATCTGGTTGGCAAAAGAGCTTTTGTCAGCCATTTGATCAAGGGAGTGGATCCAAATCTCCACAATCATCTGGCATATCGCATGCATCCTCTCAGAGGGAACGAAGCTAACCAGGCGACCACCATTCGTCAGGCCATGTGCCGGGCAAAGTTGATAATGTTGCAGAGGATACTGGATAATCCGACCTCCCCGGATACCCTCAGTTGTTCGCCCGGCTTCTTTGATTATCAGACGAGGATCCTACGGGCCATGGAGCTAATCTGCCGTTTTCCTGACCATCCCATCCCTAAAGATGATTAGCCTCTCCGATATCCGGGCCTATGCCATGAATTATGTGTTAGACACCATGTCACGCTTCCAAATCAAAAGAAATATAGGTGTTGTTACTCGCCGACGTAGCACCAGCTGGAATGCAATTTCTCACAACTAATTTCATTCGCCTCGCTGATTTTGTTTGATGCAATTTTAGAGGGTGTTGCAAGCTTCCCTCGAAGGTAATGACAGCCATCCTTATATGTTACAATTAACTCCACACATACTTGCTGCATATTTTGCACATATTCAGGAAATTTTGTAATTTAAAAAATTATTATTATATTTGCAGCTTGAAATAAACTGCAATTGCGCATTCTGCGTTAGATAAGCATAAGGACATAAGCCCATGACGAATTACGACAGCAAGAAACTCACAGAGTTAGTTCTGTTTATACTTGGCAAGACTGGTGGTGTTGATTTCTACCATGCTTTCAAGATTCTCTATTTCGCTGAGATGAAGCATCTGGCGAAATGGGGCAGTGGCATTGTGCCTGACGAGTTTTGCGCATTGAAATATGGTCCGGTTCCTACTCAATTGTATGATGCGGTTAAGGAACTAAATCACCCGCGTAAGATTCTTTCGGAAGAATTATCCGAGGTTATCCAGTTTGCCGGGGAAGATGCTCCGAATGTTCTTCTTCCTAAACGAGAGGCAAATTTGAAGTATATTTCCAAGTCAGAGATTGAAGCATTAGAACAGTCAATCGAGGAAAACGAATCGTTGACTTTCGGACAGCTCATGAGAAAGTCACATGATGAAGCTTGGGAAGAAGCAAACCGTCGAACTAATGGAACAAATGTCATTTCTCCCGTCTCTATGGCAAGAGTTCTAAATGCCGATGATGCCATGCTTGAATATATTGAAGAGCAAATGCAAATTGAATCAGCTTTGAAATGATGAAAATTTCTGATGCTCTCAATGAGGAAGAGCTTTCACGACT
>JAAVFV010000040.1 GCA_014800525.1 Bacteroidales bacterium | reverse complement strand
GAACATCTCGGTAATAAACTTCCACTTGAAAAGTCGCTTAATATAAAAGCAAGCAATGGATATTTCGATAAAAAGAAAGATCAGTATACTGAGTCTAAGATTGAAGTGACAAGAGAGTTTGGCAAATCAGCCTGTAGCGACTGGTTACCTACCGATATCGCAGATCGTGATAAACAGATAAGTGAGCAATTGACTTCTCTATTCAAAAAATGGGTAACTGATTACGAATCCATAAACTATACCTCGGTCAAACCCGTTCCGACACCCGAACAAGAAGAAATGTTACGTCAACTGCGTGCAGCTGGAATTATTCCTTGATCAAGATATAATCATATCCTGAAGTTTTTTCTCAATCTATTTCCTACATTGAAAATATCGTAGGCAATCAGGGAGAACATCTGGATAAGGATCTTGACATACAGATTGTAGAGGCTCTGAGGGCTTATTGGGCTCGGATATCGAGGATCAGATAGACTATCTAAAGTTCTACCTCTACTCTATCGTCACCTACTCTTCCGCCTATCCAGAAAATGACACTGTAAATCTGCAACCTGAAACTATATGTGACACTGGTAATGACACTGTAAATTCACAGAATGATACTGTAAGCGAATTGAAGGAAGGTTTGAAGAGAATCTACATTGCCACTCAAAAAATCCAAAAATTACCCATTCACAACTTATAGACATCTTCACCCTCTCCGAATCAACCGCCAAGCGAGTAACCAGAGATCTTAAGAAATTAGATTACATCGAAAGGGAAGGTTCAGACACAACCGGCCGTTGGGTTATTCTTAAATAAAAGTTATGAGCGAATTTGATGAGTACATAGTTCACGGTGAAACGGGACAGAAGGAGAAGGCTGATGCCTGACAGTCGACACTATGGGAAGAAGCAGCTCTATAGTCCGATCAACAATCTATATAATCTAACTTGAATATGATAACAGATAAGGAATATCCGGCAACCCATTCCATGTCAACAGCATGGTATATGGTAGATGCAGATGGTAATGTTGGCCTGATGGCCTTTGACGATAATGGTCCTGTCCCCGAATTTAATCATGTCGAACCTGATTTGTGTATTTCTGATATGGCTTTTGGGCAAGGATTCTCAGAAGATTGTATGTGCGTAGGTATTCATCTGACTCCAGCCCAAATTTATGAAATATGTGGCGAGCCGAGAAATCTAAATGAGGTTAATTTATGGTTTAAGGTCATCCTGGCCATTGATCCGGCATATACCTCGGAATTACTTTCATTGTGTGAAAATGAGGATATTACCAATTATGGATGTATATTGCCGGAAATGAATCTTTTTTATGTTGATGCTTTTGAGTGCATTGACTCAAATCATAACATAATTGCCAGGTCTACTTTGGCCATGATGCTTAATGCTGGTATGATCAAGGCAATCTATCAAGTACCCGAATGGGATGTCAATTCTGAATATGACCAATCCACCGAATCGGTAGTATTTTCTAAGAATTTTGAAAATGCTCCATACTATATCTATTGTCAGTCTTATTGGTCATCAACTCCTCAACATCGAATGAATGTCCCCTCTACGCCGGTAAATATTTCTCAAATAGATGAACGTTTCCGTAGAAAAATCCTTCATGTGCCTATCAGATTCCAGGACGCTGAAGACCTACAGATTGCTGAATGGTTTGTTTGTGGATCTAACGTTAGGGTTCTGGGCATTAATAACGCGGGATATTCGCTTTTCCCCATTAACAAGCATACTAAAAAATATTGTCTCACGGAGCCTTTTCTCATTGACTTTTTTGAATATTGTCCTAAACAGAAGAGTTATAAATGCCAAAGATGTAACCTGGACTGTGCAAGAATTCTAACTGAGATAAACACTCTTACGCCAACTATCCTTTATATTAAGGCTCCAACAAAAGATTATCGTTACTTTAAACAGGTCAATTTGCCTGAATATTTAAAAACAAAAATGGCCCTATTCAGCTATATTCCCTCTTTTCCGCATAAAGCTCCGAAATATTGTATGTCCATCGATAGAGTAGCACATATGATGACAGTTGAGAGCCTTACCCAATTATTGGCTTTATCTAAAGGTTGGTTTGAGAATGTTGTAAAGGTTATAAATCCTCATGTTATTATTATTGATAATGAGGTTTTACCGGTTTTTGCTGAAGTCTTTCCTATATCAAACAATGAAGTAACGATCAATAATTTTAAATATCCAATTTATCCTGAAAGTGATGTAATGGATCATGAACACTACATCAAATTTCTTGCTCTACAACCTTATAGAGGTCAAATTTTCAGGATGTCCTATACCGAACAAGAGGTAGAGGAATTGAAACGAACCGGTGGAACCTTTGAACCGTATTAATCTTTGTAGTATCTTTCAACCTATTCGCAATGATTGAAATGCTTTCCATAGATCTGAGTAATTATTGTAGCAAGGGTTGTCCTTTCTGTTATAATAATAGCAATTCCCTAGGAGAAACCGCATGGAAGCTTGAGGAAGTAATAGAATTTCTGAAGGACTGCATTGCTAATGGAATCGAAGCGGTATCCCTTGGAGGTGGAGAGCCATTTGAATACGATGGTATCTTTAAGATAATCGAAGCGATTTATCCTCTTTGCTATCTTTCCGTCACTTCAAATGGATTGCCTCTGGAAAACGAATTGATCTGGCATAAACTGATTAACACAACACCCGATAAAATTCACCTCACAATCCATAATCCCGATGATGAATCGGAGATAAAAAGAGTTCTTAATCGTCTTGACTGTCTTAAAGAAATTGGAGTTAAACCGGGTATCAATCTTCTGGTTGCGGCTGATAAAATCAGTGGGTCGAAATTGGCATACAGGATGGCTTTAAAATATATTTCCCCAGAGCAAATAATCCTGGTGCCGCAAAGATTTTCCCAGACTCCCACCCCTAAACAACTCTCGGAAATCACAGCCGGACAACCCTTTCAGAGTCCGTCTTGCTTATTGAAATGCAAGGTTCCGGGTAATTTTGTTTCAGTTTCTTGGGATAAAAGAGTAAATTTTTGTAGTTTTGCTCAAGGGAAAGAGCCTCTGAGAAGCCTGGACTATAAGGGATTGATAGAGGCAATGTCTAAAATAGAATTTAAATCATGCCTTTGAGTGTGTATATTAAAAACACCAATCTTCAAAAATTTAATGAATGGAAAAGAACGAAAAAACTTCAGCAAATAATCATCTTCTGATGTATCTGCTTCAAAACAGAGCAAATGACTTCATCCGTGTGTTTGAAGCACAAAACAACAGATGCTTCATGGGAATATATTCTCTTTATCGTGTGGCGTACGCAAATAAAATTATCCTCCGGGATGATGACTGGTCTGTAAATTTTATTCCCGTTGTCGAGAAAGCGCGTGGAGAGAATCAACGTATAATTGATTATCTCGCTTCCTTAATCCCGATACCCGAAAATTTCATAGACGATTTTAAGATGTCACTTCAGTCATTTGCATGGTTTGATAAAGAAGATGATTTCGAATTTATGCTTGATGGATCTCTGGAGCATCTTGAGAAAATGGGGTATCGTAAAATTGACTGTCTGCTCTATGAGGCCGGACTAAAATTTAATTTTAAGGAATTCGAACGTCTATTGGCTCTTGGAGCCGACCCGTATGTCAAACTATCGTCAGAATACACTCCGGAGATTGCATCAAAACTTGATATAATCGCATTTGACGTATATTCTACTTATGAAGATGCTGAATGTCATCTATATGATTGTTGCGACATATATGGTATTGCTGATTGTTGGAAAGATGGATTATCCGAGAAAGAAACAATAGTGGATCAAAATCTTGTAAGACAATTTTTTCTGGCAGCTGGTTGCCGTCTGGTCTGCGAAAGTATTCTTAAATCAAAATCCATTAAACAGTAGTCTATGCTTATAAAATATTTTAATTATGGATTTTTAAGTTCGTTAGTAAGTGTCATTTAACTGAATATTAACCCGTATTTTAAGGATTAAATATCATTATAGTGACATAATAAATAAGTTCTGACCTACACCTGACAAATAAACAAAATCATAGTTTGAGGTTCCGCAATTACATGATGTTACTGATGATGACATCAAATTTCTTAATCGCCCCTATTTTTATTTTTGCCGATTATAGGATTTTTACTAATTTTGATGGTGGGTCTTGATGCTCTTCGAGCACCGCGCACCAGCCTTCGGCTGACATGCGCTTCAAGCCCACACGCGAATCCTTACGGATTTGACAACAGGAAACACGAACCTACCGGTACAAGTGTGATATACGAAAACCCTGATTGCAAGCGAATTGCATTTGGTTTGCTCAAATTCCAGTAAATGCGTTGAAAATAAGCGAATTAAGGGTATGTCTTTTCTACATTACAAGGCGTTAAACCGCTGTTTGTTAGCTTTTTCTGCGTTCGGCATCTATCGAATTAATAATTTTGAATACTTAGTTAATTAAGCCTCCAACCTATCAGATTATTGCCTATGACTTTCCTACACTACTTCCTACCTCTATTACTCTTCTCCTCATTCTCCAACGCTTTCGCTCAAAAGATCTATTCCACCGAGTATAGCTATCAGGCAGATATAAAAGTCTATGTTGTAGATGCAGAGTATAAAGCGGACCTGGTGGTCTACCGCACGGACTCTGAATATCGAGCAAAAGCCAACGAGAATCGCGGGATTTGGTACATTACCCCCCACTCCTATCGTGCGGATAAAAAAGTGTTTTTTACCGAATACCCCTACCAAGCTGATATCAAAGTCTATTTCACTGACAAAGAATATCGCGCAGGATGGAAAAATCAGGCAAAAAAGCCCCTTCTCTACTAAAGACCCATATCATATCTATGAAAATGAACGGTACAAAATATAGTTCGAAATGGGATAGTTCTACATTTCTCATAATAGCTCTTGTGTCAGCATGTTGCCTGGCGGAGTGGTTCCTCACAGAGGGATTATGGCCTTTAGTCATCTCAGTGGTGATGTTAGTATTTGTGATTGTGGTTTTTGCAAGTGTCAGCTATCGAATTGTTGGCCGGAATCTTATCGTCTATTCTTTCTTCCGCACAATCTTATATCCTATTGACGCAATCGAAGAAATTAAGCCAACTAAGAGCGTACTTTCGGCGCCGGCAATCTCTCTTACTCATCGGCTGGCAATCAAATTTAACGACCCTAATATTCTCAAGAGTAGCACACTTCTCATAATATCTCCCGTTCGTCAAAAGAAATTTATTACCGAACTTCTCTCTATTAATCCCAAAATCACTCTTATACAATGAATATCCTTTTGAATATTATCTGGGTAGTATTCGGCGGTTTGATGATAGCCATTGAATATGCATTTTCAAGCCTACTGATGATGCTTACCATCATAGGAATACCATTCGGAGTCCAGACAATAAAGTTAGCTCAGGTAGCTTTATGGCCATTCGGCACAGACATATCGTCCGACGGATGGCCTTCAGGTTGTCTTGCCGGAATAATGAACATTATATGGTGGTTTCTCGGTGGCTTTGCCATTGCCCTCACCCACTTAGGGTGGGGTCTTCTATTCTGCATCACCATTGTAGGCATCCCCTTCGGAATACAACATTTCAAACTCATGATGTTAGCTCTATTTCCATTTGGGAAGACAGTGAGATAATGAAGAGGTTGTCTAAGGCTCCATTGCACTTATTAATTTTTATTCCTAAATTTGCATATGTATAAGTGTTCAAAATTAATTCAGGCTAAAGAAGTTGTCTAAACTTCATTTTATAATTTTGTCATTTACTAAGCATTTTTTGTGGGTTGGAGTCTAAGCTGCTCTTTTGACCCTTCTTGATCTATAATATCGTATATGGCGAATAAAGCGTGGGAATATTATTTGTTATTACAAGCCGATTATCAGATATTTTTTGTAATTTCACAAGATAATTTAACATCGAAATGTTACAACAGAAGGTTTTTGATCTGATAAATAAGGATAGAAAAGGGATGTTGGCCAGTCGAATTTATGATTGGTATATGCTTTTTATGATTATAGCGAGTATAATACCCCTGATGTTTATAGAAGACTATCCTATTTTTAAAGTTATTGAAATCATAACTGTCACAGCATTCATTATTGATTATATCCTTCGTTGGTATACTTCAAGTATACAATTGAGGAAAGGAATAGTATCTTATTTTATTTACCCTTTCACCCCTATGGCCATAATAGACCTTTTATCTATTTTGCCAGGGTTGAATTTAATCAGTCCCGAATTTAAGTTGTTGCGTCTCACGAGGCTTATTAAAATCGTCAGACTGCTCAAAGTCTTCAGATATTCGGATAAGATAACTATCTTTTTAAGAGTTTTGAGTAAGGAAAAAGATGTGTTATTATCTGTGCTCATGCTGGCGGTATTTTATATCTTTATTACTGCATTGATAATGTTTAATGCAGAGCCCCATATTAATCCGCAAACCGGAGAAATAACTTTTAATTCATTTTTTGATGCACTCTACTGGGCTACTGTAACGCTTACCACTGTAGGATATGGAGATTTATGCCCTGTAACTAATATTGGAAGAGTGGTGTCCATGATTTCCTCTCTTTTTGGAGTGGCAATCATAGCATTGCCTTCCGGGGTAATCACCGCCAGTTACTTAGAAGAACTAAGAGAATATCGTAAGCATCGGAAAAGCAATAAGAAAATCTCCTCTCCTATACCGAACTGAATTTGCTCACATATCAACGCAGATCGCTTTCGCAGATGCATGCAGATTTTTCTAATCAAATAGTTTTTAATATTTATTTAGAAATAATTTTCAGAGATATTTCATAGTGCGCATAATAGTTGCGCAGTAGCGTTCTACCTTTGCATCGTAATAAAAATTCAGAATATGAAAACAATAGATGGATACGATGTGAAGATTTTCACTGACAATATTGATGCATCGGCTATAGCCCAGATTGAGGAGCTTCTTTCGATTGACGTGTTCTCCGACAAGAAGATACGCATCATGCCCGACGTTCATGCCGGAGCCGGTTGCGTGATCGGGTTCACGGGTGACCTGGGTGACAAGGTGATTCCCAACATTGTGGGGGTGGACATCGGCTGCGGAATGCGCCTACTTAATCTCGGCAAGCTCTCCGATATCGACTTTCATGCCTTCTATGAACACATACGGGGGAATGTCCCTTCGGGAAAGATAGTGCGGGAAAGTCGTTTCGGTTTCAAACCTCTTTTGGGTGAGGAAATGGATATCTATCGTGAAGCCAAGCAACTGGTGACGGAACTATACTGCTACCGTGAACTTAAAGACTCAGGCCGAATCAATAAGTCTATCGGATCGCTCGGAGGTGGCAACCACTTCATAGAGCTCGACAAGGATGATGACGGGGATGTATATCTCGTGATTCATACCGGCTCGCGCAACCTTGGCAAGCAGGTGGCCGATATCTATCAGGCAAAGGCCGTAAAACACCTCACTGATGGAGCCGATGAATTTGAAGATACCATCCGTCGCACCATCGAGGAGTATAAAGCTTCCGGCCGGCGGGATGAACTTCAGGGTGTAATCAAGAAGATGCGTAGGGAGCACCGATCGGCCCAGCCCGCACTGCCGGCAACCCTCTGCTATGTCGAAGAGGAAGAGCGTGAGCATTATCTCCATGATATGCGCCTCTGTCAGCGATGGGCCGTGCTCAACCGCAAACTCATATCGCTTCTCCTGATGCGCTTCTTCCCCGAGGCGGAAGTAAAAGAGGAATTTGAATCAATCCATAATTATATCAGCGATGATAACATTATCCGGAAGGGTTCCATCTCTGCAGCGGCAGGCGAACGATGCATTATTCCCCTGAATATGCGCGATGGTTCAATACTTTGCACAGGGAAGGGAAATCCGGATTGGAACTATTCGGCTCCTCATGGTGCCGGACGAGTTTTGAGCCGCACACAGGCATATCAGAAAATAACGATGGAAGACTTCGAGACATCGATGAAGGGCATTTACTCTGAGTCTGTCAACGACTTCACGCGCGATGAGTCACCGATGGTGTATAAACCTGCTGAAGAAATCATAGCCAACATTGGGGATACTGTAACAATCGACACCATTATCCGCCCTATTTTCAATTTCAAGGCCTCCAATTGAATAATGTATTTTACTGATTTGGGTTGACTCTTTTATAGCTTAAAACCTTAAAAAAGAGTCAACCCAAATCAGTATAATACAGAAGGGGCAGTGGCTTGCCAATGACCCAAATCTCTATGTCGGCTCGATGCCGACGCCGAGATTCACCCATTCGGTTATAAAAAAATGGAAAAGGACTAAGAAGAACTTGCATAGTATGAATTAATGTTATAACTTTGCAACACATATAGAAACATGCGTTTATTTACATCCGAATATCGAGAAGAAATGCATCGATTTTTTCATTTCTTCATTTGTGTTTCTTTATTACTCAAAAAAGAAAATGCTGAATCGCTTGAAAGGACGTAAGCAGAACCTAACAATACGTTTCATGAGCTCCATAAATATCTATGATAAACGAACTAAGGTCAAGAAAATCTGGATAGAAAAGTATGGTCAGAATTATGCTCTCTTTTACAACACAGGTGGATCCGGTAAAAATTTAGCCTATACGGGTGTAAAGGATGGCTCACTAAATCAGGTTTCCTCTGATAGAGTAATAGTTACGCTCAATAACGGAAGAAAAGAAGAATTTATAATCACCTCAAAAGAGATTACAAACAATACATTCAAAAAGTCCTTTATTGAAGAAGCTGATAAGATAGAAAAAAAGGAGGCTAAGAAAAAGCAAAAGAAAGAAAAGCATTCAAGTAATCGCAGTTTCTTCTCATCTTCTGATGAGGAAGAGGAGGAGTCCGATGAGTGGGAAGCTGAGGAAGAGGAGGAATCCGATGAGTGGGAAGTTGAGGAAGAGGAGGAGTCCGATGAGAGGGAATATGATCACGACTACTATTTCCGCAATGGTCGAGAGGAGGCTCATGGCCCGTACACTCAGGATAGTTTACTTCGAAATTCCAATGTATATCCGTTTAAAACAGAAGTATCAGATAATGCCCATGGCCCATTTGAAAAAATTTCCGACGATAAAACTCTCCTCCGAAAATTCATGAATGCAAACTATGCTCGCGGAAAGAATTGTAATCCGAGTGGGATAAATAAAACCCTCTATGGAATTATCGCCATGATTTTTCTCCCTGCATTCTTCTTTAAGTGCAATAGAAATGACCTATCAGCTATCGGATTTATCCTTTTTATTGTGTGGGTGATAGCATTATTTAGCGCTGCAACTCCCTATGCCGGAATGTTTAAACTCTGTTTACTCATCCAAATAATCTTCGGCATTTGGGTACTCCTTATGCCACAAAATAAATTCGACTATTTATTCATCTATACAAAGGGAAATTGTAAATAGTAAATTATCGATTCGCTCTAAATTATCTGCTGTCACCAATTGAGGTTTTTATAATTATAAGTGGATAAAATGTGGGTACACTTGCTCATATTTTATCCACTCATTATTACTTGGACGGCTAAAAAAACTTCTTGTTCCAACTATTGAAGAGGTCATCAGAAATTCCGATCTTGGAATTGGTCTCTGTATTGGGGCTCAATGGAGCTGTAAAGTTCTTACAGCATTCGGATATCTGGATAACGCCCATTTCATGTGCTGAGGACCGAAAATTTGCGTCCGCAATCAAAACAATACCGCAATAGGCAACTTCGCTCAATTTGTAGCTTGAAAAGTCAACCCATTAACTGAATATCCCTAATTAAACTCTGAGTAACGCGAAATATTATCGTCTTCTGTCGATGCGACAGGCTACCGGACCAGATTCTACTATCTCATACCCGGGATGACGCTGTAACCACGCTACAGCATATGTACACGTAGCGGATAATTTATTGCCATCCGCCAGGATCTTATCCACTGCCAGCTGCATAAGCTTACCGGCAACGCCTCCTCCCCTCAGGGAGGGATCCACAAAAGTATGATCAATCACCGCCACTCCATTTTTTGTTGGGAATGTCACCTCCGCTATCACCTTCCCCGACTCATAAGTGGCATAGATCCTCTCTTTTTCAGTTATAAACTCCATAGCATTTAATTTTGACTCCATCCAATAAAAATAGAACAATGGTGTTTGGTAAATGTTTGATTTTTTAGTGCGGAGCTCTACTTCCTATAATCCACAAAATTAGATACCAGATCGATTAGAATAAGGAATAATGTTAATATATCTTAATATTATGTATACCCTGAAATTTTTCATTAATTTTGTAGTGTTGTATATGAGTACATCACAACAACACTATCTCCTCTTAACTCAATCTGACTTTACACCGTAAATCCTACCATCCTATAACTATACTCCCATCCTATAACTATGAAGAAAATTTCAATTATCGCTTCAGCTGCAGCAATGCTTTTCAGCTCCGCTGCTTCCGGTCAGGTGCTTTTCAAAGTTGAGAAGCAGGGCTCCGATAAGGTAAGCTATGTGCTCGGCACTCATCATTTCGCTCCTCTCTCAGCTGTGGATTCCATTCCGGAACTCCCCTCGATTATCCGGAATGCCGACAAGGTATACGGAGAGATCGACATGAACTCAATGGGAAATCCCGAAACTATAATGGCCATTCAGAAACAGGCTATGGCTCCCTCCGACAGCACTCTGAGCCTGCTCCTCACTCCGGCTCAGATCGATAGCCTCACTACTACCTGGACCAAATACGGCAACGATGAGAATCAGCTCAAGATAATGATTTCTATGCTGAAACCGGCTGTTATCTCCACTCAGCTGGCAGCTTCAATGGCGGCTCGCGTGCTCCCCTCCCTTAATCCTATGGAAGGAATCGATGCTACAATGCAGACACGTGCACGGGAAGCCGGAAAACAGGTTGAGGGGCTGGAGACTATGGAATATCAGTTAGGAATAATATATGGTCAGCCGATTTCCGAACAACTGGAATCCCTTATGAATACCGTAGCAGATGAGGAGAACGAAGGCCGGAAAGCAATCGAACTGGCTAACGCATACACCTCTCATGACATCCAGAAACTCTATGACCTCATAGCCGAAGAGGAAGATAATAATCCAGAAACTCTCGAACGCATCCTTTTCCATCGGAACGACAATTGGGTGAAAATACTTAAGGCAGAGTTGCCTGAGAAGTCTCTGATGGTGGTGGTCGGTGCAGGACATCTGCCAGGGGAAAGAGGGATCCTGGAAAGCCTACGAAAAGCAGGATACACCATCACCCCCGTCAATTAATGTTTTCCTTGTACTTTCCAAGATGATTGAACTCAACAATCTCACCTTCTTCTATCGAAAGCAGATACGCCCGGCTCTATCAGACATTTCTGTCAATATCCGACCGGGCATCTGGCTTCTTGCCGGAGAAAATGGCGCGGGAAAAA
Source organism: Bacteroidales bacterium (assembly GCA_014800525.1). GTDB lineage: Bacteria > Bacteroidota > Bacteroidia > Bacteroidales > Muribaculaceae > Lepagella. Next base: position 46,251 of record JAAVFV010000040.1, on the reverse strand, counting down.
CCACCATGCTCCATATCATCGCCGGACTATGCCATCCGTCCTCCGGATCTGTGACTATTAATGACAGCGAGCCGACCTCAGACCGACCGGAAGACTTAGGGCATGTGTTTCTTCTGGAGGAAAACCAGATTTTCCCAGGTAAAACCATCCGGGAGTTTGCCGCGATGCATTCCCGTTTCTATCCCCGCTTCTCCATGAAGCGATTTGTCGACAATCTCAGTCAGTTCGGTCTCACCGGCGATGAGAAACTCGCTGATCTCTCTTTAGGCTATCGCAAGAAATCCCAATTGGCATACGTTCTGGCTATGGGAGTGGATGTCTTGCTGCTCGATGAACCCACCAATGGTCTCGATATTGAAGGACGCTCCACCTTAAAGCGAATTATAGCTTCGACAGTGGAACACGACCAGACAATAATACTCTCCACTCACTCGGTAGAAGAACTCGAACATCTCTATGATGGAGCCATATTCCTGTCTAAATCCAGAATGATTTATGCCGGAACTGTTGAGAATGTGGAAGAGCGACTCTCATTTTCCGTAACCAAGATTCCGGATCCAGCTGCAATCTATTCGGAATTGCAAATCGGAAGAGCGTTGAACATCAGTGATCCGGCCCTCTGCGAGGGAACGAGCCCGGTCGACTGGCGTCTGCTATATTCCGGTCTTCATTCTCCGAAAGCTTCTTATTTGCTCCAGTTACTAAGTAGTTACTGAAAAGTAAACGATAATAGATTAACTCTTATGACCTTAATCAACTTCAACCGACTGAAATACTTATGGGAATATCATTACCCTATGGTAAAGCATCAACTCTTCCTTTATTTCGTAATTTCAGTTTTGGTAGCTATCCTTACCTTGCTCCCTCTCCCGGCGCAGGCGCAGATAAGTATTTTCGCAATTGGAAATTCCATTTTGGGATACCTTGTGGTGCTCTCTCCCATCGTTCTGGCCAAAAATGGTGATACTCGAATTGTAGAACGTCTGATTCCCGCCACAGCTGCAGAAAAATTCACGTGGCGGATAATTTATTTTCTAATTATTATTCCGATATTCTGTTATGTGTATCCCTATCTGTCCAACCGATTATATTTTCATATTCCGGAGATTCAGACTGCCCTAATGACAGACACCCTGGAATTAGCAGTTAATAATTCCTTCAGATTAAAATGTTTGAACATCCTATCCACTCTTCTCCAGATATTGATCTGTCTCTATGTGGTCACTTACGCCCGGAAATCACGCATTATCAAAGCCGTGCTAAGTGTATTCGCCACTCAGCTTGTCTTCGGCCTTATCGGTTTCATATGGGGCATTTCGGAAACAACCGGTTTGCTCGAATCCCACTCCTTTCCCATCAATATTAATAAAGAAGAGATTCAATCTGAAATCATGGATAGGATGGTCTCATCTTCTTATATTTGGAGCGTGACTCTTCTGATGGCCTGCGCCTCTCTAACGATGCTTTGGCTTAATTATCGCGTCTTAAAGAAGCGAAATCTATGATGGAATTCAGCGATAACAAACCCATCTATCGTCAGATCGCCGACTATGCCTTCAATAACATAATAGATGGTACGTGGCCTCCCGGAGAGAAGATTCCATCGGTGAGGGAACTTGCAGCCAACATGAGTGTCAACACCCGCACCGTCCTCAAGGCTATGGAATATCTCCAGGAGGCCGGTGTGATCTCCCCCCGTCGCGGTATGGGATTTATTCTCACTGAGGATGCGCCGTTTCAAGTGGTCAGGGAACGTCGTCGCGAATTCTTTGAATCCACTCTCCCCGCTCTACGCAAGGAGATGGAACGACTCGGCATCAGCCGCGATGAACTGATAGAATCTATCTGACTTTTAATGAAGTTGTCAAAACTTCAATGAATCTGCCTATATTATGGATAATATTATCGTAGCAAGAAACATCTCAAAAGAATTTGTGGGACATAAAGCCCTCTCTGATGTTTCAATTGAAGTGCCTCGCGGTCAGGTATATGGTCTTCTCGGACCGAATGGTGCCGGCAAGACCACCCTGATCCGGATCATCAATCACATCACGGCCCCCGATAGCGGAGAGGTCGAATTCAATGGTCATCCCCTTACGGAGGCGGATGTAAAGAATATCGGTTATCTACCCGAGGAACGAGGTCTTTATAAGAAAATGAAGGTCGGCGAACAAGCCTTGTTCTTTGCCCGCCTCAAAGGCCTCTCTTCCAGGGAAGCCGAAAGCCGCGTCCGCGAATGGTTCGAACGCCTTGAAATCACAAGCTGGTGGGATAAGAAGATTGAGGAATTGTCGAAGGGTATGGCTCAGAAGGTGCAGTTTGTAATAACTGTCCTCCACCGTCCCGAACTCCTCATCTTCGATGAACCCTTCTCAGGCTTCGACCCTATCAATGCCGAGGTGTTGAAACGCGAAATTCTCCGCCTTCGCGATGAGGGTTCCACCATCATTTTCTCCACTCACAATATGGCCAGTGTAGAGGAATTATGCGATAACATCACCCTCATCAATCAATCCCGGAATATTCTTTCCGGCAGTGTGCGCGAGATCAGGGAAAGATTCTCAGATCAGCGCTATCGAATCGGGTTCTCCGATAAGGCTGAGAATGCCCTGGAAGTTGCCGATCGCCTCGGAGCTGAGTTCGCCCTTGAAGCCGACGACCGCATGGGTCTCCATCAGGCCACGCTCCTTCTCCCCGACTCCGTGACCCTGCGCGATGTGATAGCCACCCTCAACGGCTATCTCAATCTCCGGAGCTTCGAGCGCGTGATTCCATCCATCAACGACATCTTCGTGCGCGCCGTAAATGCAGGCACAGCTTTTCCTCCTCCCTATCACCCCTCAACCCCCGTAAGCAATGAATAATCCGTTATATCTCATCATCCGCCGTGAATATCTTGAGCGCGTGAAGCGCAAGAGCTTTATCATCACCACCATAGTGATGCCTATCATCATGATCGCCATCATGGCGGCTCCCGCTCTGTTCCTCGCCTTGGGAGGCCAGGGAAAGAAGACTATCACCGTGATAGATTACACCAATCAGATTGCCTCAAAGCTGCAAAGCAATGAGGAAATCACGTTTGTTCCCGCCACAGCTTCTGTCGATACCCTTCGCAACCGGGAGGATGTGGAGGCCATTCTCGTAATCGGCAATCGTGCCATCGATAATCCCCAGACCGGGATCACACTTATGTCACGCGGCACGATTCCCATGATGACCAACGCCTATATCACCGGTCAGCTCACCAACGCCATCGAGGATATCCGCCTGAGTCAATATAATATAGAAGGGCTTAAACAGATAATCGAAGAGGCTAAACCGGACGTGTCGCTCTCTACCGTCAGAATAGATTCCGATGAGGATAAGGAGACATCAAGCGAATTTTCCTATTTCCTTTCCCTTGGGCTCGATATGATTCTCTATATGTTTATTCTGATATATGGCCAGATGGTGATGACCTCCATCATTGAGGAGAAAGGAAACCGTGTGCTGGAGATTGTGGTCTCGTCGGTCAAACCGTTCTATCTCATGCTCGGTAAGATCACCGGTATCGGTCTCGTAGCCGTGACTCAGATCCTTCTCTGGGGTGTCCTTCTATCTGTGGCAGGAGCTGTGATTCTCCCGCTTATCACCCCCGATGCGGCCGGAACAGATATGTCGACAGAGATTAGCGGAGCGTTGGCACAGGTGTCTGACCCCGGTTTCATGCTCTCCCTCTTTGGATTTGTGATTCTATTCTTTATCGGAGGTTTCCTTTTCTATTCCTCCATATACGCCGCCATAGGTTCGGCAGTGAGCAATATTCAGGATGCGAGCCAGCTATCATCCATTGCCACAATGCCAATCATCATTGCCGTGATCGGCTCGATGACTGTGATAAATGATCCGGAGTCCACACTCTCATTCTGGCTCTCCATGATTCCTTTCACTTCTCCCATGGTGATGATGGCCCGTCTTCCGTTTGGAGTCGCTCTATGGGAAACTGCCGTTGCGTTAGGTATGCTATATGCATCGGTGATCTTCATGGTATGGCTATGTGGAAAGATCTATCGCATCGGTATCTTCATGTATGGCAAGAAACCCTCGCTTATGGAAATTGTGAAATGGGCACGATATAAATAACTACCATTCTCCTCCCTGGTATGCCGACTATAATCTTTGAGGCTCCATCCGCAAATCCACCCGCGGATGGAGCCTCTTTTATAGGAACACTTACTTATCGGATCCAAATGATAGAAAACAGCCTGAAATAGTTTCCAATAGAAGCGATCTCCAACCGATCACTCTGCTATCCCCGGGATGGAATGAAGCAACATCTAAATTATTTTTAAAATATATTTGTAATTGTAAAAATAATTCATAATTTTGTAATTGAAACTATTAGTGATTCTTCGCGCTTGGATATACCCGATAGACAGTTTCTATTTAAATATTTAAGGTCTCACCCTAATTTTCTGAATCGACAACATATTTCAATCATAGGAAGGTAAAAGGATTCAAACCTTCCTGAATAAGGTCATTTTAATTTTAAGCAATATCGACACCTTTGGTTCCATGCTATTGGCTGTTCGATATATTTAATCTTATTAAATGATTTACCCGAATCCATAGTACGCATATGGGAAAAACCAACCATTCAGTTCTCACCGCGGGATTAGCGATTGCAGTTTTAAGTCCTGCAATGAATGCGGATCGCCCCGTCACTCTCGCCACCCCGAATCGGGAGGCATCCCTGACCGTGAGCCAACCACGTTTCCAATCCGTAAAAGACCAGACCACTGCCGATCTGAAAGCGCAGCGCCAGTCTCAGGTATCAGAGGGTAGCACAGCCGCCTCCAAAGCTCAGGTTAAGACTTTGACTGGAAAGAAAGAAACTCCCGCCGACGGCTATGCCGTTCCTTACCACAAAGATTTCCCCACATTGGCCTCTCTGGATGAGATGACCATCATAGATGCCAATAAGGACGACAGCACCTGGGGCTGGGATCAATACCAGAAATATGCCCGTCTTAGCTGTCCTCAGAATGGAGATGACGACTGGCTTATCTCCGCTCCCATAAAGCTTGAAGCCGGGAAAATATATGATTTTGCCTCGCTTGTGAGTGCAGGTAATCCAAGCGCGTTTCCTCCGATGCTGGAAATTTTTGTAGGAAACGCTCCCGAGGTCAACGCCATGACCATCCCTATAGTGCCGAAATTCCAGATCTCAAAGTACGACACGAATCTCACCGGCAGTTTTGAAGTACCGGCCGACGGTAAGTATTATATCGGCGTTCATGGATGCTCCACCGAGTATCTGGCTTTGATAAAATTCATGTATTTCGACGTCACCGGCGGAGCTGTGAAGGATGGACCCGGTATTCCTGCCGATGCCCTGATCGAGCCCGACTGGAGTGCGCGCACCAACACCGTCAACATCAGCTTCAAGGCTCCTACTCTCACCGGTGGTGGAAAACCCCTCTCCGCTATCTCAAAAATTGAAATCATCCGGAATGGTTCCGTGATAAAGACGTTTGCAAATCCTGTTCCTGGAGAGAAATATGCGTTCACGGATGATGCGGGGGCTCCCGGCGACTATACATATGCAATCATCGGTTACAATGAGGCAGGACTCGGAGGTAAGTTTGAAAAAACCATCAGCGTGGGAGCTAAGGGAAAGTCAATCCCATATCTGGAGGATTTCTCCAAGACAATAGGATATGACGAGGAACTCACATTTATCGATAATAATAACGACGGCACTTCCTTCTGGCATGCCACTCAGACCAATCCTCCCTATGCGTGGATTACATTTGGTGAAAATACACCCACTACGGATGATTATCTGATCACTCCCTCATTATCTCTTGAGGAGAATACTGTCTATGCAATCTCGGCAGATATGTGGGGCTATGGTGAAGGTGCTGAAATTTTGGCGGGTACGGCTCCGAAAGTAGATGCTCTCACATCTGTGGTGGTCTCTCATACTTTCCTCGGCAACGACCAGGCTACATATGACGGCCGGTTCACCACCACTTATGGTGGCAACTATTATGTGGCCATTCATGCAAAGGCTGATAAACGCTACACGGATTTCCATGTCACCAATATCTCGGTGAAGAGAGTTGGTGCGGCTACAGCACCCGATCTCATCACCGGCCTTACCATCAATCCTAAGGGGGATAACGGCTTGTCCTTCTCTTTCCAGGCCCCGATAAAGTCGGTTGAGGGTAAGACAATCCAGAAGCTGGATAAGATTGTCGTAAAGCGGGGTAACACAGAAGTCAAGACTTTCGACGCTCCTGCAGCCGGAGCCACACTCTCTTTTGACGACGTTCCCGGTGTGAAGGGAGAGGTGGAGTATTCTTTCATCTCTTATGGAGATGGCAAGGAAGGAGCCCGTCTCGATCATGTGGCCTTTATCAGCAAGGATGTGCCCGCTATGCCTCAGAATGTCAAAGCCGAATATGTAGGCGGAGGCAAGATGAAGGTTAGCTGGACACCGGTCACTACGTCCGCTCATGGTGTCAACATGAATGTGAAGGGATATGTGCTTCTGGAGGTTAAGGATGGTGCCAATCGTCAGTTCCCCATCACTTCCGCTACAGAATTCACCTACGATGCCATTGATCCCGAGGATCAGTCACTGATCTATTACGGCGTGTTCCCTGCAAATGAGGCAGGTGAGTATGGCGATTATGGTCTGTCGAATACATGCTTTGCCGGCAACCCGTATAAACTTTCATATAAGGAAAGTTTTGCTGATGCGGCGATGCATAGCATCATCCGCATTGAGAATATCATCTTCCAGCCTGAATGGGCTTTGGCGAACAGTGGCTCGTTCAGTGATGTGCAGCCCTCTGATGGCGACAACGGTATGGTGGCGATGAAGGGCGGTATGAATGCCTCAGGGCGCCTCTCCACCGGTATGATCGACCTATCTACAAATGCGGTCAACCCGGCTCTGACATTCAACGTCTATAACATCGATCCGGATGAATATACCAATGAAATCTATGTGGATATCCGTGAGGTCGGTAGCGATGAATGGGAGCAAGTGGCTGGATATGTGATCAAGGATCTCAGCAAATCAAAGGGTTGGGTCCGCGTGGTAACCGATCTTTCCAAGTATAAGGGCAAGAATATTCATGTCGGTCTCCGCCCGGTAGGACATATGTATCTCTGGACTATCTTCGATGCAATCCGCGTGTCGAATCTCACAGACAACGATCTCGAAGGCACTATCCAGATCTTCACTCCCACGGTCATGGCGGGTGAGGGGGCGAATGTGACCCTGACAGCCTCTAATAATGGTCAGAAGAATGCTTCTGTTTACACGATGGAACTCTATAAGAACGGTAAGCTCGCCGCCTCTAAGGAATATAAGAACCTTAAGGCCGGAGAAAGCAAGTCTGTTACGTTCAATATGCCTCTCGGCGTTCAGGATGAGGATAATGTGGAATTCTATGGTAAGGTTATGGTGGATGGCGATACCAATCTTTCTGATAATGTCACTAAGAAAGTTTCCATCGAAGTGGCTAAGCCCGTCTATCCCGAACCCCGCGACCTGAAGGCCAACCAGAAGGATGGTGTAGAACTCACATGGCTCGCTCCCTCAATGGATAATGTCGCTCCTTCTCCTTATACCGAGACTTTCGAAACTGCTCCGAGCTGGAATCAGAAGGGGGCCAATGATTGGACGTTCATCGACCTCGACAATACTCCTTCCGGTGGTTTCAATCAGTTCACATTCCCCGGTATCACTTCCGGAGAGACTGTCACATCCTTCTTTGTAATCGACAAGAATGAGTCTGCACTCGGTCAGTATGGATCTCTGTTCGAAGGTGTCAACGGCAGTGCGAAAACTCTCGGTGCGCTCCTCTGCTATAATCAGAACACTTCCAACGACTGGGCTATTTCTCCCGAACTATACGGAGGCCGTCAGATTGTACGCTTCTACACCAAGGCTCTTCTGGGCTCTTATCCGGAGACTTTCCAGTGTTATTATTCCACCGGCAGCCTCAAGCCCGATGATTTCATTCCTGTCGGCACGCCGACCACATTCAGCAATGATGAGGACTGGACTGAAATGAGCTTAAGTCTGCCCGTTGGTGCGAAACGTTTCGCTATACGCCGTATCTCCGCTTCGGGTGCTCTCATGATGGTCGATGATGTTACGCTCCGTCTCGCCGGTGGTGAACCCGAGCAACTGAAACTCGTTGGTTACAATGTTTATTGCGATGGTAAGCTTCTTAACTCTTCCCCGGTGGAGGCCACCACATACCCTCTCACTGCAGATCTTGAGGATGGCAAGCATAGCTTCGCTGTAACAGCGGTCTATGAGCAGGGTGAGTCTAACTCCGTACGCTCCACTCTTGAAGTTTCCGCTCTTGATGAGATCAGCTATTCTGCTGTCAATGTCTGGGCAGAGGCTGGAAAGATTGAGATCACAGGCGCTGCCGGCCTCAAAGTATCGGTATATGGTATCGATGGCCGCACCATCTACTCTGGAAACGGCTCTGACAGCCTGACTATCGCTGCCAACCGTGGCATCTGCATCGTCCATGTCGGCAACCGCCTCTACAAAGTAATGGTAAAATAATTCTATAGCTCTGAATTCGAAAGAGGGTATATCATGGTTTGTACGTACAACCGTCCGCGATAGCAGGTAAGGCCTAAAAAAGATAGCCGTCCAGATTTTGGGCGGCTATTTTTGTGAGGGTTTCCAGCGGTCAGGAAGCAAGTCGCGGTATTTTTCTATCGGGGTATTCGGGGGCCATGCGGCACATCGGTCGATAATGTCGCAGAAGTAGTCGAAGACGTTGACGCCGCAGCGTTGGCAGGTGATCGCAAGGGAGTGATACAGTGCGGCAGTCTCGGCTCCGGAGTGGGATCCGATTGTCAGCCGGCGACGGGTCAGGGATATGTAGCGGTTGATGCGCTCGACTTCGTTGTTGTCGAGCCGATAGGAAGCAGCGGCAAAGATGCGCGGTATCTCATCCCACTGTCGGAGCGCATGTTCGGAGGCGGCAAGCAAAGGGTCATCAGGCGGTACGTCGATGCGATTTTTAACGGCCATCAGCCTCATGTGGATTTTCTCAAGCATCACTTTTGAGTATCGCAGCCGCCACTCGATGTGCTTTTCTGCCCTCCATCCGTCTTTACCTATGCGATGCTTATGCTCGAAGTGGTAAAGGAGTCCGAAGAGCTTTGCTATTTCCTGTGCCTGTGGATTGTCTTTGAGATCAAGGAACTTCCGCTTGATGTGTTGCAGGCAGGGCAAGCGTTTTATCCCGCTCATCTCACCGATTCCGATATGCCGGTATCCCGAGTAATAGTCTCACTGGAAGGCGCCTTTGAAGCCTTTGATGTGCTGCTCGAAGACTTCGGCTGAGCGTGATCCGTCATCGTAAAAGAAGTACACAAGCCCGGTTGTCATGCCGACGAACCCCCAGATGTAACCTTTCTTGATGTTCTTGCCCGACTTTGTGGCCTCCTGCAGACGCACTTTCTGATAGGTCTCGTCACCGCAAATATAATTGTCCTCCACAATGGCCTTTGCAAGTGCCTTATACATATTTTCGAGTTGCACCTTTACCTTGCTTACAAGTTTCTGTGCGGTACCTTTATCAAGGTCGAAGCCGTGGGCACGGAAGTATTCGACTGCGTTCTCAAGGGGCATGCAATGAAGGTAGCGTAACTCAGCGAGTCCGGCTATAAAGGAAGAGGTGTACTGCGGGTTGAGCAGCGGCGTGGCAGGAGCCGTACCTTTGTATATCTTCTCATCCTGCACGTATTTGCGCACCTTGTAGATAATCTTCTTGAAGCGCATCGGCTCCATGACGTAGCGCACGACATCGCACTCGCCTATGAACGTAGCCGCCTCCGGCTTGAAGTCAGGGCTGGCCGGCTCCACCACAACTGTCTCCACTTCGCACTCGGGATGCGTCTTTCTCTTGGCACCGTTGTTGGTGCGTTTCTTCTGAGGCTTCTGTTCCGGAGTTTCGGAAGAGGCGGACACTGTCGGTTTCGCCTGACGCTCCGACGGTGAGCTTTGCAGACGCTGCCCGGCTTGACGCGCTGCTTTCTATTTGTTCAGTTCCGCACCCTTGCCTTTTATGGCATCTTCCAGCGAAGCTATCTGCCTGCGTAGTTCATCTACTGTTGCTACCAGTTTTTCGTTGGTTGACTGGAGTTTTTCATTGGATAAAGTAAGCGAGTTGACGGAGTCCAACGCCTCGTCGAGTTGTCCCTGGAGGAACTCAATCTGGCGCTGCAAAAACTCTATCAACTCGTTCTTTTTCATGGTGTAAAGTTACGAAAAGTATCTGATATACACAACTTTTACACCACTTATTTATCTGATTAATAGATGATTATACCCTATTTTACAGCCATTCTAAAACGATTCTCGACCGTCACTTTTACAGGCGTGAGGCCCCTCATCAACATATAGCAATCGTCCCATTGAAGCCTGCGAACACCGTCATCGCCATTTTTCAGTACCTCCCGGAAACGGCCTTGCGACAGCCTTTTTGTGTACATCAAAAATCCGTCACCGTCCCATTTCAATGCCTTCATAGTCCTGCGGTCTTTTGAGAAAAACACATACACGTCACCCGATGCCGGAGAATGACCCTTCCACGACCACACCATCTGGGTCAGACCTCGTATGCCGTAGCGCATCGACACCGGTTGCTGGCACACCCAGAGTCTCAGCCCCTGTTCAAGACCCCACATGACCAGCCTCCTTTCCCATCCTTCTGACGAACCTTGCAATGACAGCCACATCAGTATCAGCCGGAAAGCTGACAGCCACATGACCGTCGACCTTCACCGTTATCACATTGCCCGTGTCTGCCGGAAGAAAACCGGATTCCTCGAAGATTACTTCCTCGAACGGTACCTCCTGACACTTGACGTTACCGGTTCCATCCGGACCTGTAAACCCGGGGAGCCCCTCTACCTTAAGCTTATTGCGATGTTGGAAACCCTCCATCTGTTTTCTCGACACTCCGCGACTTTTATAATATGCCCTGAAAGTACTCGGCTGTCTGCCCTCTGCACATAGACTCTTGAAATCTTCATAGATTTCTCGACAGATACTTCCGGTGCTGGTGTAACCCGGTAGTGACTTGATACGCTGATACTCTCCTTTGAGCACTTTCGTCATCTGACATTGCATTACTCCATGAGCCTTACAGTAAGCATTGAAAGAGGAAGGCTGTTTCCCTTCCGCACAAAGTCTACGAAAGGACGTAAAAACCTGCCTGTATAATTCAACTTTGTCCATAATTCATTTTTTATGGCAAAATTATAATTTATACAGGCAGGCTTCAATACGCTTTCGCGGACGGTTGTACGTTTGTACCATGATATACCCTCTTTTTATTCCCTTTTACTTTGATTTTTAATTCGTTTCCCCTAATTTTGTGAGTGTATTCCCTCCCCAACCCATTCTCATTATGTCACGTATCAGATTTCAATTATTAACCGGAGTTCTCATAGCTTGCACGTCCGGTTCGTTGATGGCTCAGTCTACCGCCGTTGATGAAAACCTTCTTAAAGCTACTGAAGCTTATGCCGATTATGATTTCGGAGCTGCTTCCCGCCATCTTGCTGATGCACGCAAAGCCCTTCCTAAGGGAGAGCGCTCTGAAGGCATAGATAGGTTGGAGAGACAAATGCGGGATGCAAAAGCTTTCTTATCAAGAATCGAGAAACTCCAGATTCTCGATTCAATCTCTGTCCCCGAGGCAGAGTTCTTCAAGGCCTACCGCCTCCCCTCCGCTTCCGGTTCGATTGCCAATGCTGACGCTCTCCCCGATGGAATCGATAATCGCGATGAACTGCGCCAGCAAGTGGAACTTGTCTTCACCAACGAGGATGCCGACTTCAAAATGTGGGCTCAGCCCGCAAGCATGACTCAGGATCCGGATTCACTCGATATTCCCGGCTCCATTTATCGTATGGTGGAGTCAAGCCGTCTCACTGACGGATCGTGGCAATCCCCCGTTCCCCTCCCCATCTCTTTGGCACAGGGTGGAAATATGGATTTCCCTTTTATGAAAGCTGATGGCGTAACCCTCTATTTCGCTTCCGATGGCGAGGGGTCGATCGGAGGTTACGATATCTTTGTTGTCACCCGCGATCCGCTTACAGGAGAATATCTACAGCCCCAGAACATTGGAATGCCCTACAATTCTCCCGACAATGACTATATGCTCGCTATCGATGAGATTAATGGTGTGGGTTGGTGGGCCACTGACCGTAATGCGGCTCCCGATATGGTGACCCTATATCTCTTCAAGCTCAACGACCTGCGCTCAAATTATGATGCAGATGAGGATGATGATTTCCTTATCTCCAGAGCTCGGATCGAAGATTTTCGGTCAACTCAGGATCCCGACCAGGATTATACTCCCCTTATTGAGGAAATAGGCAATATTCAACCGCAGACCGTAAAGTCACAGGATTTCATTTTCCACCTTCCGGGAAAACGGGTCTACACGTCTTATGGAGACTTCCGCAATTCGTCGGCACGCTCCCTTATGCATGAGTATATCCGTACGCTAAAGGATATTCAGAATAAGGAAGCAGCTCTTGCTGAGCTACGCAAACGCTTTGACCGCCGTCCTGACGATTCCTTACGCCCTGAGATCCTCCGCTCCGAAGCTGATCTTGAAGCTACCCGCAAACAGCTCAAACGCCTCCGCAACGATATCTATAAGGCCGAATTATAATCCGCCCTCCCCGCCTCTCCCCCATCAGCGCGAAGCTCATTTTGTGCAGCGTGCCGAAGGCCGCTGAAGCTGTATTTATAATAAAGCGCGAAGCTCGTCTTGTGCAGCGTGCCGAAGGCCGCTGAAGCTGTATTAATAAAACAGCGCGAAGCTCGTTTTGTGCAGCGTGCCGAAGGCCGCTGAAGCTGTATTAATAATAAAGCCACAGCCCTTTCAAGCTGCGGCTTTAAATATATCTTCCTTATTTCACAAACGATGCCAGTCGTGTGAAGAATGATGGATCCTCCCCTGTGGTAAGATCCACAAGCTTCCCCTCCGGATTTACGATAGCCTTTGTCGGGAAACCCGTGATATTATATGCCTCATATAGACTCTTGCTGTCTCCGTTATAAAGATTCAGCCAGGGAAGTTCGTATTTTTTCACTCCCTCTCTCCAGTCAGCCTCGGGCTCATTACATCCGATACCGATAATCTGAATCTTATCGCCATATTGAGCGTAAGCCTCCTTCAGTGCCGGGAAGCCTTTGATACACCATCCGCACCAGCTTCCCCAGAAATCCAATACCACCCATTTGCCCTTGAAATCTGAAAGGCTTACCATCTTTCCCGTAAGGTCGGGAAGGGTAAAGTCAGGAGCCACTCTCTTGCCCGATGCTATCACTTCTTTCTCCTCTGCCTCGGCCTTTTCCTCTGCTAACATCTCCTCCACCTGACGATTATATTCTTCGGCATATGGCATAAGAATCGACTTGCGGGCCTCCGGAGTCATATTATCATAGATAGTCTTGAAATCTTTCCCGCTGAGATCCAGGATAAGATATGGCACAGCAGGACTCTTCGGATGATCGGCCACAAACTTCTTGATTGCAGCATCATATCGATCTATTATTTCCTTTGCCACAGCAGGAGACACACTGTCATTATCCTTCATCAGATTGTGATATTCTATCTGAATTGGCTTCGTGATACTCATGGCTGCAGTGATATCCTCCATCAGCTCAGATCCTGTCACGGTATATTCGAGAGGTTCAAAACTTTTGATATCCACCTTCAGGTTCTCTCCCGGAACTGCATAGAAATCGGGCTGCATGAATGTCATCTCCTCGGGCTCGATATTATAACATGAAGCGCCACGATCATCAAGCTTCAGATGAGCGATACCATCTTTCACATCCAGGGTGTCATAAGTAATCTTCAGATCCTCCTGTTTCTTGGCCTCGAAGATATTTGATAGCGTGAGATGGCTCACCACAATCTTATCCGCCTTATAATCGGCAGGCAACTTGATTTCCACACTCCCCGAATCACCGGAACACCCGCTCAACACGAGCATTACTGATCCTAAACCCAACACGATTCCTTGTTTTTTCATATCATTCGTTTTTATTAATTATTTCCCCTTAACCTCCATCTACAAATATAACACTTAAATTTAAACTACTAAATCTACTTAAGGTTAATCTAATCAAGATTTATCGCTGGCTAAGATTCTTACCTTATTCTGTTCATTCCCTTTTTTTTCATTATCTTTGTAGGAGTAAGTATCGAATTTAATTTAATTCAGTCTTATCAATCTAATAGTGTGCTTATGAAAAAATTTTTACTCTCAGTCCTTTTGCTGTGCGCTGGAGCGTTGGTTCATGCTGCAGGAACCTGGATGCTGGTTACTGATTCCGGAAAACAGATTCCGGTCGCCCAGGTCGGAATGCTCGTGGGCGCCGATGATCAACCGGTATTCACCGTTTTACAAAGGATGGCGGTCCCGAGGCTGTCAACGGTGTCACCTCCGTATCATTCCTGTATGATGCCGGCACCACAGGCATTGCCTCTCCTTCTCAGGAATCGGAGAAGCCGAGCGTAACTTACGTAGAATCTTCACTACTTGTGATGGGATGCGATGGGCGCGATTTCGCTATTTCGAATTTGGCCGGTGGAATAGTGAAAAGCGGAACCATCAATTCTGTCAACGATAGAATAAGTGTCGCAGATCTTGCAGCAGGTACTTATATTCTATCGGTAGGAAATTCATCATTTAAGTTTATCAAAAGATAATCCTCATGAAAAGTTTATATATCTCCGCTCTGACCCTCCTCGCCATCTCCACCACAGCTTCAGCCCAGTTTGTAGTCACTCCCAAGGAAGGAGAGCCCACGGTGGTCAATGGAAACATCTCATTCTCTGCTCAGGGAGAAGAATGGTCTGTTGGAGAATCATTCAATCCAGATCTGGAACTCAGCAAAATCGCTTCCATATCGCTCAGTCCCAAGGAAGAGAGCGCAAAAGTCGGGGATTATTTCTATTCCGACGGCTCATATTCCTCCACTCTCGATGAGTCTAAAAAGCCCATCGGTATTGTGTTCTATGTAGGGAACCCAAGCGTTAACGATGCTGCCCTTCGTGCTGCATTTCCCGGATGTGTCCATGGACTTGTATTGGCTTTGAAAGATACGAAATGCGAATGGCAGGAAGATTATTCCGGATTTGAGGATGAGGCCGATATGACCGTGGGCGAATGGATTGAGGACAACACGGATTATGTATCGATCGCTACGCGCTCAGTATCTATGACCAGTGTCTTCAACCAGATTATGGGCTTCAATAATACAAAAGGTATTGATAAATTCAACGATAGCGAGTATGGTTGGGACTACGAGGTTATTGTAGGAAACAAGATTTCCTCCCCTGTCTCGTCCACTCCAGCTCCTACCTCTACCAGCGGATGGTACGTGCCTTCAATCAAAGAGGTGTCGCTTTTCGTATCGGGAGCCATCGACGGCAATATCGATGACCTGGGTTACGAGTCTGAGCCGGATAACGCCAATGTTGTCCTTATCAATGAAAAACTCAAGAATGTAGCCGGAAGCACACTCATCAACGGTGTATATTGGTCAAGTACGGAATATTCCGTAGGTCAGGCCTACACCGTTCAGTCGGCCAACGGCCTGGTTATGTCCACAAGCAAAGGCGGCAGCAACAACCTCCGCCCCGTCCTCGCCTTCTAAGCCTTGACCTACTCGAATAACTGAAGGAAACATCAGACTCTTCACATTACTCGAAGATGAGAGTGGCGCACTTTTCAGTACCAAAGTGCGCCACTCTGATCATTTTAAATTAGACGTTGTCTAAACTTATTTTTAAATTATTAGTGTCGTACATTTGTACGACAGCAATAATACCGAACTCATTTAAACTTTTATGATTTGTGAATTTTTTTTTGCTGTGGTAAAGCCCTTGCCATATCATAATAAAATCACCTGCGGCATAATGCTCCGAAAGATAATCACGATGCGCCTGAAGGTAACGATCATATCGTGGAATGATGTTAGTCAATCCAAATGCGAATTTAGTCATAATATTGGGGATTCAGGACGTTATTGGTAAATTTTATTAATTTTGTATTATGAAAGCTGAAATAGATACAAATAATCTTCCTGACGGTTACGCTGAATGGCGTAGTAAAATTGAGAATCTCATTGAGAAAGCCAAACTCAATGCAGCTATCCATGTGAATACCGACATGCTTTCATTATATTGGAGCATAGGTAATGACATCATACGAAAGAAAATAGAACTTGGCTGGGGATCACAAGTAATCGAACAGTTATCCGTGGATTTAACACGAAAGTTTCCTGAAGATAAGGGCTATTCGGTGAGAAATCTTCGCTATATGAGACGGTTCGCTGAGAATTATCCTAATTTTCCAATTCTGCAAGTGGCGCTTGCAGAATTTAAGGATCTGCCAATTTCGCAAGCGGCACTTGCAGAATTGGCGGACGGAAAGAATTATGTGGATGTTCCCTTGACCGCCATAAGCTGGTATCATCACATTTCCATGCTTCCAAAAATAAAGAGCGACGCGGAACGTGCTTTCTATATTCTTGAAACGACACGCAACGGTTGGAGCCGGGATGTTATGGTGTAAAAAATAAACAGCGGTTATATGAAAGCCGTAGGTAATGCCATCACGAATTTTTCACGTACCTTACCTGATTATCAGTCGGATCTTGCCCAGTACGCTTTCAAAGACCCATATAATTTCAGCTTCATAGGCACTATGGCATTGCAGCATGAACGAGATATTGAAAACCGTCTTGCCGAGCGTATGACAGAATTTCTGCTTGAATTAGGACATGGATTCGCCTATGTCGGGAGACAGTATAATGTTGTGGTTGATGGTGACGACTATTATATTGATATTCTGATGTATCACCTGAAACTGCATTGTTATGTGGTGGTCGAGTTGAAAGCAGTTGAGTTTATCCCTGAGTTTGTAAGCAAACTTAATTTCTATATCTCAGCCGTCGACGAGTATGTGAAAGCACCGGAAGACAAGCCAACGATCGGCCTTCTGCTTTGCCGTAGCAAAAGCAATAAAAAAGCTGAGTTTGCTCTGAGGGGAATAACCCAGCCGATGGGAATAGCCCAGTATGAAACTGAAAAGCTTTTCAACGATGTAGCATCGGCTCTTCCTACCATAGAGGAGATTGAAGAGGAGCTGATTAATGACACTAACTGAGATAATGGCGGAAAAGATAATACATGGCCTATCTAAACGGCTGAAAGAAGTCAATGACATTATTGGCACTTATTCAGATGGTCAATAACGGTTACAAAAATCTCATTTTACGACCGTTGTACTATTAATCAGTGTACTTTGACCGGTTATAATTCAGATGTTTTTTGTAATTTTGCATTAAAATTATTTGCTTATGATGATACCCAATATCATAAATTACTACTTAATGAAGTTGTTTAAACTTATTTTTTGTTCACATTTGCGAGAGATTTTTGAGCTGCTTTCGTCACTCGAAGAGGTAGCAACCTCTCGGTTGGTACCGATGAGAGGGGCGGAAGCAGCCAATTGAAAATCGACGAGTTTCCTTTAAAAGAAAAATAATGACGAGTCAAAAAGATCCGCAAAGGTGAATAAAAGAATGATGTATAGACCTATTTTTAACATTCGTAAATTAGTTTAAACAACTTCAATATCTAATATATTAGAAACTGATAGAGAAGAGTAGTCCGAGCTCATAATAGCACCATTGGAAAAACAAGTTCCATTTAGCATCCTGACTCCGTGTTGTGCATGGATATGACCGAAAAGATGTGCTTTTAGATTAAGCATAGATATTTTTTCAAGTAACTCTTCTGAACCATAGTTAATACCATCATCAAAATCAAGAATACCATATGCCGGGGAATGTGTTACCAGCACATCTGTATCATCAGGAATTTTAGCATAGTTTTGGTTTTGACGTTCTGTAACACAGTCGCTCAAAAACATAGGTATCCCATAGAACTTAATACCTTCAATCTCCACGCCCGAATTGCATAGAAAGTAAACATTTGAGTCCATACCTTCTATGTTTGCTCCATACAAACACTCGTCATGATTACCACAAATAAAAATCTTATGTTTATGAGGTAGGTCACAAAACCAGTTGAGGAAATCAATGGCTTCCTGTTCGGTTCCGACCATACAGAAGTCGCCGGAATGTACCACAACATCGGCTTCAGGTAAATCCCGTAGTCGATGATGGCTATTGTGTGTATCGGATAGATGCAGTATCCTCATTAGATTTCTCCAGATTCTATAGCTTTTAGTGCTGACAAATCAGCATAATTGAATGCAGTTGCAAAGTTAATGTCATCATAGTTCTCCAAGAGGTCATCGTTGTGAAGCACCTTGGTTTTTACACCTTTCAAACTTTTGATTGCTTCTTTTGCCTTTACAATTTTTCCCTCTCCCTCGAAGTAAAAGGGCACTGTCACAATGGCCGACACGTCTTGCACACCTGCAGCTTTTGCAGCATTCGCGACAATATTTACATATTCACTTCCTGTTTTACCACCCATACCCACCAGAAGATAGAGTTTTTCAACTCCCTTAATAACTTCGCATGGATTCTCATTGCCGTTCAATGAGATGGTCTGATACCCCTTTTGTGCCAGTTCTGCCAGACTTGCCTGATCTGAGTCCGCAAAAAGATAAGCTGCCTCACGTACCCAATGAGCGGAGGCTTCACGCATAATGGTCTCCGCCATACTGCAACCGGCACCGCCAATTGCCAAAATCATAGTCTTAGCCATTATTTTTTCTGATACGAAATGTATTTATAGTTTAAAATCAGGGTTGAAGCATATGAATTGAAATGGATGAAAATCCAGCGGCAATTCCTTATATATATCCTGCCACTTCAAAAAGAGACAATTCACTGTTGCATCTTTCAGATACTCTTGTCTGAAATTTTTGATTTCTTCTTCGGTTGCCGGATTATTTTCATCGGTAATGAAGACAATTATTTTTGAATCAGAATCACCTCGTATAATATTGCGGAATAGCTGGTAATATTTTACACACTCTTCCACTGAAACATCTTTATTGATGACCTTCGTTATCTTATCGAGATAAAGTTCATTAAACTTCTGTACGTGTTCATCATCTTTTTCAGCCTTCCCAAAACCATCTTCCGTGAATTTGATTTCAAAGAAATATTCATGATTATTATCCTTAATATGGAAATCAAATGAAGTACCTCAGGTATATTTCTCTCTTTCCACATTAAATGATCATTATACTCAAATTCACATTGAGCACATTCAGAGATATTTATATTTTGAGACGCGAATAGCTTTTTAAAAGCTTCTGTCGGACGGTAACATTTCGTTTTAGAATCATTGGTCAACAAAGGGCGGAAAGCCATATAACAGAGTAACTGTGAAGAATTGAGATGATGTGCATACTGGTGTAATGCTCCATTCTTTGATAAGAACATATCATCTATTTTAATACCAAGATATTTTTGGATAGCATCTCTTCGGGCTTCTTTCGTATTCTTTACTCCATTTAATGGAAGAATATGCTTGTATGAATCCTTAGTCACACCTTTCCAGCATCCGGGAGCCATTTCTTTACCATTCTTACGAGCAGCCTCCTTCCATAGTGCTGTGATAATCCTTCCTCGATATTTTTTATATCCTCTCATATCTAAAACTTTTTATACGGAAAGACATAAACTCGGTTCACCATCACTGTATCGCCCATTTCTTCCCAATCATTCTTCAGATGGACAAGAGGGCGAACAATTACCGAATCCCAGTTCCAGTCAAGCCATTCTTCAACGGCCTCGTCTGCTGATGAATAACCAATCTGCATATCTTCATTAGTCTCGTAAAGTTTACGGAGGTATTCCTCAGTCAGAGGACCAACGACAATACCCGGAAACACAGCATTATAACCTTCATACATAAGACACAGCACCTTGTCGCCTGGCTTAAATCGACATTCCTCCTGGTATTTCTCTTTACCGGGAGTATGATCACCATATTCATAATACGCGTTCTCCGATTTATCCGTATTATATGTTGTCAGAAATAAAGGGCAAAAATCACACTCCATATCACTCTCAAAACCCAGAGTTGTATCGGTAGCTATTAATTTGGAGATTATATCCCTCTCCTCTTGGGTAGTAACACATTTTCCATGCGGTATAGTCTCCAGAGAATATGCTACTTCACCTTCTCCCGATGAAACAACCTTTTCTGGATTGATTGGCTTAACCCTAAACTCATTGATGACGGTATCTTCAAGCATATCGTGAGTATTTATTTGATTGACGTTGCAAAGTTAACTTATAGATGTCTCAATTATCGTGACACCGAGTTTTATTTCAGAGGATTTATAAAAAGAGCTTTTTGAAATTGGTATCACCTAATACCATAAGGAGTTCTTCGGATGAAAGAAATTCTCCGGTATCTCCTGCACATGTGTTCCAACGGCTGGTGACGGATGCGATTGTATTTTCGGGAGTCACCTCCACGGCGATCAATGAATATCCGTATTTATCGTGTGGAAATCCCATTCCGGGAATACAAGGTATATCCCACCAATCACCATTACCGCAGAAGTAAAAACGATTCCCATTGCCGGTATATTCCTTGAATGATTCTTCTGAAATTACAATACACCATGAAACTGCCTCAAAATACGAATGGGATTCCTCAAAGTTTTTGATCTCCATTACTGAATAATCAAAATCAATTTGACCCTCCTCGATGGAAGTGATAGGGGACATACCAATTATTTGACATACCGTATCAGGATCAGCTTCATTAAATACATTGTCGAAGAAGTCATAACCCGGGGTCTGGTCAATGACCTTTAAAATAAGTCGCACACGACTTACATCATCGGGGTTGTTGACGTTGATAAGTCCCGCAAGATTCCATTTCAAAATGCCGATAGCAAATTTTGACAGTCGGCTATTAAGTTCAGGAAACAATGCGAGATAGTTTTCAACCTCGCTCTCTAATCCAAGCTCGGCAAACCACCATGCAATTTCTTTTCTGTATTGGTCTTCCATAATTACAATGCAAAGTTAATAATGTAGTGTCCATTTTTTCGAGACACCACAATATTTTTAGAGCTTTACGACTATGACACGTCGACCGAGTCGTTGCGCCTCTTTGATGGAATGATAAGTTCCTTTGGAATCCGCGGATGGGAACGCGATTACAGTAGTAGCCTCTTTGATGATCTGAGTGTTTCGCTTCAGTGTCGCATATCGGCCATAGACGTTATATTGCGGAGCGAACTCCATGTAGGACTTATGATGACGACCCGCGAATAACTTGGCGAAAGTGTCAACTCCTTTTGCTCCACCTGAGATTACCATCTGAATCTCTTCAGGATTGATTTTGTCGAGTAGGAGTTTCTCCCACTCCTTATAGGTCACACCCGGATTTCGAGTGCCAACGATTGCTAATTTCATAAGTCTCATTTAGTGTTGGTACTCTTATTTAATACGATGAACAAATTTTACCAAGTGTTAATCGGTGTTAATTTAAACTCATTTTATATATTCATGAATACTGTTATCCAAGAGTATTACCTGTATTACAGATACTTACGCATTAATATAATTTAACATATAAAGAAATTTTAATCTGTATCACAAAGTGCGTCACCCTTGGTTTAATTTTGCGCCCATGAATATAAGAGTAGGCTCGTTTAACATTCGTAAAAATTTTAGACAACTTGATTATGTCAGACAAACAGGAGAGAGTGCAGATGAAGAGGATATTCCCCGATGTTATTGAAATATACAGTTGCGAGTTTTATTCTGTTGATGACCCGGAATGCGAAGAGAAATGGAGACAATATGAAGAGAGCCTTCCTACATTTCAGGAGTTTTTTAGACGAATAAGTAATAAACGGGCTTTAGATGCCGGCATAAAAATGGGAATCATTAATACTTCAAAGAAACCTTCAAATAAAAAGAAGATTATTATTCTTCGGCGAATAATGAATCTATTCCGCACCATGCCGATAAGAAAACCTAATAGTAAAGATCCTGCACCGACATGGATACATTTATGGTATGGACTACATGGTGCTAATAAAAATGGGTATCCTACAGGTATATGGTTTGAGTATTTCTGTAATCCCATAGAAGTTGTAGCCGGATCTAAATTTGGATTAGAAGATGATGATTGTTATCAGGTTGCCATAGCAGCAGCCGATTATTATCGCATACACCGCTGGGAAGAATTTTGCGAGTCTTCTAAAAAAATTAAAACCTGTTGCACGAAATGATACAACTTCTTAACTTTACGGGAAACATATTATTGTTATGAACCAACTGCCGAAATATACCTGGTTGATTGAAACGATCCGCCGTGCCGGAAAGATTTCTCATAAGGATCTTTCAGATAAGTGGCAACGCCACAAGGAACTGAGCGATTGTCGTCCCCTACACCGTGCTACATTCAATCGCTGGAGAGAGGCTATTTATGACCAGTTCAGTATTATGATCGAGTGTCAGAAAACCGGTGGCTACCTTTATTTCATTGCCAATCCTCAGGATATTGACGAGGACAAGCTCAAAAAGTGGATGCTCGACTCCTATGCGGTTGGCAATGTCATTGGAGAGAATCTGTCATTAAAGAATCGTATATTGGTTGAGGATATACCTTCCGGACGCGATCATCTCACCACCATATTGGAAGCAATGAAAGACAATCGCGTAATAACTATCTCATATCGTCCTTTCAAAAAGGCGCATGGCTATACCTTTCCAATTGAGCCATATTGTGTCAGATTATTTGAGAACCGTTGGTATATGTTGGCTCATAACATCCGTTTCGATGATATTCGTCTTTATGGTCTGGACCGCATTGAGAATATAGAAGTCATGAGTGAGACATTCAAACTCCCAAAGGATTTTAACGCAGATGAATACTTTTCTACGGCATACGGAATTGTGGTAGGAACCGGAGAGAAACCCGAGAGAATCATCATACGAGCTAATGAAAACCATAAGCATTATCTTAAATCGCTGCCTCTTCATCATAGTCAGCGTTTGATTGAGGATGCCGGAGAGTATGCGGATTTTGAGCTTTTCCTCTCCCCTACTTA
The DNA here is from genome assembly GCA_014800525.1 of Bacteroidales bacterium. Lineage (GTDB taxonomy): Bacteria > Bacteroidota > Bacteroidia > Bacteroidales > Muribaculaceae > Lepagella. The sequence continues at coordinate 23,112 of JAAVFV010000040.1, read as the reverse complement.
CGACTTTGTAATGAAACTGCTCCAGGTTGGCTCAATGGTGGAGGTGATTGAGCCGGCTCATTTACGCAGAACTATGAAAGGGTGGATTTCAGATATGTACGAACTTTATAAAAACGACTGAAAATGACCTACTTTGCAGCAATAGATTTTGAGACCGCCAACGGTCGACGCTCAAGTGTATGCAGTGTAGGAATCGTCATAGTTCGTCCGATATGGACGATTAGCATAATCCATTTTTCAACTGATTTATCTGAGCACAGACGCGGTTGATGTGATCTAAGCCATACAGCAATGAATTGCTGTCAATGTCCATCCAAGAAAACAGAGTCTTGATTTTCTCGTAGATATTTATAACATACGATGTGTCGATTTCAGACGTATGGGAGGCGAAACAGATAGTCTCGTGATGGGCTATGCGATTGCGCAGGGAATTGACTTTATCAAGTTCATTAAAGATATAAGTCTGGTTATACTGCATCTCTCTTGAAGAGCGCGGTTTGTTGGGGAATATGGAAAGGAGGTTACGTCCGGTTACACGGTATTGCACGGGCGAGAACATATATTTCCAGATACCAAATTCCATTTCAGCCAACAACTTGTGGTGAGTATAAGACTGCGATTGCTGTAACTTGCGGTGTGCAAAGGTTATAATGTCGCGCGTCTTTCTCAAAATCGGTTCTGTGAATACTCCGTTGGGCATAATGGAATCACGCAACCATTCATCTCCCAAGTTCTTGGTTAATTTATGGTCAATGGCATTACGCAATGCGACCTCGAAACAGCTGACTATGGTAAACATCTCCTGCGAAACCTGAAGATTATAGCGGTAGAGCGTCATCCCCTTGCGGGTGTCGCCTCCACATGCCGTGACATAACGCTCCATTCGTTGCGGGGACATTATTTTCTCGAAGTCAGCGTATTTCATTTGAAATTAACAATCTTTTCGGTGTGAAATTTTGTTATTAAGAGAAAAAGCACTATCTTTGCAGTGTTGAATCCCGGTAGCCCCTGTATATCAAGCTATCGGGTTTTGTTTTAGGTTGCAAATATACAAATTTTTACGCACATCTGCAACTCTCCGTAAAAATAGGCATCGGGTATCCCTCCCGATGTCCGACCACTAAATCCACGTCAAAATGAAACATTATGGCGATGAATTATGATGCCTAAGATAATGCTTTATTCTCATGCTTACAAGTTTGCATTATCAATTGTCTTCAATATCAAACGTAATGCCGTCATCCTTTCAAAAAGTTGCATGGCTATACCTTTCCAATTGAGCCATATTGTGTGAGACTCTTTGAGAACCGCTGGTATGTGTTGGCTCATAACATCCGTTACGATAAATGACCGACTTTGCAGCAATAGATTTTGAAACCGCCAACGGGCGGCGTGCCAGCGTATGCAGTTTTGATTATTGTGAAAGTTTTTCAGGTTGTCACCGAATTTGATACAGCTTTCATATTACTTTGTACCTGATTTAAACACAACGCTTATGAAATATCAAGATTACTTCAAGCAATCGGATTTCGCCGAGGTGTGGAAAACCTTACATGGAATATATCAAGAGCCGGAAGAGACTCGTCCTCTTTATCAAGCCGTATATCAGGCTGTGTGCGAAATGGGGCACGACAATCTTCACTCTGATAATACGATTGTAGTACATATCAGTCCATTAGGTAACGTGTTTGTCGAAGGTGCACCGGATCCTCAGGAGTGGCTTATCGGTAGAGAGGTAGAGATTGAGTTGCGCTACAAAGATAGGAAGGAAAGAGATGTCAATGAAATGACCGGTCATCTCCTGTACTGGTCAACTCTCTACGGCATCAAGACCCGGAAAATGCAGGAAGAAGGCTTCTCAAAATGGCTCGAATATAGTATGAGAGGCCCTATCTATACGTTGCCTGATGGCGATCTGGATAAAATCGGACAGGGAGTCATGGTTAAATATATTTTCCTTGACTTTGATGGTGTTCTGAACACGGAGCAATATCAGGCTCAACTTGCCATAGAAGGTAAACCCACAAAGGATGAGTATGGTCCGTTATTTGACCCGAAGGCAGTCGCTCGATTGTCAGAAATTGTTGAAGCGACAAAAGCTGAAGTTTACATCATATCTTCATGGGGTGAAGTAATTGGCAAGAAGAAAATACTTGAAATGTGGGAGAAACGTGGATTACCCGGAAAAGTTCATGCTGTGTTCGTGCCAGATGAGAAATGCGATTCAAAAGCCCAATGGATAAAGCAGCGTCTTGATCAGATGATATTTCTGCCTTATGTTATTCTTGATGATGAATATCAGTTCTTGCCTGAGCAGGAAAAATACTTTATAAAAATAAATCCTGTTATCGGCATCAGTAATGATGATGCTGAATGCTCTATAGACATTCTGAATAGGCTTGACAATATGCCGGATTCAGCTTTTAATGACACTGCGTATGAGGAGGAGCGTGAGCGTATTGACCGAATTAATGCCGAAAGTTGCGATCGCAAGAAGCTCTGGTATTGGAAGAGAACAATTATTGAAGATGAAGCCTACGACTGGTCGCGGAACTTCACAATTCTACGAAAGAAACTGGAATATAATATAGGTTATTATCGCTTTACTCAACGCTATGTCGGTTGGGAAAAAGACGTTGAGCGTATGGAACTCGCATGCCGACTTATGAATATAGCGACCGGCAGCGACTCCATTTACGGTACAGATATTTATATTAACACACGCAACTGTTCAAGGTTCGGCAAGAAATCCTCCGAGTTTGAAGATGATGAAGAATTTCTTGACGTTAAGAAAAGCGATTTACGCAAGGAAAAAGCGTACCAGTTGGTATGGACTGTTTTACAACAGAACATGCAACGTTGGTGGGATTAAATAATACACATCAATGAATACTGAGAATATAAATTTTCCGGCATCATTCAGAGTTATCGGTGTCGGACATGGAATAGAGAACGTTATTAACGAAATTAATTCCTTCGGATTTGAAGGAGTATCGTCAGAAGTAGTTGAATATCCATTTGAATGCACTCCAAGGGATGAGGATATACTTGCAATCATTTGTTTTACCGACTGCGATGACAATGCTAATCGAATAGCCAAAACATTCCATGATGCCGGTGTTCTGACTATTGGCTTTTCTGAGGATGCCGTCCCCTCATATTATGATAGTATAATGAAGTGGGTATCTTCTTCGGAATATCCGAAAATCATAAAAATATTATTGCAGCCCATTGTCCCCCACGGTACGATATCCTTCGACTTCAATGACCTGAGTACCATACTCCGTGATTCCGACAACTTCACGGTAAAATCAACGTCAGGTAATGAGGTTAAAGAAGCTGTTGAAAAATTGGGAGCTGATTTTAACGAATTGGATTTTAACTGTGTTGATTATTTGTCACTACATCTCTATTATAATCCAAATCGTTCAGCTCCATTGGCGATGAGTGAGATGGCAAGCCTTCAGCAACTGATGTCAGAACTTCCGGAAACAGTAAACGTACTTTGGTCAGTTAACCATGACGAGAATCTAAATAGCTACGAGATAAGATTATCTGCTATATTGGCAGGAAAGGAGCTCTAGATTATCTTTGCTTGCAAGGGGTTTGAACGCTTTATCAATCTATGATTCCAATCTGTGCAAATCTGTGAAAGCCATCTGCGTAAATCTACGATTCTAATCGGGAAGGATGTTGGAACGGATTTGGTACTCACAGATACTCACAGATGCACTTCACAGATTCACACAGATTTTCTCAGCCGAAATAATTGATAAATTACCAAGTAGAAATGGATTGGGCCCTCGTTCTTATTCATTCCCGACGCAAAGCGTCTAATCCCTTCGATTGCCTCGATCCCATTGAATAATTATTTCCATCAATTCCGCACGTTCCATAAATTCCGCGTGCTACCCCCTTGAGCCAACATTTCCATTCATCTCTTTTTTTAGATATATTGTCCTAAAAAAGTTGACTTTAAATGAAGTAATACCTATTAAAAGTTAACTATAAAAAGTCAACACAAATCAAGAAAATACATTTTTCCTGATTAGATTAAATTTCTATTATCGCATTACTTCTGAAGGACTTGTGCTCATCTTGAAAAACATACCCAAGCTGGTTGCTGACACACTTTGTTGAGCCAATAGTTTTATCGATGTTTCGGTGAGAATGACCATATATCCAATAATTAATTCCACTATCGGCAATGAAATCTCCCAATTCAACCGTAAATGCTCCATTTATTGTGCTACCTGCAAACTCCTCGGACATTAAACTGAAAGATGGTACATGATGGGTGGTAACAATGATATTCTTTGCCTGACTTTCCTTCACAGCTTTCTTAATAAAGTTCTTGCATCGCTCATGCTCTTCATTGAAACGTTGAGCTGATAACCTAAAATCTCCGTTACGGATGCGTTTGAAGTCGCTTACGCATCTTTCTGTCAGATATTCTTCAGTGGGTGGAATTTTAGCCCAAAGTGTAGATGTAATTAAGTCCGTAGCGTCATCGAGAGGTATTAAACTATTATAATATGCTTTGATGTTTGGTCTTATTTCCAAAGTCCAACCTTCTTTAAGTCCATTGATGTCAAAGAACTTGTATAGCTCATGGTTTCCCGGCACAACTATAACTTCTTTGAAATTTTGAGATGCCCAATCCCAAAATGGATGAGTCTTATAATTGTCATCTCCGAGATAACCTATATCGCCGGCAAGCACAAGTTTATCAGCTGATGGAATGAGCGGATGCTCCTTCAGCCATTTTGAGTTCGCACCAAATTCAAGATGCAGATCTGAGGCGTATTGTAATTTCATAGGTCGTAAACCATCTTTATTATCTCAATGAAGTCTGACTGTGAAATATCAGGAACACCCATATTACGAGATATTACTTTTGTATTTATAGGATCGTTTTCTATAGCTACAAGAAATATGCGAATGTCATTCTTAATACTCTCAGGAGCATAAAATCTATCAGCCGGAGTAAGCAGATGTGCCATTCGGTAAACATCTCGTTTATGCTTTTCAATATCATCACTTTGTACTCTTTGGCCGGCTTCTCTACGTTTGATATTATTTAGATAGGCCTTTATCTTAAGTATAATCAGCGCATCGTGGTCGATTGCCTGAACTCCATCAAGTTCTACTGCATGAGAAACGGCATATCCATAGTATTCATCATCCATTAAGATAGCTGAAAAACTCGAGAGATAATCAGACACAGGAATATGTACTAAATGTGAATTTTCTTTAAGTTGTATTGCGTCCGGTTTACGAGAGAATAATTCTATGTATTGTGGGAAGTTATCATCTTGAGGGTCGATAAACCGATAGAAGCATCGATGTGTTTCATCCTCAGACTTCACTTGCCATGCTGAATAACCACCTGCTTTAATAAAGTTCCAAAAACTCTGCAAATACTCAGGAGTCAAAGCCTCACAAACCACATTCATATCTACATCTTTTGTGGTTCTTCCATGAAGATCAGACTCTTCCAGATTCAAGTTGCAGGCGGTGCCTCCAATAATTACATAGTTACCTTTATGTTTGCCAAGATATTCACGAATCTTGTCTATTCCTTTCATAGTTTTTTATTGATAATGTTATTCAATTCCTTTCTTACACGAGGGTCGTCATCGTCCTTATATGACAATGCCAATGAGAAAACGTCAAGATATCCGTCTTTAGCCACAAGCCATGGATCTGTTTTCCAAAGCTCAACTACTATGTTTCCATCGTCTGAGTTAAGCTTCAGCTCCTCTACTTTGGGATTTCGAGAGTATACAGCATAAATTTCTTGAGATGGAGGAGCAAGCATAGAAAGCTCCGAGAGAGCCATATCTGAAGCTTTAACTCCTATTTCAGCAGCTAAGGCTGCATTGGTAGTTAATAAGGTCTTTTCAACAGGGCTATCCATCAAAGGAAAAGACTTTTCCCACAGTTCACTTTTTGATAAATTGAAATTTAAGAGTTTCTTTCTACCATCCTGCTTTAATGCTGCTAAACCGTTCGCTACAAGTTCAGCAACCGCAATGGAAAGTGTTTTTATTGAATACCCCAACTTTTTCGCCAATTCTGTTATACTCAATCCCTGCAATGAGGATTTACCAAGGTGGTAAGTTATAATGACAGAAGCAACAGATGAGAGCCTTTCTCCTATAGGTGTATAGGTGGAGACTCCTCGCTCATTCAGAAGGGTTCCTAATGATGGGAGATATACTTGTTTCCGGGGAATAATGAAACTGATTCGATTCTCAATCAAAGATTTTCTCTGACGGCTATCAAGACCATTCAAGATTAAAACAATAGGCAAATTTACTCGTTTTCTCAAGTTGGTGGCCATATTCTTAGTGGCCCTGAAATCTTCTTCAGAGAGCGGTCTTATTGCAAGCCCTTTAAACTGTTCTAATACAATAATACTATAGTCTGCGGCATTAAGAAAGCCAAAAGGTATCTGTCTCTTAACTTCGCCAAGAGAGCCAAATTCTACGTTCCACCCGAATGATTCGTTGAGATAATCTTTAATTTTACCTGCATTTCGCATATTTACCTTATCTAAGTAAAATTGCAAATATAGGGTAAAATAACCAACTAAGCAAGCTTCATCTGTATTTTATCTGTTTCGTAATTCATTTGCTGGTACCTATTCTCAACTGGCAACTGCAAAATTAGTAATTGTTCAGAAGAATATATATGATATCTGAAAATAAATCTTTGAATTGGTTGGTGACGGAGTTTTCGTTATCTTTGCAGTATGAGTCCGGATTTGTATAATTTTCATTCACATACTCAATTCTGCGATGGCCATGCACCGATGGAGGTGATGGCCCGTGCGGCAGCTGAGGCCGGGATGGCTGTCTGGGGATTCTCTCCTCATTCCCCTATTTGCGTTCCTTCTCCTTGCAATATGAGTAGGGAGAGCGTGAAGGATTATCTGTTTGAAACAGATCGTCTGCGCTCCCTTTATGATGGAAAGATGGAAATCAATGCCGGTATGGAGGTTGATTTTCTTTCCCGTGATTTCGGCCCGCATATCGATTATTTCCAGAACCTCCCACTCGATTATCGTATCGGCTCGATTCATTTCGTGCCTAATCAGGATGGTATACCTATCGATTGCGACGGGAGTGCCGAACGCTTCGCCCGTAATCTCAAGGATGGCTTCTCCAATGATCTGCGATATGTGGTGGAGAAATTTTTCGAGCAGGAACTCACCATGATTGAGTTCGGAGGCTTCCATATCCTCGGTCACTTCGATAAGATAGCGACCAATGCCTCGACCATGGATCCCGATATCGAATCCCAAGGATGGTATGAGTCGCTAATCCGCGATGTAGCGCGCCACGCCGCCTGGAAGGGATTATCTTTGGAGATCAATACCAAGGCTTTCGATACCAAACGACGATTCTTTCCCTCCCCCCGGTGGTGGGAGATTGTCGCGGAGGCTTACGGTGCCGGGCGTCTTGCCCACCTCCTTAGCCCTGTCCCCTCTTTCCGCAATACCATCCTTGTGAATTCCGATGCTCATTATCCTGATAAGATCAACGCGGGCCGTGACGCCGCCTTCAAGGCTCTGAGAGCGGGAGCTTAAGACTAAGCAGGAGCTATGTCAGAAAGCTCTATCTCACATTGAAGCAATCCCAAGACACCTCCGCAACTGGGGTCTTATCCCTACTAATCCTTTTCTATGTCAAACACCACTAATCGAATTACCTCCATAATCTCCGAACAGCGTCGTCTCCTTCAACTCGAATATGAGGCCGAGAAAGCGGCCTTTTCAAAAATCTCACGCGCAGTCGGTATCCGTCGTCTCGCCTCCCGAGGCGATGCCTGGACGGATGTCAAAATCGGTCGCGTCTATTATAATTCTCTCAACCAGCGTGTCGTGGAGGTGTTCAATGCAAATGCTGAGGAAGAGAATCATCATTTCGAGTCCGGACGGCCGGTGGCATTTTTCAGCGTACCCTCCGATCCGGGGAAAGCTCCCCTTTTCCCTTTTACAGGGACGGTAAGTTTTGTGGATGGGGATCGTATGGTGGTAATAATTCCGGAGAGTGCCAATATCGCCCGCTTTGCCGAAGGAGGTTCGCCGGGTGTGATGCTCTCTTTCGATGAGACTTCGTATCGGGTAATGTTCGAGGCGCTCGACCGTCTTTCCTCCGCAAAAGGACGCCTTGCCGAGCTTCGTGATATTCTATACACTACCGGTGCTGTAGGAGAATTTGGATTTCCTCCTATGCGTTTCCCCTATCTCAATGCTTCGCAGGAGGAGGCTGTAAATAAGGTGTTGAGGGCCAAGGATGTGGCTATCGTCCATGGGCCTCCGGGAACCGGTAAGACCACCACTCTCGTGGAGGCCATTGCCGAGACGCTTCGCCGCGAAAGTCAGGTGATGGTCTGTGCCCAGAGTAATATGGCTGTGGATTGGATTTGCGAAAAACTCACCGACCGCGGCATCAATGTACTTCGTATCGGCAATCCGGCGAAGGTGAACGATAAGATGCTGAGTTTCACTTACGAACGTCGTTTCGAGGATCATCCCGACTATCCTACCCTTTGGACCATTCGTAAACAGATTCGGGAGTTACGGAGTGGAAAGCACAGATCATCCGATCAGAAGGCACAGCGCCTCGACCGGTTGAATCGTCGTGCCGTGGAGCTGGAAATCCGGATCAATAACGATATTTTCAATTCCGCCAATGTGATTGCCTCCACTCTTGTAGGGAGCAGTGCGCGTATTCTCTCGGGAATGAAGTTCTCTTCTCTATTTATTGATGAGGCTGCGCAAGCTCTCGAGCCGGCGGCCTGGATTCCGATGCGTCGTGCCGGACGCCTGATTCTTGCCGGAGATCATTGTCAGCTTCCCCCAACGGTGAAATCCATCGAGGCTATGCGTCAGGGATTCTCCAGGTCTCTGATGGAACGTCTCGTCGACATGCATCCGGATGCCGTGCAACTCCTTACCACACAGTATCGTATGCACGAGGATATCATGCGCTTCTCCAGCGATTGGTTTTATGATAGCCGTATGCAGGCTGCGCCTGAAGCCCGCTATCGTGGTATCCTTGATCTCGATACTCCGATTGAATGGGTCGATACCTCCGCAACTCCCTCTTCCGATGATGAGCAGGATGATGAGCGGGATTCTTTCCGGGAGTCGGTGGCCGGCGAGAATTTCGGCCGTATCAACAAGGAGGAGGCGCGGCTCACACTTCTCACTCTCCAGAACTATATAAATCGCATCGGCAAGCAACGCTTTCTTGATGAGCGTATTGATGTGGGTCTTATCTCTCCATATCGCGCTCAGACCCGCTATCTCAGGCATCTTTTGAAGAATGTCTCATTCTTCAAGCCGTTCAAAAGTATGATTACGGTCAATACTGTCGATGGTTTCCAGGGACAGGAGCGTGATATAATCGTAATTTCAATGGTACGCAGCAATGAGGAGGGCGATATCGGCTTTCTTCGCGATTTGAGAAGAATGAATGTGGCCATGACGCGAGCCCGGATGAAGTTATTGATCATCGGATCTGTCGAGACACTTTCCTCCAATCCCTTCTACCGCAAGCTCCACCGCTACATCTCCGCCCTTCATCAAAATGAAGTGAATAAATCCCCTCAGTAATCAGCTTCTATTGAAGTCGTCAAAACTTCTATATGTCAAAACGTGTCAATTCACTATCTTTGCTTACTCAAGGGGGTTCCATTCATCTCTTTCATTAGCCTCCAACCCATAAAACTACCTTTGCTTACTCAAGGTTTAAACGCGGAAGGAATTGAACTCTCGGAACTGAGAGAAAAATATATTTCAGGGGGAATCCGGCTGCAGTCTGAACTAATGGAACGGAAGCTTTGGCTTCCTAAGAAAGTCAACTCAATGTCGATATCTGATATAATATCGCCCTTATAGAATATAACCATTAAGGAAGAAACCAAAGTACCCAAATTGAAAGATTGGGCCCTCGTTCTTATTCGTTCCCGACGCAAAGCGTCTGTTCCCCTCAATTGCCTCAATGCTTGCGAATAATTATTTCCATTAGTTCCGTACGTTTAATTCGTTCCGCGTGCTAACCCCTTGAGCAGACGTTAAGTATTATTAATTTTATACTTTCTTTATCAATCTATGATTCCAATCTGTGCAAATCTGTGACGGCCATCTGCGAAAATCTGTGAGTTCAATATAATCCTCGGCTCATACAGGAATCACTTTATATTTGTAATATGAAAAATGGATTGTTCCAAAAGGGACTTTTCATCTCAGTAAAAACCCGGGGTTGTGTTTTCCTTTGTTGCATTAAGGAGACCAACCTCCCCACCGGATAAACCTATGGAATCACCAGGCTTGGAGCCTATGATCTGTGAAAGATCCGGTGGGTTTTATAACTGAGAGACAAAATAGAATGCTGGGCTCAGAGCCAAAATAAAGTGTCAGTCGTCACAGTTATAACGGTTGATCAATTTTTAATAATTTCAAATGCAAAGATATGAAAAAGATAGCAGTTGGAATAGATTTTTCAAAGAAAACATTTGACGTCACTGTTGTGCGACGTGAGGAGGATCACTTCGAAGAACTTGGCTATTGCGCGTTCCCAAATGATACAAAAGGCTTCAGATCTTTTGAAAAATGGGTTAAGACTACCCTTAAGACAGCCTCGGAAAAAGCAGATAAGTCCTCACTGATCTTCTGTGGTGAACACACAGGTACATACAGTATCGAACTATGCGATTATCTTGCAGAGAAAGGATATTTCATGTGGCTGGAGTCCGCATTGGTAATCCATCGTAAGGCCGGCATCATTAGAGAAAAGAATGACCGCGTTGATTCAAAAAGAATTGCCCACTATGCCCTGTGTAATTTCTCTGATGATGTCAGAGCCTATGAACGTCCGAGTAAGGAAATGAAGAAGCTGAAATCTTTAATTTCCGCCCATCAGATCCTTACCAAGGATAAGGTCACCAAAATCAATCAGATAAAGAGCGGTATTGTGGATGACTCTACACTTGCTGTGCGTATGCTTAAGGCTGAACTTGAATCCATCAGGAAAAGGCTCAGGGAAATAGACAGGTCCATTAAGCAACTGTTAGCTAACTCTGAGGAACTGTCACATAACTATAAGATCCTGATCTCCTTTAAGGGAGTCGGTTTCCTGACAGCAGCATATCTGATATTGAAGACGTTGAATTTCAGATATATGACCAATGCCCGGGAATTAGGTTGCTATATAGGTGTGGTCCCTCATGGTCAGCAATCAGGAACTTCTGTCAATAAACCACCCAGGACAAGCCGATATCGCGATTCGATGGCAAATTCCCTTCTGTCAACCTGTGCTCTGCAAGCCATATATTACAACAATGAAATCATCCGACCCTATTATGACCGTCTGATAGCGAGGGGAGTAATACGACAGAAGGCCTTGAATAACTGTAAGTTTAAAATTATAAACGTTCTTCTCGCGATGATTAAGAATGACAGGAAGTTTGATATTACCATCCATGGAAAATCTAAGGCCCAATGGCTTCAGGAGGATATTGATAGACGAACCGCCTGACCTATATCTGGCCGATCATCGACTGCCTCATTCCTCTCTCCTTCTGGAGGGGGATGCCACGCGGCGGGGGCGGCCTAAACCGCCCCCAAGAGCGATTCCGGCTCAGCTGTCAAGTTTTGGTCTTTTTTTCGCTTTTTTGTGACCTAAAAACTTGTACAGAATTATAGAATGCAGATGATTCACAGATGCGATTCACAGATGAACGCAGATTTTATCAGCCGAAATAATTGATATTATCCTACAAAGTAGAATTCAAAAGAGGGAAATGCTGAACGTAGCCCTCGGAATAAAAGTCTCTTCTCAAGCCACAATGTCGAATCAAGGGGTTTCCATTCATCTCTTTTTTAGACCCCAACCCACAAAACTACAAAAAATACTGCACTCCCGAAGATTTTAAAGCTTCCGGGAGTGCAGCTGATTTTTAAGGAAACCGACTTCTATGTTAACAGGATTAGAAGCGGCCCTGACGTTTGAGATTGTTAACCTCACCCTGTACTGTGGAATACATGTCGCCGAGTTTCTCGCGACGCTCACGGCCCACTCCGTAATCACCACGGATCACTCGCAAGGCCTCTGTATGAACATCTGAAGATACCGGTGCATTCGGACTGATCTTGGGCGCGCCGACACGACCTGATGTCGCTGCCGGAGCTGTAGCCGGAGCTGCCGCAGGAGTCACTGCCGGAGTGGTCTGACCGGCAGGAGCGGCAGCCTCACCGGAGACGGCCGGAGTCGTCGTCGCTTCATTAACAGAGCTTTCATCAGCCGTAGTTGCCTCCGCGGCGGGTGTAGCCTCCCCTTCCGGGGATACATTTTCTTCCGATTCATTGATCTCCGGGCCAGCCATTGCAAGGCTATCATCGTCTGCAGTCACCTCGCTATCTGTCTGCTCGGTTGCAACCGTCTCTCCTCCATTATTTCCATTACATTTCACGAATGCAAAAGCCATAATCGCCAAGAGAATTGCTATCACAATGCAGATCCAGAGCCAGAGATTCAACTTCCTTACGGGACGCTCCGGTTCCACCATCGCGGGCTCAGCAATCACAGGCTTCACATCCTCTACTGCAGTTTTTACTCCGGAAACAGCATGCTTTGCTGCTTCCTTCGCAGTCTCAGTCTCGGAATTCACCGCCTCGGTAGCCTGATCAGCCACTGCGGCCACCTTTTCATCATCATCCTCGAGATCCTTATGAAGGTCAAACTTTCGTTTGCTGCCTCCTTTATCGAGATTAAATTTCTGATTTGCCATCTTACTTATCTCAAAATTATTCTTCAGTGAAGAGTTCTACAAGTGTCTGTAAGCCGCCATCATAGGCTTTTCCATCGGCCAAAAACTCCCATTCTCCATCATCGTTGAGAATGAAACGTGCTGTCACACAAGCTGTCTCCTTTGAATAATCATTGCTCAGCTCATATTCGCAGAGTGTCTCATCGGAATCCTCATCGATTACCAATACCTTGGCAAACGATACATCTCCGAATGTCTTTCCATCCTGATAGACAGTAGCGGAGATCGCAACCTCATTCACCTCCGGAGCAATCTTGGAAAGACAGATGTTGAGAGTCTCGATTCCTCCCTCAATTTCATCCTTTGCTCCCAACACAGCTCCATCAGCACTCATCGGACGTGTCTCCGCAAGATAACGCTTCTTATTGCCGAATTTTGCTTTATCCCATGCTTCGGTGCGATTCTCCGAGTTATAGAACACAAAAGCCGCATCATTCACAATCAGGCCATCCTCATTGAGCAACCATGCCTGCACATCCAGGTCCTCTCCCTGAAAGCGGAGCTCGACACGGATATTATCCAGCTCCATCGATTTCTGGATCTTAAACCGATCGCCCGACTGAAGCTTCTGTAGATTGAATTTTCCCATATTTAGATTTTGATTTTATACCAGTGAATGGTCTCTACCCGCCAGTGAATTATCTCTTTCGGGTCGATACCATCCTAAGTAGCTGCTAAGAATTAATGAACAGATAAAACGAAGTTATTTTCGAGCAGATTAGTCCGCGGAGAGAAGGAGCATAGCGGGCTATGCGACTGAACGACAAGGACTAATCTGCCGAATTGAAAATCGACGAGTTTCCTTTTTAAAGAAAACAATGACGAGTCAAAAGAACAAGTTTTATCGTTCAAGATTTTTTCAACTACTTTGTAAACATATATCGATTAATTTTTAGTAGCTACTTAAAATTTATGTGTACATGTCCACAAGGGTCTGAAGGCCGCCATCGTAAGCTTTTCCCTGGGCCTCAAACTCCCACTCACCATCTTCATTCAGCACCAGAGCTCCCACCACCACGGCAGTCTCTGTTGAGAATTTCTCTTTCAGATTATAAGAGCAAAGCTCATCTCCGGTCTCTTCATTAATGATTGTGATGCTGGCATCACGCACATCCTTGAATGATACCTTTCCCGACTCATCATAAATAGTGACACAGAATACAATTTCAGTCACTGCCGGACGAACCTTATCAAGGTCCACATGCATTGTCTCTCCTGCATCATCACCATCATCATCACCATCGCCCAAATCATCGGCGGAGCCCAACACTGCACCGTCAGCACTCATCGGCACGGTGGAATTCATCCATGCCTTCTTGCTCCCGTGTACATTGCGGTCATAGGATTCCGAACGGAATTTAGAACCATAGAACACGAAATCGGCATCCTCGAGAATCATTCCATCCTCTCCGAGAAGAAATGCCGAGGCATCAAGATCCGCTCCCGATTTCCATGCCAGGTCTACCTGAATCTTCGACAGGTCGTCTCCTTTTGCGAGAACAAACTTGTCTGATTTGTTAAGTTCAAATCTTGCCATATCAGTTTTGTATTATTATTGAATTATTTGCTTATATATTTTGTATTGAATATACATATAAAATGTATGTATTATGCAGGTATTATAAATGTTTTCTGTTTATCAATTAAATACATTCTCTATTTACTTGATCTTCTGGTATTTACCTAAAAGTTCATTATAGTCTTCACAAGGGACGTTTGATTTTTTGCATAGAGTGATATACTCCTTCAGCTCTTGAATCACTCGCCGGGTCTTCTGAGGATCCTTTGCTTTCTGATAGGCTTCCAGTTTGCCATACCAGATCCGTACTCCTCGTTCCATTCGAATCACCTCGTTAAGCTTCTGAACCTTTTCAGTCCTCCCAACTGATTTATACCAGTCTCTTGCCTCTTTCAGTTTCCCTTGCTTCACCAACTTCTCTCCCTCATCGGGAGAATTTCCCGCAGGGTGCTGTTTCGGTCCAGCCGGTGAATGAGAATTTCCGGATTGATGAGGCACAGCTCCCTGGCCGTTTGGTACATGTCCCTCCGGGCGCCTGCGTCCACCCTTATTTTCCGGTGAATCAGTTTGACGTGAGCCGTATCGTGTCTCCTTAGATTTCGGAGAATTCTTCTTCGCTAATTCGGCTTCGACATCTGCAATCTCTTTCCGGATCTCAGTGGTCTTCTCCGGTGCAAATGCCTCGGCAATAGCCAGGCACTCACCAAGCATGTTCAGCGCTTCCTCAAATTTTCCGGCTCTGGCCGCTCCTTTGGCCAAGGCAAAGTCCTGACGTAATTTCCGACTTTGCTCCTTTTTCTCTGCATCTGAGATAGAGTTTACTTCAATCGGTGGTGGAGGGGGTGTTCTCCATGATTCATCTGTGGAACCAAAACCCTTGAATCCACCCTTGGATTCCGGCTGATCGGGGTAAACTCCCGTCGGCGGATTCGTCTGAGATATCGGTTTCTTATAAGTTGGCGCAGGTTCCCCTTCAAAGGATATATTGAGAAGGAGATTCTTCACTTCCCGACGCATATCCTTATCAGCTTCCTCCACACTCCCGAATCCTCCGGAAAGCTGACTCCGGAAATAGTCGCTGCCCGATGCATCACCGCGAAGCAACAACATCATCTGAGATTTATCCCGGATTCCGTTTTCACGCAGAAATTCATCCAGACCTCGCTGAAGCTTCATGGCATTGCCACTTTCCGACAGCATCGAATTGACCGCATACCTGTTTATATAATAATTGGCATCCGTCTGATCCGATAGTCTCACCTCCCCGTCAATCTCAGGCTCGCCGGAACGTAGAAATTCCTTTGCCTCGGCCCTAAGACGCGGAAGCTCATTTTCATATGTCAATGCCCAGGTCTGCCGCTGAATATATTCATCCCAAATCTGCCGGCAGATAAGGTCAATACGTGGGTCCAATCCGAGTCCTTCAAGTGTGATGGTGGCCTTCGGTGCGGAGTTTCCCTTTTCATAAAGCGAATAATGCATGTCGGCCCCGTTACTCCAGGCCACAAGCGTATGGCCGTATCGGGAATTATGGCTTAGATAGTGTCCTATCACCTCTCCATAGCAGACTGTCTTGAGCTTACCATAGCCCGCATCTGAGAAATCCTGACTGATAATCACCCTCTCATTCGGCTGCACATCGGCATCAAAGGCAAGGATCAGCGGCATCTCTCCACGGTTATTCTCAAGATCGCCAAATTTTCTCAAGCAGTCTTCACGGTAAAAGTAACGGAAATATTCCTCCACCGCCTTCACCAGAAGCTGATTGGCATGATAGGTGCGGCCCCCATGACTGAAGGTCCGGTCGGATCTCACAACCTGGAAGTAATCCGTAAAGGCATTCGGATTCCCATTCACGGCTGCATTCACTGCATCCTCCCCGATGATAAAGCCGTCTCCCGAGACATAGAAAGCAAGGGGTGCAGGCCATACTCCCTTACCGAAGGGCTTGAGACTATCGCCTGCTCCCTGAAGATGATATTCCAGCGATATCATCCGGTGGGATATAGTGATGACTACTCTATATTGTGTCATTCTCCTATGGATTTCTTAATTTGAAATCTTTAAATTTAGACTTCGACCATTGATTATCGGATAGCCTTGACCAATGTATCGTCATAGAACCGCATTCCCTCCAGAATGATGATCGGAGCCACAAAGTCGAATTTACCCTGGTTGGTCTCCTGCTGCTGTTTGGCCTGCTTGAATTCCGGAAGATTGGTGATGTACGACACCATCTCCATCTTCCTGAAACCTTCTATAAACACCTGCTGTGGAATCTTCATTCCGAAGAGCTGATTGGCGGCTGAATAGAATGTGTTGGAGAAATCGACAAAACGCGGACATTTATTCTCACCCGTCGGAGGATTGAAGTAGACTCCCAGCCATTGAATCATCTCCGCTGTGATTGTATTGAACACCGGAAGTTCCTCCACCTGATTCGTAAGAGTCACCACCGTATATCCTTCTTCTCCGATAATCTCCGAGGTATTTGAGTCCTTCGGACGATACAGGCTCGTATTTCCTTTCGCCAGACCCTTTGACACCTCGAATTTTGCAGTTCCTTTATCTCCTGACGGGAATCGGATTCCTCCTCCGTTTACCATCGCATTGAACCGCTCCAATCCGCCGAATCCCTGCACGAACAGCTGATAATAATACTTCTCGGCCACATTCTTCTGGGTCGTGGTAAGCCATTCGAAAAGACGGGATCCTTTTCCGGCGAAGGTCACATTCATCGATGGTTTTGAAGCCGCCGGTATCAATTCCGATGGAACTGTTCGGGAAATGTCATCGAGAAGCTTGCGCGCTATCTGGCCGGCATAATAGATAAGGAGGCCGGTGACATACATGTTGACCCACATCAGTTGCGGTGCATCCGCAGCTATCAGATGATAAAAATCCGGGAGCTGTTCCTCAGTAAGACGATCCACAATCTGATTGAAGTAGAATGGTGCCGTGTCTGCTGAATACCGACGCGGGCCATAATTCAGCCCCAATATCTGAAGCTTATTCTGCGCGCAAACCTTATTGAGCACATTCTCAAATCCCGGAACATAGGCTGTGGCTCTCGATACCCTCTGAGCCGCGAAACGAAGAGAGTTCTGCTTGATCATCGTCAGATTTGGCTTGCCGCTCTGATCGAGGAGCATATAGAGGGCCGAGATGTCAGTGGTACTGCCGCCGATATCAAAGCATAATGTCAACTGATTCTGCTGAGTATATGTTGTGGAAAGGAAGCTGGCCACTGCCGTTGCCTCCGTAAGACTCGGATTTCCACCTCCGCTGAACAATGGCTCCGGATTAAAGGCAACCGGCGACTTCGTATCATCAGGATGGAAGTCGGGGCGTTTATGCGAATCGGTGCCAAACGTTGTTCCCGATGGGCTCGTTGCTGCAAAGGCTGCAAATCCGCCCTCTTCCGCCGGCGCGGTATGAGCGGCAGTATCCCCTCCAAATCCGCCGCCGAATCCACCGAAACCGCCGAATCCACCGGAAGTAGTCTCCTCCGCTGCGGCAGGCTTGGAAGTTTCTCCACCGAACGCGCCTCCGAATCCACCGAACGCACCTCCGAATCCCCCATTTGAGCCAAACCCTCCGCCAAAGCCTTCGAATCCTCCGGCTTCGGTATTAGTATCCTGACTCTGATCGTTTCCAAAGCTGATCGATCCTTCGGGCTGGCTCACGGTCATAGCCACTGTCTTTAATGAGGCATCTGAAACGGGATGAATATTTTTCAGACTATTCCAGATCAGCTTATAGGAATTAAGAAGGACTGTGCTCATCGAGGAGGGATACGACCACCGGAGATTCACCGGCACCTTATCCTCAGCGAAGAGTTCGGCATAGAGCTGAATCATCAGCGTCTGAAGATATGCCTGCTTATGGGCGTTATCAAGAGCGAAGTCTGTCCATTTCATATTGTGAATCTGCTCCACCGTTCCCAATCCCGGATATTCGAGTATGATTCGCTCCTCAGTCACATCCCTGATCGGAAGATCCTCCACAAAGCATGGAAAACCGCCTATCACGGCCTGCCCCATACGCACTTCCTCCGTCTCTCCCATTTTAAGAGTGCCGAGTCGGGATTGGTGATGGAGAGTCAGAATACTCTTGAAGGCATTCGATTCCAATGGTATCTCTCGTCCCTGGAAGAAGAATAGCTGACTCGGACGCGGAATCTGTCTCACTCCCGGAAGTTCATTACCCATCAGCGACACCCTGCGGTTGCGGAGTTTGATTCCCTGCTCGCCTTGATTATCTGAGAAGGCCACAGATGTGTTCGTACTTCCGAAGTCGATTCCTAAATCCACATTCCGGAGACTCTTCGCGAATGTCATCCAGTTTTTTGGAAGGTCGGAAGCGTTATCATCAGTGTAATTAATCAGAAGGTATCCCCCTTCGGCTCCTGTGGGAGACAGGAGACGCAATCCCTTGAAGGGGCGGTTGCTACGATAAATCTCGTATTGGTAAGCGAAGTTATTGGTACTGATACCGCTCTTTACAAGAAGTTCGGCCTGCACATTCTTTACCTTCTCATTATCGCTTTCCTTCCGTTCCCCCTGATCGAACAGGAGTGCCGGCGTGCCATCTTCTTCGGTAAGAATACGGAAGAAGGGATCATCCACATCTCCCACAAATGGATAGGCACTGTAATTCTGCTTGGAACTATTGTGAGGAAGCTCGGAATATAGATAATACTGATTCCATTGCTTCGAGATGAAGTTAGGCCAAAGGATGAGATCCTCATTACGGATTCCATCATTATTACCCACAGTATAGCTCTGACTGTAATTGCGGTTCTTTCCCTCCTCTGTACGGATTGTAAGCGTTACGGTCAGGTTATTCTCCAGTGCATTGGGATCGTAGACAGCCGACAGAGAGGAATTCACCGACAGTCCGGGCTGTCCCATTCCGACCAATGCTCCTATTGTCTTGCCATATACATTCAGACCCTCTGCGCTGAGCGGAAGAGCGAAGAAGGCGAAATCATCGGTCTTCCCTTTTTTCTCAGCTTTAAGCACATACATCGGCAGCCTCAGCAGAAGCTGGGGATTACGCGAGTATTCCGGGCCTAAATGAATACGCGCAATCTTGGCTCCTGAAGGAAGAAGAAGGCGCTTGGGATTGAATGCCCGCATTCCATCCTGGGTCGGTATCTCACTGATGGCTCCCTCCACTCCGTAGAGTTCATCCTTAAATTGGAAAAGACGTGAATACGGGCCATAAAAAGCTGTATCCACCGGAGGAGTGCTCCCCTTCCCAAGGTTATATCCTTGCTGGCGGGCATAGGTCTCAATCTCTGTTTTCCAGCGTCCGAGCACATTCCGCGCTCCTGTGAGTTTTGGCTGCAGATCCTCCTCGAGTCCGGAGAAATATTCCGCCATACCGTCAAGGTTATGCTCCAGATGCCCCACATAGGCATAGAGGGCAGCCGCCTGATCTTCGCTGATGCCGCTCTTCAACGGATTCACAAACCGTCCCTTCAGTGAACCGCGTGTATCGACCCATGGACGGTCTTCTCCGCCTGCAACGCAATAGCCCGACGAGGTAAAAAGAAGCGATTCAGGAGATGTCGCTCCCACCACCTGCCCATCATATTTGATGAGATTCAGGTAAGGGATATGTTTCTGGTTATCAGCCAGATCCTGATCACACCAGCGTTCGCGTCGCTCAAGGAGCATATTGCCGAATGCGCCCTTAGGCTCATAGGGATTGGCGGTGGTGGCTATATCTTTGCCATCGCTGTATTCAAGATTGATTTTCTTTACGGTGATTTTGGGATAGTCGAGCGCAAGACACGCTATGAAGCCTTTCCATTCCTCCACCAAATCGTTATAATACTTCGCCAGATTGCGGGATCCGTCGTTTTTAAACGTTCCCACATTATTCTGCGCCAATGCCACGGCGAAGAGATCCACGCGAGCAAAGGCCGTCGGGATTCCTGACACCAGCGAGGCGACATTCGTACCCTCCGATAACATCGGTGTCTCGATCGCACCGATGAACTGAGTTGCATTATTGAGCTGACTCCACGAGTTAAGATCGCCCGTGGGTTCGAAATTGCTGTCTACATCAATTACAAGAGGTTTCTTTCCCATAGTTGTTATGCCTGCTGATAGTGTTGTGCTACGGTGATTGCATTATATAGATGGGCCAGGAATTTTTCCTTCACGGTGGAGCCCTGTTCAGCTGATGCCTCGGTCTTCGGATCCTTCATAAGGTCATAGAATTTATCCAGACGCTGCACATCATCATCTTTAAACAAGAGCATCTTATTGCGATCCCAGTGATGACGTTTGTCAAGGAAGATTGTCCCGGGATCCACTTTCGGCAGTTCGGCCACATTAGTGGTGAAGGCCTGGTCGGCAAAGAGGAACGAACCGTTGCGGAGACTTTGACGGACCTGATAGATCCACCCCGGAATAAAGCGGCCACGCACCACTTTATAGGCAAATTCCTTCAGATAATCGTCAATCTGGCGTGCCTGCTCATCCGTAAGGCTCTCATATTGCTCCACATTATTGGCCTTCAGCACATCACGGAATTCCAATGTTCCTACTGTATTCTCCCAGGCTCCGTTATTTTTCGACAGGATGATATGCGCAAGACTAAAGAGAGCTCCAAGACGATTCTCCAGTTTTGTGGCTTTATCCTCTCCTTCCATGAAACTCGCTCCCGTGAGACGCAGACTGCCGTTATCATCAGTCTCCACCGACCGATAGAAGTATTCAGCCTGTTTGTTGGTGAATGAGTCGTGTGTAAAGAAGTCGTAGGCTGCAGCGGCGCTCATAAGCTCCACGATATGACAATCATTGCGCTGGTTGGTTCCGCCGGTCATCACTTCCTGACTATCCTCTCCATACAATGCCTTTAATGAACCGGGCCATCCGATATGATACAGACGTTTGTAGGTATTTTTCACCGTTGTATCCTGATTGTAGAATTGCAGGGCGGCCTGAGAGTTTAAGGCAAAGTTTTGTGAGTCGGCAATCACCTTTGCATTCTCTTTCTGCTGGTTATTGGGGGTCGGGAATGAGAAGTAATCGGTAAGGAGTGTGGAGCCGAATTGCACCTTGTCAAGATTAAGCTTGCCTTTGTCTGTGATTATTTTCAAGGCATCGCTAAGCGCAATTGGAATCACGGGTATGGATGAGGCGCCGGTGCCTCCGAACACGGATCCGAATACAAATACCTTCGCATTGTTGGCATTATTATTGATGTCGAGGAGGAATTTCTTAAGGGCCAGGTCCTGTTCTTTAGCATCCTTCCCTCCCTTCTGGGCATTTCGGGCAGATTCAATGATTCCATGATACATCAGCATCGAGCCCAGATGGGTCTGGGCTCGATAGCCATGGTCGAGCGAGAATTCCTGCACGGTCTCCCTATCGAAAAAGAGATTGGACAGGTCTTCATTGTCGGAGCGTTGTTCCTTGGTAAGATTATGTGTATCCGACAATACCTTCAGATTATTGCGCTCCGTGGTGGAATAATCGGTAAAAAATTTCGAGAGGTTCAATTTTGCGGAGAAGAATGAGTTGGCACGTGCCTCTCCTCCTTCATTGGCAGAGTCGTTGGTCTTGACCTTATTATATAGATTTATCAGGGCTTCGACTCTTTCCTTATTACCATTATATTGATCTGTATCGAGTGTAAGGATTTCAATGGTTTCGTTATCCAGCATTCCCGCAGCGCAGAGATGCACAAACGATTCCAGACATCTCATTCCCGTGCCTCCTATGGCTATCAGATATAGTTTGGGCTTGGATGTTGGATTAGTACTGCTCATGGTTGGTAGAAGTAAAATGATTATATTGATTGGCGGACAAGGCATCGACCGACAGAGTCGGGACGAAAACTGCTTCGCGCCTCTGGAGAGATTATCGCGGAGAGAATGCGGTGGAGAAAGGGTATTGATAGAATGCGGCGGGAGAGTGTGTATGTGGAGAGAATTTATAAGGGGCGGAGAGCAATTCAATTGATATCGCTCTCCGCTTTGCAATGTCTATGATCCGATCGGCTTGAACAGGACTCACAGATGATTCACGGATGGGATTCACAGATGAACACAGATTTTCTTCTTGATCCAATCACAGATTATCTGCGATCCATCTGTGAAAGCCATCTGCGTAAATCTGTGAGTTCAATATAATCATCGTTAATATCCTGATCCGATCATTAATATCCTGATGCGATCAGAACCATGTGCCGATTTTCTTGCGTGAGAATGCTTTGCTGAGTGCGAAGCCAAGAAGAATGAAGCCTACGAGTGTACAGCCGGAAGCTATCAATGCATGCTGTACATATTCATCCCTCAGGTTTGGAATCTTAATGCTCTGCGCTACAATCCAGTTGATCACAAATCCAATCACCGGTGTCAGAATGCAACATACCCAGAATCCTATACGTCGCTTCGGAATGTCTGTACCCTTAGGATGATAGGGAATCATATTCGCTTGTACGATGGCAGTAAAAAATAATGCCACCAATCCGATTATCGCCCAGATATAGGCGGTCAAAAAACTTGGTCCCATTTCTTTTTATTTTTGATTATATAAGGCCGTGGCGTGTATAGGGAATGCCTATGCTTTCACGGTCGGGGTTTTAGACTCCAGCCAATAAAAAAATGTTAAATGCAGGGCGGTCGATTTGACTCGTCATTTCCTATTTTTAGAGGAAACTCGTCGATTTTCAATTTTGAGCTAAAATCTTGAATCTCTGAGGGAGCAGCCTTCGAGCTGTGACCGAAG
>JAAVFV010000039.1 GCA_014800525.1 Bacteroidales bacterium | reverse complement strand
GCCTCTTTTTGGCTAAATTCCCGAATCTCATCGGTTACAGCCGAAAGGCTGCTCCCTCTGAGATTCAAGAATTTATCTCAAAAAGAGACCGCCCTGCGTTTAACATATTTTATTGGATGGAGTCTTAAATATATCAGCTGGTTAAAATTCATACGATGATATGAGAGATAGAATTTATCTTTGCCTGGCTCACATGAGCGGCAAGGAACAGGATTACATCAAGGAGGCTTTTGATACGAATTGGGTGGTGCCGATGGGCCCCAATGTGAATGCCTTTGAGAAAGATCTTGAGAATTTCGTTAACAAACGAGTGAAGATTGATCCGGCTACGGGTAAGACAGTCGGCGAGGAGAAGCCGCTCGATAAGAAGGTGGTGTGTCTGAGCGCTGGTACTGCCGCAGTGCATTTAGCTCTGATCGCCTGCGGTGTCAAGGCTGGAGATGAGGTGCTTGTGCAGTCGTTCACCTTCTGTGCATCAAGCCATCCGATCACTTATCTGGGAGCCACTCCCGTATTTATCGATTCCGAGCGTGAATCCTGGAATATGGATCCCGATCTGCTGGAATTCGCGATAAAGGATCGCATCGAGAAGACAGGGAAGAAGCCGAAGGCGATTATTCCGGTGGCACTATACGGTATGCCCTATAAGATCGACCGCATTATGGAGATTGCCAACCGCTATGAGATACCGGTGATTGAGGATGGAGCCGAGGGCTTCGGATCGATGTTCAATGGCCGATCGCTCGGCACATTCGGCGAATATGGCGTTCTATCGTTCAATGGCAATAAGATGATCACCACCTCCGGTGGTGGAGCTCTGATATGTCCGGATGCCGATAAGGCGCGTGAGATACTATGGTATGCCACTCAGGCACGTGAATCATATCCCTATTATCAGCATGAGGCTATCGGTTATAATTACCGCATGAGTAATATTTGCGCCGGTATCGGCCGGGGACAGATGACGATTCTCGATGAGCATATCGAGCATCATAAGCATGTGCAGGAGCTCTATTGCAAGCTGCTTAAGGATGTGAAGGGGATAAAGATGCATTGCAATCCCGGTCCGGAATTTGATTCGAATTTCTGGCTCTGCACCGCCACTCTGGATCCTGATCTGAAAGTGAAGGGTCAGGAGGATGCCTATAAGCAGGTGGTTACCGGCGCTGTCGGTGGGGCTGCCGGTGTGACTCATGCGGCCGCTACGGCCGTGACCGACTGTCAGCCTAATGCTAATGTGGAGGCAATGCGTGTGGCGTTGGATAAGGCGAATGTGGAGGCACGTCCTTTATGGAAGCCAATGCATAAGCAGCCTGTGTATAAGGATGCCCCGGCGTATGTAAATGGCGTTAGCGAGGAGCTTTTTGCAGTCGGTATCTGTCTGCCGGCCGGTCCGTATGTCGGGGATGAGGAGGTGAGATATATCGTTGATACTATCAAGGCTAATATTATAGATAAATAAAATAGCTTATTTTCTGATAAGATATGAAGCCGCCTCCGGATGTGGGGCGGCTTTTTGTTTTATTGGCGGGGGACGGCTTCAAGCCCTTTCAGGATTTGCACATAACGAGCTTCGCGCTGACCGAGATACTGCCAGGAAGGGGAAGGAAGGGGAAGGAGGGGGAGAAGGGGGAGAAGGGAGAAGGAGGGGAGGAATCGGGAGGATTTTTTTGTGATATCAAAAAAAATTAGTAGATTTGCACATTAATCTCTTAAGCGAATAATTTCATTTTTATACATAAGTCTTTGAACGGGGATTAGCTGGAAAGCTATGCCCTAAAAACTGAAAAAACTCAACAGCAACCGGCACGAAAAGGCAGAGATGCTCAGGTGCATTTAACTAAATCTAAGATGGAAGAAGCAAAGAAACCAAAACGACCCCGTATCGGAAGCATCAGCTCCAATATGTCTCCTGAGGCCGGGGATGCGGAAACACGTTATGAAAAAGTGAATTACCCAAGCGATAACGCTTCCTCCGAGGGAAATGATTCCGAGGGTGGTCAGCGTGGATATCAGCAAAGAAATTATGGCTATCGCCAGCAGAGCGGCTACGGTCAGCAGTCGCAGGGTGGTTATAACCGTCAGGGCGGTTATAATCAGGGTGGCTATGGCCAGAACCGTCAGGTCGGTTACAATCAGAACCGTCAGCAGGGCTACGGTCAGAACCGTCAGAACGGCTATAATCAGAACCGTCAGGGTGGATACAATCAGCCCCGTCAGGGCGGCTATAATCAGCGTCCCGCATATCAGCAGCCGACACAGGATGGCGAGTTCGGTCAGCAGTCACAGCAGAATGAGTATGGTCAGAACCGTCAGCAGGGCTACGGCCAGAACCGTCAGAGCGGTTATAACCAGAATCGTCAGAACGGTTACGGCCAGAACCGTCAGCAGGGCGGCTATAACCAGAACCGTCAGGGAGGCTACAACCAGAATCGCCAGCAGGGCGAATACGGTCAGAGCCGTCAGCAGGGCGGCTATGGTCAGAACCGCCAGCAGGGCAGCTATGGTCAGAACCGCCAGGGTGGCTACAACCAGAACCGTCAGCAGGGCGGTTACGGTCAGAACCGTCAGCAGGGTGGCTACGGCCAGAACCGTCAGCAGGGTGGCTATAATCAGAACCGTCAGGGCGGTTATGGCCAGAACCGTCAGCAGGGCGCCCGCCAGGGAATGAAATTCACTCCCCGTCCCAAACAGATTGATTACGTTCTCGAGGATATCGATCCCAATGAGGAGGTACGCCTCAACAAATATATGGCTAACGCCGGCATCTGCTCGCGTCGTGAGGCCGATGAATATATCGCAGCCGGTAAGGTTACGGTTAACGGACAGGTGGTCACAGAACTCGGTACGAAAATCACTCGCGATGATGTGGTGGAATTCGATGAGAAGGTGGTCACTCCCGAGCGTAAATGCTATGTGCTTCTCAATAAGCCTAAGGACTGCGTCACAACAAGCGATGATCCCAACGGCCGCACTACTGTGCTCGACCTCGTGAAGAACGCCTGTCAGGAGAGAATCTACCCCGTGGGACGTCTCGACCGCAACACAACCGGAGTGCTGCTTCTCACCAATGATGGCGATCTGGCCTCGAAGCTTACGCATCCCAAGTATGTGAAGAAGAAGATCTATCATGTATGGACCGACCGCGATATCGCCGAGGAGGATATGCAGCGTATCGCCGACGGTATCGAACTTGAGGATGGCGAAATCCATGCCGATGCTATCAGTTATGTATCTGATACGGACCGCAATCAGGCCGGTATCGAGATTCACAGCGGACGCAACCGTATCGTGCGCCGTATATTCGAGAGCCTCGGCTATCGTGTCACCAAACTTGACCGCGTATACTTCGCAGGCCTGACAAAAAAGAACCTGCCACGCGGCCGCTGGCGTTATCTGACTCAGGAGGAAGTTAACTTCCTCCGTATGGGAAGCTTTGAATAAAATGAAGTCGTTTAAACTAATTTACGAATGTTAAAATTAGGTATATCCTTCATTCTTTTATTCCCCTTTGCGGATCTTTTTGACTGCTTCCGCCCCTCTCATCGGTACCAACCGAGAGGTTGCTACCTCTTCGAGTGACGAAATCAGTTCAAAAATCTCTCGCAAATGTGAATAAAAAATAAGTTTAAACGACTTCAATATCGGAATAGAAACATATGCCGGAAGTCGGCAATCCCGACTTCCGGCAGACCACTATAATTGATAAAAATAGATGAAAGATATACGACGCGTCACCATCGCCGACCTTCTGAAAGATCCCTCGGCCTATGTCGGCAAGGAGGTGGATGTGAAGGGCTGGGTGAGATCACGACGCGGTAACAAATACGTGCAGTTCGTGGCTCTCAACGACGGCACCACAATCAAGAATCTTCAGATTGTATTCGATTTAGCGAAGTTTTCGGAAGATAGCCTCAAGGGTATCTCCACAGGCTCGAGCATTCATGTGCAGGGTGAGCTGGTGGAATCCCAGGGTAAGGGCCAGACCGTGGAGGTGCAGGCCGGAGAATTCGAGATCTACGGTACAGCAGATCCCGATTCTTATCCTCTGCAGAAGAAGGGACATACGCTTGAATTCCTCCGCGATATCGCACACCTGCGTCCGCGTACCAACACATTCGGCGCGGTGTTCCGTATCCGTCACGCCTTGGCTTATGCGATCCATAAATTTTTCAATGATAAAGGCTTCTACTATTTCCACACTCCGCTGATCACGGCATCTGACGCAGAGGGTGCCGGCGCACAGTTCCAGGTAACGACCCTTCCCTTGGAAGATCTTCCGAAGACAGAGGATGGGAAGGTGGACTATTCAGCCGACTTCTTCGGCAAGGAGGCATGTCTCACCGTATCGGGCCAGCTCGAAGGAGAGCTCGGAGCCACAGCCTTGGGTTGTATCTATACGTTCGGCCCCACATTCCGTGCTGAAAACTCCAATACTCCGCGTCACCTCTCCGAATTCTGGATGATTGAGCCTGAGATGGCATTCTATGAGATTCAGGATAACATGGATCTGGCTGAGGAATTCATCAAATATTGCGTGAAGTATGCTCTCGACCATTGTATGGATGATATTCTCTTCCTGCAGGAGCACTACGACAAAGACCTCGTGGAGCGCCTGAAGTTTGTGGTGGACAACGACTTTGTCCGCCTGCCCTATACCGAGGGTGTGAAGATTCTCGAAGAGAGCGGCAAGAAATTTGAATTCCCTGTATTCTGGGGTGCTGACCTGGCTTCTGAGCATGAGAGATACCTTGTGGAGGAACATTTCAAGCGTCCGGTGATCCTTACCGATTATCCCAAGGAGATCAAGGCATTCTATATGAAGCTCAACGATGATGGCAAGACAGTCCGTGCAATGGATGTGCTCTTCCCCAAGATCGGCGAGATTATCGGTGGCTCTCAGCGTGAGGAAAACTATGAAAAGCTGAAGAACCGTGTAGAGGAGCTTGGTCTTACCGGTATGGACTGGTACATGGATACACGCCGTTTCGGATCGGTGCCTCACAGCGGTTTCGGCCTCGGTTTCGAGCGTCTGGTGCTCTTCGTGACCGGTATGCAGAATATCCGCGACGTGATTCCTTTCCCGCGCTATCCGAAGAACTGCGAATTCTAAGAAATTTTGATACAAAAAGTTTCGAAATATCTCATCACAACACTTGCAATCCTGTTTTTCTTCCTCCCGCAGATGCGGGGAGAAGAAAGGCGGGATTCGGTTGTAGTTAGTCTGCTGACCTGTTGGCCCGGCTCTGAAATCTACGAGCTCTGCGGCCATGAGGCCATCAGAGTGCGCGGCTATGCCGATGGTCATCAGCTTGATTCGGTATGGAATTACGGAGTATTCGACTTCAACACTCCGAATTTCGCCTATCGTTACGTGAAAGGAGAAACCGACTATATGCTCGGAGCCTATCCCTTCTATTACTTCCTGCCTGAATACCAGAGGGGAGGGCGGAAGGTGTTGGAGCAGGATCTCAACTTCACCCCACAGGAAGCGAAGCGATTCCTTGGAATGCTTCGCGAAGAGGCGCGACCCGAGAACAGAGTCTACCGCTACAACTACGTACGCGACAACTGTGCCACACGGATTGTCGACCGTGTGGACAGCGTGGCCGGAGGGCGTGTGGCCTATCCCGACCATGTCCGCTACGGCACTTTCCGCCGTCAGATGCGACACTATCATTCGGCATATCCCTGGTATCAGTTTGGCATAGATATTGCTTTAGGATCAGGGATAGACGTCCCGATCTCGGGACGCGAAGAGATGTTCGTGCCGATGGATATGGCAGAAAGAGTGCAGGGCGCACACTTCCCCGACGGGCGGCAGCTTGTGTCGGATAGCCGGATATTAAATGCCGGTGTGGAGAATGCCTCGCTGCCTCCGACACCATGGTATCTTACACCGCTTTTCATTTGCGGACTATGGTTTCTCCTCAGCTTGGGAGCCTGTGTGGGGATGGCACGCACCAATAGGATATGGCGCTGGCTCTATTGCCTATGGTATGGTCTGGTAGGTCTGGCCGGCTGTCTGGTGGCGTTCCTTGTGTTCGTGTCGGTGCATGAAGCCACGTCTCCTAATGTGCTTCTGCTCTGGCTCAACCCGCTGCAGCTGCTGATGATACCGGGAGTGTTGTCACGGCGTATGAAGATACTCGCCTTGGCGATGGCCTGGTATGACATAATCTCATTGGGGGTGCTATTGATAGTGTGGCCCTTCCAGATGCAGAGTGCCAATCCGGCATTCTTCCCGCTTATGGGTTCCACGCTCGCTTTGGCTGCCACTTATGCTATCATAGCCACACGGAATAAGGTAGAGAAGGAGGAAGTGGTGAAAGCAAGGACGAGTTCCGCGAAACAAACCCGACCCAAGAGAAAAAGATAAGACAACGAAAAAAGATAAGATAACGAAAAGAACCGAAATAGAAGTGAAAAAGGGCTCAAGAAATAGAAAGGAGATCCGACGTCTCGTCACATCGATGATCGTGGGGTTGGCTACGCTCAATGCCATGGCACAGACAATGCCCGGAGGGCCACGTCTTGTGGTGGGTATTGTGGTGGATCAGTTGCGCACCGACTATATCGAGGCCCTGAAGCAGCATTTCGGCAACGACGGCTTCCGCCGCCTTATGGAGCAGGGAGCCTATATGAAGGATGTCGACTTCAAGGTCGACGGACTGGATGCAGTGGCCGCTACGGCAATGCTTCAGACCGGAGCATACCCGATGAAAACGGGAGTGCCTGCGGCAATGGTCTACGATCAGGAACTTGCGCGGATGTTTCCGGCTCTGGCAAAGGGCGCTAACAGCGGGAGCCTGACTAATGATTCCTACACTCCGGAAGCCCTGCGGCTCTCAACGCTGAGCGACGAACTGCTTATGGCCTCCGACGGAACAGCGACAGCCTATGCGCTTTCCACGGATCCCCAGCAGGCCGTGATAATGGCCGGACATGCCGGCACCGGAGCTGCGTGGATCAACAACACTACCGGAAACTGGGCCTCTACCTCATGGTATCGGCCGATGCCGGCAGCGGTGAATACGCGTAATCTGAGATCGCCGTTATCGGCACGACTCGATACAATGCAATGGAAGCCGGCCGTATCGGCCTCGCTTCTTCCGGGAATGTCGAAGCAGAAGGCTTTATCGCCATTCCGCCATTCCTTCTCCAGAAAAGAGAAAGATGCATATATCCGATTTGCCTCCTCGCCCTTAGGAAATCGTGAGGTCACGGATGTAGCTATAGAATATCTTAAGGGCATGCAGCCATCAATAGGGGGGATGCCCGATATGCTTAATCTCGCCTACACGTTAGCCCCTTACAAATATGCGAAGGAAGGGGAACCGAAGGCAGAACTGGCAGATGCCTATATCCGGCTCGATCGTGAGCTTGCTCGCCTGTTTGAGGCGATGGATAAGGTGGCGGGAAAGGGAAATTCCGTAATATGGCTCAGTTCTACCGGTTATTATAACGATCCCTCCGGCGATAACCCCAAATATAACATACCGACCGGAGAATTCTCCACCCGTAAGGCTGCATCGTTACTCAATTCCTATTTGGCCGCCCAGTATGGAAACGGCGCATATGTGAAAGCCTTCCGTCATGGTAAGCTATGGCTCGACCTGGCGGGAGTGAGCCTGAACGGGCGTAGAAAGGAAGATGTGGTGAACGATGCCAGAGGTTTTCTTTCCCGCATGAGCGGTGTGGCGGAGGTGCTGACCATAGATGATATCCTGTCGGGAAACACCCCGAAAGCAGAGCGTCTCAAAGCCGGAACCGATCCAAAACATGCGGCAGACCTGCAGGTGATGTTCGCACCCGGATGGACAGTGACCGAGGATATGGACTATCCGGCGGTGAGCTGGCCGGTTCGTGAGGCGGCAGTGATGACTCCCGCCTTCATATTCGCACCGGAAGTGGAGGCGCAGATAATCTCTACCCCGGTGGATGCAACGGCCTTAGCACCGACTGTGGCCGGGATTCTGAGAATCCGAAGCCCTAATGGATCTGAAACAAAACCGCTTCTACTCAAATAATTTGGTAGAGCAAGGTGTTCAAATAACCTCAATTTCAGATTCAATTAAAAGAAAAAACATCAACCAATGATATCCAAACTATTCAAAAAGATTTTCGGCGATCAGTCGGAGCGCGCTGTGCGTCCGCTCTGGGATCGTCTGCACAATGAGATCAATCCTATCAGCGAGGAGCTGAAGAGCATCAGCCATGATGAGCTCCGCGGTCGTATCGATAAGGTACGCGATAAGGTGCGTGGCGATGCACAGGAATATAAAAATGAGATGGCTCGTATCCGCGAGGAGATCGAGACTCTTGATTATGACAAACGTGATGCTCATTGGAAGAAAATCGACGACCTCCGTGAGGAGATGTTCGATGTCTATGCCAAGAATCTCGATGAGGCGCTTCCGGAGGTGTTTGCTGTGATCAAAGAGACCGCACGCCGTTTCAAGGACAATGACACTATCGAAGTGACCGCCACAGATGCCGACCGCGAATTGGCAGCTGCAGGAAAAGACTTCGTGAGAATCGACGGCGACAAGGCAATCTACAAGACTGAATGGCTCGCCGGAGGCAACCTGATGAAATGGGACATGTGCCATTACGATGTCCAGCTGATCGGCGGTATGGTGCTTCATGGTATCATGAACAAGGGCAAGGTAACCAACTCTATTGCCGAGATGGCTACAGGTGAGGGTAAGACCCTTGTGGCTACACTTCCGGTGTTCCTCAACGCCCTTACCGGTGAGGGAGTGCATGTGGTGACCGTGAACGACTATCTGGCAAAGCGTGACTCCGAGTGGATGGGTCCTCTCTATCAGTTCCATGGTCTGACTGTGGATTGTATCGACAAGACCGAACCTAACTCGCCGGAGCGTCGTAAGGCTTACCGCAGCGATATCACATTCGGAACCAACAACGAATTCGGTTTCGACTATCTGCGTGACAATATGGCGACGCAGACCGAGGATCTCGTGCAGCGCGATGAGCATTACTATGCCATTGTCGATGAGGTCGACTCCGTGCTTATCGACGATGCGCGAACTCCGCTGATCATCTCCGGACCGGTGCCCAAGGGCGACGACCAGATGTTCGAGCAGTTCAAACCGAATGTGGAGAAGGTGGTCAATGCTCAGCGTAAGCTCGCCCAGAGTCTTCTTCTCGAGGCCAAGGATAAGATTGCCAAGGGAGATGTGGAGGAAGGCGGTCTGGCGCTATTCCGCGTCTATAAGGCGCTCCCGAAGCATGGCCCGCTGATCCGTTATCTCAGCGAGGATGGTATCAAGCAGATCATGCTCAAGGTCGAGGCCAAATATATGCAGGACAACAACCGCGAGATGCCCAAGGCCGTAGAGCCTCTTTATTTCGTGATTGATGAGAAGAACCATTCTATCGAGTTAACAGATAAAGGTATCGCAGTACTGACCGATACCACTCAGGATCCCGATTTCTTCATTCTGCCCGATATCGCAAGTCAGCTCTCGGAGGTGGATACGGAGGATATCACTTCAGAGGAGAAACAGGAGAAGAAAGATGCCCTGCTTCAGAATTATGCAGTGAAGGCGGAGCGTGTGCATACGGTGAATCAGCTGTTGAAGGCTTACACACTCTTTGATAAGGATGTGGAGTATGTGCTCGACGACAATAAGATCAAGATTGTGGATGAGCAGACAGGCCGTATCATGGAGGGTCGCCGTTACAGCGACGGCCTTCATCAGGCCATCGAGGCTAAGGAGGGTGTGAAAGTGGAGGCTGCCACACAGACCTATGCCACAATTACGCTGCAGAACTATTTCCGTATGTACCGCAAGCTGGCCGGTATGACCGGTACGGCTATGACAGAGGCAGGAGAGTTCTATGATATCTATAAGCTTGACGTAATCGAGATTCCGACCAACCGTCCCGTATTGCGTCAGGATATGAACGACCGTGTCTATCGTACAAAGAAAGAGAAATATGCGGCCGTGATTCAGGAAGTGGAGGATATGGTCAATGCCGGACGCCCGGTATTGGTCGGCACCACTTCTGTAGAGATTTCCGAGCTGCTGTCGAAAATGCTTAAGCTGCGTAAGATCGATCATCAGGTGCTGAATGCTAAGCTCCATCAGAAAGAGGCCGATATCGTGGCTCAGGCCGGTAAGAAAGGTACCGTGACCATAGCCACCAACATGGCGGGTCGTGGAACGGATATCAAGCTTCCTCAGGAAGTGAAGGATGCGGGTGGTCTGGCAATCATCGGTACGGAGCGTCATGAATCGCGTCGTGTCGACCGTCAGCTTCGCGGTCGTGCCGGCCGTCAGGGCGACCCGGGTAGTTCGGTATTCTTCGTATCGTTCGAGGATACTGTGATGCGTCTGTTCGCCAACGAGCGTGTGGTGAAGATGCTCGACCGTATGGGCTTCAAGGAGGGTGAGATGCTGGAGAACAGCATGGTGACCAAGAGTATCGAGAATGCCCAGAAGCGTGTGGAGGAAAATAACTTCGGTATCCGTAAGCGTCTTGTGGAATACGATGATATCATGAATGCCCAGCGTAAGGGTGTCTATGGCCGTCGTCAGAATGCCCTTAAGGGGGAGCGTATCGGAGCTGATATCGCCAATATGATATATGAGACAGCGGCCTCTCTGGCAGGAGGCGTGTATGAGGGTTACGCTGATTTCAATAATGAGGTGTCGAAGGTGCTCGCTATCGAGGCTCCCTTCTCCGAGGAGGAGTATGCCAAGCTCGACCAGAATCAGATCGCGGAGAAATTAGCTGAGGCTGCGATGGCACGTTTCCATCGTCTGGAGGAAAAGATTGCCGAAGGAGCCAAACCATATATCAAGGAATTCGTGGAGGAGCGTGGAGCGACAGGTCCCGTTACTGTCCCGATGACCGATGGCCGTCGTCTTTTCAGTGTTCGTGCCGATATCAATGAATGCTATGAGAAAGATTGCCGTCCGTTGGCCAAGGCATGGGAGAAGGCTGTATTGCTTTCTTCGATTGATAGCTCATGGCAGGAGCAGCTCCGCGAGATGGATGAATTGCGCAAGTCGGTTCAGAATGCCTCTTACGAGCAGAAGGATCCGCTCGTGATCTATAAGATTGAAGCTTTCAACCTCTGGAAGAAGATGGTTGAGGAGATGAATGCCAAGGTGGTGTCGACCCTGATGCGCGGTAAGCTCGCAGTGCCCGACTATGAGGAATCGAAGGCAGCGCGCGAGGCAGAGGCAGAGGCACAGCGTCAGGCTCAGGTGGCACGTCGTCAGGCTCAGGTTGAGGCACAGCGCAATGCTATGAAGGAAGTGGAGGAAATGCAGGCACGTGCCCGCGCCCTTCAGGCTGAGGCTCAGGCCAAGGCGGCAGCCCGTCGCAAGTCGGGAGAACCGCAGGGAGAGATCCAGCGCGATTTAGGCAATGGATCTTCCAACAGCAGCTATGGTAAGTATACCACCTCTCATGAATCCTATCCCGGAGAGAACGCTCAGCGTGAGGCAGCCCAGAATGCCGGAGGCGCACATACACCGCAGCAACCGGTGAAGGCTGATCCGAAGATAGGCCGCAATGATCCCTGCCCATGTGGCTCAGGCAAGAAATACAAGAACTGTCACGGCAAGAATCAGTAACACCCTGATCTTAATCGTTTTTAATAAAATCCCGGCCGAGGAGATCTCCCTGGCCGGGATTTCATATATCCTCCGATGTCCTTTCTATTGAAAGGATACACAAAGTTGTAGGAATGGAGGAAGTTTGAGGGTGAATGAATACGTAGGAGGAATAGGTAGTTAATATTAGTTAAGGTGCTGATATATTGATAACTTTAGAGTCGGGTCAGGTGTTTTATTATTGAATCCCGGGTAAAAAGGGAATCAGAGAATATAAGGAAAACACAATAAAATAGAAAACACTATAAAACAAAGATACTATGGAAACAATAATCAACACACACATTCCGGAGTTTTCGGTTCAGGCCTACCATGATGGTAAATTCGAGACCGTAACAGATAAGGATGTACTCGGCAAATGGGCCGTGTTCTTCTTCTATCCCGCTGACTTCACTTTCGTATGTCCCACAGAACTTGTGGATCTCGCAGAGAAATACGATAAGCTTAAGTCGATGGGTGTGGAAGTATATTCAGTGAGCACCGATTCTCATTTCGTGCACAAAGCATGGCACGATACTTCCGATTCCATCAAGAAGATCAATTATCCCATGCTTGCCGACCCGACAGGTCTGCTGGCCCGTGCATTCGGCGTGATGGATGAGCAGAGCGGTATGGCATATCGTGGCACATTCGTATCCGATCCCGAGGGTCTGATCAAGCTCGTGGAGATTCAGGACAACAGTATCGGCCGAAATGCCGATGAACTCCTTCGTAAGGTAGAGGCAGCTCAGTTTGTAGCAGCCCATCCCGGCGAGGTATGTCCGGCTAAATGGAAAGAGGGCGCTGAGACTCTTAAGCCTTCTATCGATCTGGTCGGTAAGATCTAATTACTGAATATCAGTTCTGACTAAAACACCAATATCAACGGGGGAGGGCTTCGAAGGCTTTCCCCCGTTTTTTACTCTTATAAAAATAAAAAATGGCAAAATTAGATAACTCAACACTCGAACAATTACGCACTATCTTCAGCGCGCTATCAACTCCGGTAATGCTTCTCGTGAAAGGCATGGCCGGGAGTGAAAAACGAAAGGAGATGGAGGAATTTATCGGTGATTTCGTATCGGTATCAGATCAACTGACCATGAGGATAGAGGATGCTCCGACACCGGAAGATGCACCTGTGGTGGAGCTATGGAAGGATGAGATGCCTGCGGGAGTATCGTTCTGCGGTGTTCCCGGTGGCCACGAATTCAGCTCTCTTATCTTAGCCGTGCTCAATGCCGGAGGAATAGGAAAGAATCTGCCGGACGAGGCTATGGCTAATCGTATCCGTTCCATAAATGGCCCGGTGGATATTTTGAGTTTTGTGTCTCTAACGTGTTCGATATGTCCGGATGTGGTGCAGGCGCTCAATCTCATAGCCCTGCTCAACCCGCAGATAAAGAATATGGTGGTGGATGGAGGTGTGGCACCCCAGATGGTGAAGGATTACAATATCAATGGCGTGCCGACCATCTATGCCAACGGTAATCTGCTGAGTGTGGGTCAGGCATCGTTAGGAGAATTAGTAAGCAAGCTTGCCGAAGCTTTTGGCACGAGCAATGATAACGGAGTGGAAGACCACGTCGCGCTTGGCTTCGATGCAGTGGTAGCAGGTGGAGGGCCTGCGGGTGTCACATCGGCTGTCTATCTGGCCCGTAAGGGAATGAAAGTAGCTGTAGTGGCTGGCCGTATCGGCGGTCAGGTGAAGGATACAGGAGATATCGAGAACCTTATTTCTGTACCTCTCACCACAGGAACAGCATTCGCCTCCGAACTCCGTTCACTCCTTGAAGCAAATGGCATAAAGGTATTCGATAACCGTAAGCTCACCGGGGCCTACCTGAAGGGCTTCCCAAAGAAACTGATAGCCGATAGCGGAGAGAGCTTTGAATCGCCTGCCGTGATCCTTGCCACGGGAGCATCCTGGCGCCGCATGAATGTTCCCGGTGAGGAACAGTATATCGGCCAGGGAGTGGCATTCTGTACACACTGTGATGGCCCGTTCTTTGCCGGCAAGCGGGTGGCCGTGGTGGGTGGAGGTAACTCCGGTATCGAGGCTGCGATTGATCTTGCCGCAATCTGCACGCATGTGGATGTATTCGAATTCCTGGATCAGCTGAAAGCTGATGAAGTGCTTCAGAAAAAGCTTGGATCGCTCGATAATGTGACCGTGCATCTGGAATCTGCAGTAACAGAAGTGAAAGGTAATGGTAAAAATGTTACCTCCATAGAAGTTAAGGATCGTAAGACCGGGGAAGTGACCGACTATCCCGTATCGGGAGTATTCGTTCAGATCGGTCTGAGTCCCAACAGTCAGGTATTTGCCGAGGAAGTGAAACTGACAGGCAGAGGTGAGATTGAGGTGGATGCCACCTGCCGCACAAATATTACCGGTGTATATGGTGCCGGAGATGTCACGTCCGTACCCTATAAGCAGATAGTGATAGCGCAGGGAGAGGGAGCAAAGGCGGCTCTGTCGGCATTTGACGACCGCATGAGAGGCGTGACACCATCCTGATGCAACTCCAACGGCACAATTCATGCATCTTCAGATTAGCGGAGATTTTGTAAAATCATTTGAGAAGATTATATTTGTAACTAAGAAGTTGTCTAAACTTATTTACGAATGTTAAACGAATCTACTCTTACATTCTTTTATTAACCCTTGCGGATCTTTTTGACTCGTCAGTTTCTGTTTTTTATGGAAACTCGTCGATTTTCAATTGACTGCTTCTGCCCCTCTCATCGGTACCAACCGAAAGGTTGCTACCTCTTCGAGTGACAGAATCAGTTCAAAAATCTCTCGCAATTGTTAATAAAAAATAAGTTTAGACAACTTCTAAATATAAAACTGATTGATTTTATGAATAAACTTGTGATTGTCGGATTGGCATGTGTTTTGGCCGGAGGTATGATATCCTGCGGAGGTAAGAAAGGCGATAAGGAGGCTGATTCAGCAGCCGCTCTGGATTCAATCGTTTCTATGGTGGAAACTGTGAATGAGGTTGATAGCGCGAAGCAGGCACAGACTCAGGAACAGGACCAGGGGCTGATTGTGACAAGTGTACGCGAAATTTATAATATGCGTCCGCCAGAATCCTTTACTCCGGATTTCCAGCAGGTGATAGATGAAGTGAATAAAAAAGATGCCGGCGAGATTGGTTTCTTTGATTATGATATTCTCACTCTGTCGCAAGACCCGGGCAATCTCAAGGACGTGGAAATCCTCGACCTTATCGGAAATGATACGGCCAAGGTCAAGGTCACAGGAGAATCTTACGGAGATAAAGGCTATGTGGTGATTCTCACCAAGCTCACCGACGGAGTCTATCTGGTGGATGATGTGGAAGGCTTCGACGGCAAATCGCTCAAGGATGCGGCTAAATCCTACCTCAACGGGAATTAATCAAAATTAAAATGAAAAGGGCGGATGATCCTCAATCGGGGTTCATCCGCTCTTTGTATGTTCTGACTATTCTTCTATACTACATCAACATCGGGACCACCCGTTTGATTGCGGCTATAAGCGCATCAGCCTCCTCAAAGGTGTTATAAGCTGCAAAGGAAGCCCGTACTGTTCCGGGAATGCCAAGGCGTTCCATAAGGGGCTGAGCGCAATGATGACCCGTGCGGACGGCTACACCCAATTTATCGAGCAGGAAGCCGACATCATAGTTATGGGCGTCGCCGATATTAAAGGAGATCACTGCAGCCTTTTGGGGTTGAGAGCCATAGATCTTTAATCCCGGAATTTCAAGAAGACGGGGAGTGGTGTAATCCAGCAGAGCTTTCTCATGCTCATGGATGGACTCTATCCCCACTCTCTCAATGAAGTCGAAAGCCCCGGCATAAGCCCTTAGGCCGACATAGTCGGGCGTTCCGGCCTCAAACTTAAATGGAAGGTCGGCGAAGGTGGTATGTTCGAATGAGACATGCTTTATCATCTCGCCGCCCCCCTGATAGGGAGGCATTGATTCGAGCAATTCCTTGCGGCCGTAAAGAACTCCGACTCCGGTCGGGCCGTACATCTTATGCGAAGAAAAAACGTAGAAATCGCAATCGATATCCTGCATATCGGGGCGGAGATGGGGAATAGCCTGTGCTCCATCCACCAGCACCGGTACGCCTCGTGAATGAGCAAAGGCGGTCATCTCCTTGACAGGATTCACTGTGCCGAGCACATTGCTGATATGGGTGAAAGAGGCCATTACCGTGCGAGGGGAGAATAGGGAGCGGTATTGGTCGAGATCCAGTTCACCACGGTCGTTTATACCGACCACCTTCAGCACAATTCCGGTGCGTTGGCGCAACAGCTGCCAGGGAACAATGTTGGCATGATGCTCCATTACCGTAAGAATCACCTCATCACCCTCCCGGAACCTCTGACCGAAAGAGGACGCAACAAGATTAATTGATTCGGTGGTGCCCCGGGTAAAGATAATTTCCTCAAAGCTACGCGCATTTATCCAACCCTGCACTCTGCGACGTGTATGCTCCATAAGGTCGGTGGCTTCCTGAGAAATGGTGTGGACGCCGCGATGGACATTGGCTTTGGTATGTTCATAACCGGCCACAACCTCTTCCACCACTCTGTGAGGGGTTTGAGAAGTGGCTGTATTATCAAGATAGACGAGCTGCCGATCGCCCACCTTACGCTGAAGGATCGGAAACTCGTCTCTAATATTATCTATATCGTAACTCATTCGATTATTCTTTGTGGCTATTACATCCGGCGCATGAGGCACAAGCCGAAGAAGCCCCTGAGAAGCGACGTTCCACCAGGATATGCAGACGGTCACGCAGCGTCTCGACAGCTATTCCATCAATGATATCTGCCATAAAAGCCTGCTTGAGGAGCAGACGGGCTGTATCTTCGCTGATGCCACGGGTACGCATATAGAACAACTGCAGAGGATCAAGCTGACCGACAGCCGAACCATGCGAGCATTTCACATCATCGTTGTAGATTTCCAGTTCGGGCATACTTTCGATTCGGGCAGTGTCGGAGCCAAGAAGATTCCGGTTAGACTGATAAGCCTCTGTTCCGACAGCTCCCGGAGCCACGAATATACGGCCAATGAAGGCTGCGCGCGCCTCATCATCGGCTGTGAAACGGAAGAGCTCGTCTGATTTACAATGCGGAGCATCATGACTGATGCGGGAATAGGAAGATACCCTGCGTTTCTCATCCTCAATACCAAGACCTAAGAGATGGAGCTCAGCGTCCGGCTCCTGCAGGCGACAGAAATACTCGTTACGGGTCGTGCCGTTATAGAGGGTCATGCTGTTGATCACTACCTTACTACCCTGTTTCTGATCACAGTAGAGGGCCGATATGCGATGGGTGAGGGCAGATGATTCCTCAAGGGCATAATAATCAAACCTCGAATTGCGGTCAGCGAAAATCTCGACTGTTTCGAGTGCGAGGAAATCTACCTGCGGATTCTGAGTATGGTCGCAGACCAGGAGCTTTGCCTCAGCTTCCTCCTCAAGGATGATAAGCAGTCGGCGTACAGCCATGAGAGGAGCACCATTCTGAAGGATATTGACAAGCTGCAGAGGCTTCTCAATCTTCAAGCCTTTTGGAATATAAAGGAGAAATCCATCCTGAACAAGCATAGTGTCGAGAGCCACAATAGGATTATCCATAGCAGCCGCTTTGCCATAGAATGAAGCGAAGAGGTCCGGATTCTTCTGAGCAAATTCGCGCATACTTCCGGCATAAACTCCTTCGGGCAGGTGGGCCGGGGATGAGGGGTTGACAATATCATTGGTCACCACAAAAGGCTCACCGCCCAGTTTGGGAACATCGCAATGGAATGTGGCAGCGGGATTCACATCGATATCGATACGGGCAATGTTGAGGCCGTAATCGGGAGCGAGCATAGCGGAGAGATCACAGTTCTGGTAGATACCATAATCGGCCTTAGGGAGTGTGGTATCCTTAAGTATCGCCGCAGCCTCCGGGCGCAGGGCATTCATTGCCGGAGCGGAATTGGAATCAATCAGCCCGGCATGTTCCCTATAGAGATCGAGATATTGGGTGAGTGCATTCATTTCGCTTCTCCTTTCTCGTTATCAGCCATTTTACGGTCTTCCTCTTCTTTGATCCAGTCGTAACCACGCTCCTCAAGTTCGAGAGCGAGTTCGGGCCCTCCTGTACGCACGATGCGGCCCTTATAGAGGATATGCACGAAATCGGGTTTTATATAATCGAGCAGACGTTGATAATGGGTGATGACGATTGTGGCGTTATTCTCTGTCTTGAGTTTATTGACACCTTCGGCCACAACGCGGAGGGCATCGATATCGAGGCCGGAATCGGTCTCATCGAGAATGGAAAGCTTGGGTTCGAGCACAGCCATCTGGAAGATCTCATTACGCTTCTTCTCACCACCGGAGAAACCTTCGTTTACAGACCTGGAGGCGAGTTTATTATCCAGCTCTACCACAGCGCGTTTCTCGCGCATCATTTTCAGGAATTCAGTGGCCGACATCGGTGGCTCATTGAAATATTCGCGTTTGGCATTGACAGCGGCACGCATGAAATTCACCATCGAGACCCCGGGAATCTCAACCGGATACTGGAATCCTAAGAACAGGCCTTCATGGCTTCTCACTTCAGGAGTCATGGCCAGAAGATCTTTACCGACAAATTCCACTTCGCCACCGGTGGGGGTATAAGCGGGATTTCCGGCCAGCACCATTGAGAGTGTCGACTTTCCCGAACCATTAGGGCCCATGATAGCGTGTACTTCTCCGGGATTAACCTCGAGATTGATTCCTTTTAATATTTCCTTGCCATTAATTTCGGCGTGAAGATCCTTGATTTTAAGCATTATCGTCTGTATATTTTGCTGCAGGAGGGATCATATCGGTTGGGATGCGGCTCCCGCTCGGGTTATATTGCAAAATTGCTAATAAGCAAGAAAACTTCTTACTTATTAAGTAGTTACTGAAAATTAAACGATATATGTTTCCCAAGTAGTAGGAATATCTTGAACCATAAAACTTGTTCTTTTGGGCATCTTTTACCTTATCAGTCAGTCGCATACGAAAGTATGCTCCTTCCTTCTGCGGCAAAATCTGCACCAAAATAACTGCGTTTTATTGGTTCATTAATTTTTAGTAACTACTTACAAAATTAATGATAATTCCGCAGAGATAAAACCCCCCGCAAATGTAGCTGATAAAAATCAGTGTGATGAATTGGGATTGCTGCTATCTATACAACAAATTCGGCCCCTGATAGTTAGACGACATCATCAGCTTATATGGCCGGCTTCTTCAAGCTGAAGGGCATGCTGAAGCCCATCGATATTCACACTTCCCATTATCCATGGAGAAAGGAGCATGATTTCATGGACAATGTCGCCATCATCATGGCGGGCGTATTCAGTGAGCCGGCAATAGGGGAAGAGACAGACAAAGAGGTTGAAGAACAGTGATATGAAAACACCATATTTCAAGAGACCGAATATGGCTCCGGCGACGGAATCAAAAAGGCCGGTCTCTATATTCCGGAAGATGAGGGCCAAAGGATATGTGATAAGAAAAAAGGCCGTATAAGAAATTAAGAAAATGGAGGAGCAGGCAAGAGTGCTGACCACAAATTCGCCGCAGGATCCTCGGGCAAGGTCGGGAAATTCAG
Source organism: Bacteroidales bacterium (assembly GCA_014800525.1). Classification (GTDB taxonomy): domain Bacteria; phylum Bacteroidota; class Bacteroidia; order Bacteroidales; family Muribaculaceae; genus Lepagella. The sequence continues at coordinate 28,273 of JAAVFV010000039.1, read as the reverse complement.
ATGTGATCCAATCTTCCACCGGAAAACGAAAAACATATGAGCAGAGCGCACCGACTGCTAACCCTATGCAAGACGGCACCATCTGAGAGAAACCTTTCCGATAACCGGACCATGCTCCCCAGACTAAGAAGAGGATTACAAAAAGATGATAGACGAGATCGGTCATCTTAAGAAGTTTATAATAGTGTTGGATCGTTACCGGATCCAGATATCCTCGAAAGAACGCTATGGATGTACGCTTTCTCAGGCCTTGCGTAAGAGCACCACGGCATAGGCGGAGATTCCCTCCTGACGGCCGGTGAATCCGAGGCGTTCCGTTGTGGTGGCCTTTACGGAAACAAGAGTCATATCGCAGCCCATGGTCTCGGCAAGAGTGCGACGCATGGTCTCAATGTGGGGAGCGAGTTTGGGGCGTTCGGCGCAGATGGTGATATCGCAGTTATTGATCGTATAACCGCGACGACGGATCAGAGCCATTGTTTCACGGAGGAGTATCTTACTGTCGATTCCCTTATATTTCGGGTCGCTATCGGGGAAATGCTTCCCTATGTCGCCTAAAGCGAGCGCACCGAGGAGAGCATCGCATAGAGCGTGAATCGCCACATCGGCATCGCTATGGCCCAACAAACCTAACTCATGCGGCACTTCGACTCCGCAGAGGAACAGTGCGCGGTTCTCAACAAGACGATGGACATCATATCCCTGACCGATTCGGAACATAAGACTCTAATTGGTTATTAATGAATTATTCAAAAAAATCGTCCGGCAGGGGAAATTAGCGACGACGCTTGCCGATGAGGTCGCGCAGACCATCCATATCGAATGTGAGAGTGAAGCGCAGAGTCTGATCGAGGGGACTGCTCTGAGCCGTGGCCATCATATAGGAGGCATCAAGCTGAACCACATTAAGCGAGAATCCCGCACCGAAAGCGAAATACGAGCGACCACCTTTGCTTGGATGTTCGTAATTGTATCCCAACCGGGCGAAGAACTGCTGATTGTAGGCATATTCTGCACCTAATGAGACTCCGATTTCCTTCAGTTCCTCTCCGACCCCGCCGGGAGCATCGGAGAAACTCTTGAAGATACCGGTGATGGGCGACATATTCTGCCATTTATCCAAAGCTTCCTGATACTCTTGCTGACCCTCGGCAGTCTCCATTTCATAATCTTTCGGACGTGGTTTGGTCGGTACGAGGAGTTTATTCAGATCGAGGCCGAAAGAGAGTGTATTGTAATCCGCAAGCGGGAACATGAAATTGGCGCCCAAACGGAGATTGGTCGGGAGAAAAGCATTGTTGGCCCCATGGTCATAGCTTACCTTCGTACCGATATTCGAAATGTCAAAGCCCCAGGAGAACTGACACTCGTTACGGCCGACCATCGGATATGTGACATAATATCCGGAAAGGTCGACAGAGAAGGCCGAAGCCGCAGTGTTGCTTTCGCCGGAAGTGGCATCGGTATAAGACAGATCTGAAAGAATATATCGTAACACCACACCCATAGAGAATTTCTCTGACAACTTACGGGAATACCCGAGGTCGAAGGCAAACTCATAAGGATTGATGGTCATGGCATCCCCACCGACTGTGACCTCACCGAGAGAGAAATAACGGAGAGAGGCACTTATAGCCTGATTATCGCCACTACCCGGTTTCCAGTATCCGGCGAGATTAGCAAGGAAGATATCATTGACAATCTTACGGAGCCAGGGAGTATAGGAAAGGGAAAGGCCACCCTGGGAATATCCGAAAGCATACTTGGAGGGATTCCAGAACTGGCAGTTCATATCCGGATCAGTGGCCGCACCAAGGTTACCCAACGAGCTTCCCCGGGCATCGGGTGCAATGGAGAGTGTGGTCACACCGGTATTGACGGGGTTAAACTCATTATCCTTAATATCATTCTCGGCGTAAGCGATTGTCGCACCGAGAGATATGGCAAGAAATAGGGTGAAGAGATATCGTAGATTCATGTTGAGTAGCTAAGGTCTAAGATTTGAAAAAGCGGGCGCCGGAAAGACGCCCGCTATTGTAATAACTTATTTCGACCCTCAATATTGCATCTGCCGTGACTATGAGGGACCTCCATCTCATAATTTCAAGGAATAGAGTTTAATTTGTAATGGATCTTTATTCTATCACGGCAAAATATTTCCATGCCGAGCAGAGATGGGCATTGGAAGACTGAGCTCCTGCCACTCTCATCCGGTATAGGCCGGTCGAGAGGGGATTTCCCTCACTATTGCGGCAATCCCATGAGAGGTGGTTTCGGTCGATAAGCCGGCGCCCAACGGTATGGTTGGCCTCATCCATGATGGTAATCTCAAATTCACCTGCCGGAAGGCCGGGAAGAGAAAATTCCAGAGATTCTTTCACTATTGCAGATTCCAATGCTATTGAGATTGCAGGTTTCCATTCCGGAACTGTGAAGTTTATCTTCATCTCAGTAGGATTCCCGGCACAGTCGACAGCAGTCAATGTGGCTGAATGAGAGCCCGGGTTAAGGTGGTGGGCCGGAACCATAAACTGACGTGAGGCGCGGATGGCAGATCCCGAAAGATCAATTACAGCCAGGCGGTCGGAATCAATAGTTGCTTCCACCGCTCCCGGAGCCGACCCCAGATTATCGGATAGAGATCCACGGATAGCCATAGCCTCCGGATCGTATGTCACCATCAGAGATGGAGCCGTACGGTCGCGCTGATCAGATGCAGACTGAGAAAGGACAAACACGGAAGTCTTGTCGGCAGCTCCGGCGAAGATTGAATGATCGTAGGCGCTGAGATAAATCGGGAGTTCCTGGCCGCTCCATGTGTCGGCATTAGCCGGAAGAAGCACATCGAGGGTGAATTCACCGTCTTTAACTGTCCCTTCGAATATGCCCTGACGGTCGTCGACATATTTTATCTCCATTGCCTTCCAAGGCTTTTCATTGATGGTTCCGCTTTGATAATCGGCTGAGGTAAGAGTCACGGCGGGGGCCATTATCTTAGCCATTATCTGTCCATTGAAGTCTTTAATCGGATTTCCGTCAAGATCTGTGATCTGTCCCTTAAGACTGACCGGGGCCCCGGGGGCAGCCGATTTCAGAGGGCCGGTGGAGATCCGCGCCAGAGGCACGGGAATCTTCAGACCCGGATCGCCGATATAGATATAATTGAGATCATTTGATTCTTTTGAAGGGGACTTAGTATCGGCGTAGACCTCTCCGATGGTAGGCGTCTCGACACGTTTCCGCGTGGAAGTGCCACGTTGATTGAAGAGCGCGCGACATAAATTAGTGGCCAGCTTGAAGTTTTGTCCTGACCACGAAGTTCGCGGCGACATGATAATGCCGGCCATACCATGGTCAGTTCCGGTTACGAAATTTTCACCAAGGCCCCGGCGTTTCCAGTCGGTGCCGGAAAGATCGCAGCCCCCGACAAAGAGGAATCCGAGATGCTCGTTACGCATCTGCGGAATATCAGCATTAGTGAAGAATCCACGCTCCTGATTCAGGAGATAATAGCTTGCGTGACCGTGATACCAGGTGAATAGAGAGCCGCGTGTAAGATTATCTATAAACTTCCTGCGTGCCTCTTTGAGACCGAAGGCATCTATGGCCAGAACGGGAGTGACACACTCCATGGGGAGGTTTCCGGTTTTGTAGAGAATTGAATCCACAAGCATTGAAGCCTGCAATTCATGGGTATGGTCTTCTCCGGTACCTCCCACGGAAAAGAGCTCGTTGACGTAGATTGCCTTACGGTCGTCGGTGAGATAGCGCTCTGTCTTGCGGATACAACGTTCGGCATCGGCTTCCGAATAGAGAGGAAGGGTTCCCACTCCGACTTCCATCGTATTATCCGCCAGACTCCCTGTATTGATGTAATCGGAAGTGTATCCATAAATATCCATTACATTGGGAGCGGCACCCTCGATTGTGACCAATGTTCCCTGGAAAGCGATCATATTTTCTTCGGCATTCCCTTCGGCTTCCATTGCCCGCACATCTCCATAGACTGGACCGAAAAGGAGAAGATTCTTAAGCTTCCTAGAGCCATTATCATAAAAATCCTTTACCACTCCGCGAATAGCAATTGGATCCGGAACTCCCTGGGAGAATTCATTATATACATCCTTGAGTCGCACCACCACAGCCTTTGTCTGATTGTATCTGTCGTGGAGGTCGGCCAGTCGACGGGCATGATTGAGGTAACGGTCGGTAGTGACTATAAGCATATCGGCTCCCTCGGACGCGAGCGAGTGAATATCGGTATTATCCACGGGTTCGTATCCCGAAATGGTCATCTGCTCGCGATCAGGATCACATACGATAATCTGATTGCAGGAAGTCTTAGGCTGGAAGTAGGCACTCAGAATGTCTCCCTCACGATCGGAAGCAAGAATATAAGGTTTTTCGGGATTGCTGACATCAAAAGAAATGAGTTGCTTTGGAGTATTGAAAGGCAACAGACCTTGTTCGAGCGACTGGGGAGTGATGAATATGCGTTCCTGATTTCCTGAATTGGGGTTGGTGAAATCAGGGAGGAGTTTGGGATAGGAGAAAGTCCAATAGTCGATATTGATAAAAGAGCCGGAAGGATTATCACATTCCACGAAAACCATCGACCGGTTTGAGCGTAACGATGGATTGGCAGTGGTGACACTTTGTGTGCGGAACACCTTCTCTGCCGGGGGCTGTATACGGTAAGTGCAGTTTCCCTCGGAGTTCATCACACCGAAAGATACATTTCCCGAACTTGCCGGACTGGCATAGATCTTACAGATCATTGTGGCTTTACGCGACAGATCTACGTAAGGGATCTCCACGGGCCAGCTGTAAAGGGTGGTATCAATCAGACTCTCACCCCAGTATAATTGTCCGGTAGAGGTGGTATTGTGAAAGAGATCGCGTTCATGGACAATGTAATCCATACCGCTTTTATATTCCTTCTTACTCCCGTTGGAGGGCGTGAATGTCGACATCCGGAGCGGTTCGGAATCCTTATCGGTAAGGAAATAGGCCCCGCGCTTAGTATATAGATTTATATCCTTGCGATCAAAATAGGTTCCGGTGAAAGAAATATCAGTCGGTCCCTGAACGTAGAAGATAAGTTTGTCATCCCGATGGTATACAGCAACCGGATTGAGATCGTCTGTCACGAGCGGAGTGCCGTTGCGATCGGTAAAGGAAAGAGATTTAGGGGCAGCTCCCGAACCATATACTCCTACTTTCGAAGGATTGGAAAATCCCATTTCCCGCAGACGGGAATAAGGAATCTCATAGATACCGGATTCTCCGGTAAAAACCTTAACCCATTTCCCGGAGGCAAGTGCTGATGATGGTTTGAAGGAGAAGGTGACAGATGCGGAGACAGAGCCGGAAAGCACTGTCAGCGCAATTATAGATATCTGAAAGAATCGATTCATGAAAGGAAAGGTAAGAAAGAGGGGAATGACTTATATCAGCGCTGTGCCGCGCTGCACGCAACGAGCTTCGCGCCGACGGGTGAGGAGGCCGGCAGAGCCGGGGCGGAAACGAGCTGCGAGCCGATGAGGTGAGGAGGCCGGCAGAGCCGGGACGGAAACGAGCTTCGCGTCGACGGGAAGATATAATTCTTATTTAATTATCGGAGGGGAAGTTTGAGGAGGGGGCTGGAATTGAAATTGATGGTCCAGAGCGAATCCGGAAGCAGAGGAGAGGGCTGGAGATCGGAATTAAGAGGGATGAGAATGAGATCTCCGATTTTGAGAGTGTTGCGTTCCGATGCTTTGGCGATACAGTCGTACATTATCCGCTCCTCGGGGAGGGAGAGTTTCCATGAATTAGAGTCATGGAGCTCAAGAGTGATTGTCTCCTCTCTCCATCTCTGGAGAGGAATAAAATCTCCTAAGACACACGACTTATCGAAAACAAATGCTTCAGTCCAAGGTAATCCTTGTTCGCGCAGACGCTGAAGCTCGGTTTCCGCTGTAAGAAGCAGGCATGGCGCAACCTGTTCGAAATATCTATAGGCAAATCGCGGAGACACTGACTTACCGAGCCGATCGATTCTCAGGGCCATGTACGGGCGGGCGGTAATATTGGGGTCGAAATCAGGGAGATAGACCGGATTACCGTTTTTCACGATTGTTGAATCGGGAATGGCCATCATGGCCTCTGAGAGAAATACGAATATCTTCATTAAACGGCTACTTAATTAAACGGCTACTTAAATGAATTACACTATGAAATCACTGAGCTGTTACAGCGAGTTTGCGGGTCTGTGACGACCATGTTCCCTCCGGAGTACGGACTGTGGCGCGATAAAGATAAATACCACGGGGTACACGGGTACCGGAGGTGTCACGTAGATCCCAATCCATGGAAGTGGTGCTCTCCATATTCGTGGTCACGGCGCCATGATTGCTCCATACTTTGCGTCCGGAAAGATCAAAGACATCGAGTTCGCAGTCAAGATGCGTGTTCGGACGATCAAGAGTCAGAGTGAATATCACACTTGTGGAGGCGGGATTGACATTAGTTCCCAATCCTGTGATCACGGGATCGAGGGCCGCTCCGACATTGAATTCAATTTCGGAAGAAGCCTGATTATTGGCGTTATCCCACACTGTCAGCAGAAGAGTATGCTTTCCCGGAGTGAGATTCTCAAGAGGATAGCATAGCGAACCGGCACCTTCCTTTTCAGGATCGGTGGTGAAATATCCATTTAGATCGGTGAAGATCTTAGTTCCGTCGAGGGTCAGCGATAGCTGATGGCCGATTGCAGCGTCCGAGATATTGATTCCGGAAGCATCGAAGAGTTTGGCGAAAAGGATGGGATTGGTATTCACCACTCCACCCGGCTGGAATGTCTTCGAATTCAGATAAAGATCTGTGATCTGCGGAGGAGTCTTATCCTCCGGAGCATTTGCATCGAAACCATATACATAGAGGCTTTCGCATCTGCCATGGGCTTCATTCCCGGTGGTATTATCCCAGGCATAGGAAGAGATTAGGGCCGGAGAGAAATTGTTGGCAATCTCGGCGGGGAGGCTTAGAGTGGTTTTCCAATGTCCCTTCTCCACTTTGACAGCTATTGAAGTGAGGCGTGAGGAGCGTTCATTGAAAGTACGCTCCAGACCTCGTCCCAGGCCGGAAGTTTCCACCACGGTCTCGGCATCGTAAAGCGTGAGGTCGATGATGCCATTAAAAGATTCATCGGCAGTTCCGTCAGGATTTGCGATAAAGCCTTCCACGCTTACCTTCCCAAGAGCAGGGATCACCGGGAAATCGGCGGGATCATCCGAGAGTGTCTTCCCATTGATAGAGGAAATCTCCACGGAGCGTGTGGGCAAAGGCAGCTTTAGAGCCGGATCGGAGATGAGGCAATACTTCAGAGAGTTATCGCTCCGATAAGCATTCATTCCACGGCGGAAAGCCTCACCGACAGAAAGCTGGCGACCCTGATCGTCGTAATTGAATATCTCGCGGGCAATACCGGCATTGGTAGCATAATTACCATTGATCCACACCGCACGGCTGGGCATGATCATACCGATGGTTCCGGCCGTAGGGTTAAGGAGGAGAACCTCTCCACCGCTCACAGTGGAGCAGTCCCAATATGCAAACGAGCAGGTGCCTCCGAAGAGGAATGTTAGATTCTTATTGGTGAAAGAATTGATATCGTTCCATTCAAGGAGTTTATCGGCAGTCCACGCCGTCGGAGAGGCATGGCCAAGATAATTGGTGAAGACCACTCCATCATTGAAGTGCTTCATCATCTTGGCCTTTGCTGTGGGGTAGCAGGCTCCACTTCCGGTATACTCCAGACGATGAGCATCAAGATATACACGCTCATAGTTATACGACTTTCCTCCCGGACTTGCCATCAGAATGTCTCTTACAGACTCGGCCTGATCGAAGAATATGGATGAAGTGCTGATCGGGGAATCCGTATTGGTGCCGTTATCAATATCATCGGCAATCATCATCACCCGGTTTCTCCACGAGCCATAATCGGGCTTAAGGCGGTAATTCTCCAGTTTAGTGGCATAAGCATCGGCTTCGGAAGTGGATTTCACCGGAAGACGCCCCACGGCGATAGCCATCGGAACGGGGAAATTTCCGACATTGAGATTGTCGTTACAGTCATCAAGCATGGCAAGATAGCCATCAGTGGAGAAGGCAGTGGTTTCGGTAAAAGCATCCACAGAAGCCCAGATAGGCATCGGACGATAACGCAGAGCCTTGCCTGCCGGAGAAAGAAGACGATGGTCGAAGAAAGGGCGTCCCATAAGGAGGCAATACTTCAAAGTGTCACCCCCACGGTCGTGCCACATCTTTAACATACGGCGAAATGCTCCCGGCTCGGGATTGCCTCCCCCGAACTCGTGGAAAATATCATCGGCACTCACCACTTCCACAGTCATCCCATCATGCTTGCGGTGGAGTTCGGCAATACGGTTGGCAGCATTGGCGTATGTGTCAAAAGTAATGATCACCATCTCAGGTGTGGGGACAGCATGGATATTCTGATTTCTGACCCGTTCCCATGCCGTTGTGGTGGCAGTGAGATTCTCGGCATCGAAAGCCACATATTCATGATACCCCTGCGGAAGAGCTATTCGGCCGCGATCGCCGGAAAAGGTGATACCGACTTCAACCGGATTCCAGGGGTCGGTCACATCCCAGATCCGGGTGGAGGATGAGCAACCGGCCAGTTCGGCAGTGGCAGCATCACGGAGATTGAAATGGAAAAGCAGAGATGCCCCGTCCATACGCAGATGGCGGGGATATGCAACCTCTATATAATCGAGGCGAGCGAATTTTACAATACCGGCCGGATTATATTTTACATCAATGGAGAGATTCTCGGAAGGATTTTTAATGGAAGCAGTGATGGTCTTATCCACTGCATATGTCTTTTCACCGGCCGCATTAAAGTTTTCACTGCCGAGATTTGTGCCGTTGGCCGAAATCTGAAAAGAGGAACGGGCGTTGCCTTGAGCTCCGAAACGCACTCGGACTATGGCTTCCCCCTCAGCTACTCCTCTGAGCTTAAAAGGGAAGGATTGAGAAGACTGAGTACGGAAATCTTCTCCAAAGAGATCATTGCCGGTTTCCTCTGGAGCTTCTGATTCCTTCTCGTGAAGAATTCGATCGTAGAAGATTGTTTCAGGAGTCGGGCCATTAGGTCCCGGCGCATCCCGATGTGACATGGAGAGTTCCTCTCCGATGGGTCGGTCGGAAAGATATATCCAGGAATCCACAGTATACGGATTCAGCGAATGGGAATATGGCATATTCGAATTTCCGGCCATCCATGTGGTATTGTCGGTGGCATAGAAAGCAATTCCCTTGGCTGTATGGATAGTTGGGAGCATAGGCAGATCATCGGGAGTGGTATCATGGAAGCCAACCCGAATCTGGCGTCCGCCTGTGCCATAGGCATTCACCTTGGTGATATCCGAAAATCCCATAGCCTTAAGGGAAGCAGAGGAGATGAGATGCATCCCTGTGGAGGGAATATTGATTCTCACCCATTTCCCTTCCGCAAGCACGGAATTAGATGTATAATGCTCTGCCGGGAGGGCATATGCCGGAATAGTGAAGGTGGAGAAAAAACCGACACAAGTCAGGAGTGAGAAAATAAAGGATAGACAATATTTTAAAGGAGAATAAATTTTCATTGAATGTCAGGAGGGTAAGAATTGCTTTATTATAACGCGGATAAGGGGTTTGATATTGCGGAAACAGGGATTAATCGGAAGGGGTGGATAAGACTCCATCCAATAAAAATGTTAAATGCAGGGCGGTCTATTTTTGAGCTAAAATCTTGAATCTCTGAGGGAGCAGCCTTCGAGCTGTGACCGAAGAGATTCAAGATTTTAGCCAAAAAGAGGCCGGACGCAGGTAGTTTTATTCCATTGGTTAGAGCCATTATATTTAAATGATTAAACTTAAAGTTTTAAGTTACTCCATTCAGCGCATCTCAGGGGCATCTATCACCTTTTGACTCAGTCACATAGCGCGCTATGCTCCTTCGTCTGCAAGGCGATATCTGCTCCCTGAGATGCGACCCTGCATTAACACTTTTTATTGGATGGAGTCTAAAGGTCGATGGTCTCGGGATCATTACTCCTGTTATCCAGGGGAGCGGATGATGAGCGGAGATATTCCAGCCAATCGGCACGCGACCCTACGAATACATTAAGATCGACTTCCGTGGGAATGCCATCCACCTTCCCATGATGATTAAACTGCCAGAATTGCCATTCGGCATCAAAAGGTCGGGATGAGAAATTGCATATCCAGAGGGGGAGTCCGGCAAAATCGTTGAGAAGATATTTCTCATATCCTGCACGGTTGGTATAGAGCATCGGTCGATAGCCTTTCAATACAAGATATTCCATCATATCCGCCAGGCGTTTGCGGATGAGTTCCGGATCCACTTTAATTGGATTCCCGGCATCTTCAATATCAATGGCGATTCCGAGTTCGAGTTCACGGCCGCGGATTACATCAAGAAGATTTCGCGCCTGCACCACCCCATCACGGTCAAACCGGAAGAAATGATAAGCTCCTCTCATAAGCCCGGCGTGTCCGGCTTTCTGGTGATTGATATTGAAATTCTCATCTTTCATGGAAGCTCCTTCGGAAGCTTTGATGAACACGAATTCAATTCCTGAAGCAGCGGCGGCATCGAGATTGGCCATTCCGTTATGGCGGGAGATATCGATTCCTCTCACCGGGTATCTGTCGGGATCTATATAAGGGGGTGATGTTTTGAATTCTTTGTAGGCCCACATTGCGGCAAACCCCAACAATATCATCACGCCTAAGAAAGCAAAGGCCACGATGATGTCCCGGATGCGTTGGTGTATGAAATTCAATAGAGCCATAAAAACAAGTAAGTATTCAAAAATGGATTCATGAGAAAACAAGACCCTCTATTTGAATGGATGAGAGGAATGAATGGAGCCTTAGGAGAGCATGCCTTAGTAGATAATTAATGAAAAGAGACAGCCACGGGAAAATGACTGTCTCTGAAGCGGAGCGGTAAACGAGACTCGAACTCGCGACCCTCAGCTTGGGAAGCTGATGCTCTACCAACTGAGCTATTACCGCGTTTGCGATACAAATATAATTAAATTTTCTCAACCGACCAAATAGCCGGGGAAATGGCGTTAAAAAAAACGGTGGCTGAGGAGTGCGAGCATGATGAATCCAAAGAAGAAAGTGATGCCACACCACATCTTGGCTTTCCTTGAATAATCATAGGCTTGTTTTTTTAATCGTTCGGCGTCTCCGGGGTCATAGAGATTTTTAGATTTTTCGCCTTCGCTCCGCATGGCCTCTTCCCATGTCCTGCGACTCTTGAATGCGAAGTATAGGGCTACAAATCCCGGTAAGGGAGAGCAAAACACGATAAGGGCCAGTGCAACTCCAATCAGTGATGGGGGAGGCGTGTCCATGGGGGGATCCTGTTCGGGCAGAATATCGGAATCAGAGACCCATTTCCCGATCCATCCTTTTGCCGGAATAGATGTATCCTCAGGCGCGGACTCCCGGGTGGCAGGAGGCTGCGGAGCGGAGGGATGCATCAGGTCGAAAATTCTTTGACGATAAAAGCGGCAGATATCGGCCACATCCTCAGCTTTTTCCCAGTCGGCCATTCCGCGGCACCATACATATGTGTCGGGACCCACTCCGGCTTCGGAGAGTTCGGAGAGTTCGAAGGGGCCACGGCGTTCGCCATTAATCATTGCGAAATATTTCATAGCTGAGGGACTAATATCTTATACGAAATTTCAGGGATTATAAAGACTTATCCGAAATTTCGGAGATTATAAAGATTGGATAGGGGATTGAAATTCGGGAAATCAAAAAACGATCCCAGGCTCATCACTCCCAGACCTAAAGCCCCAAGAACAAGCGCGATAATCGTCATAGTCCGCGCAGTGGAGTTGGCCGACTTGCCCAATTCCTCTATTCCTTGGCCATAGAAGTTATTGGCCTTATTGGCGTTGACTATTCCTAAGATACCGAAAATCAAACCCAAACATGAGAAAAGCGCTCCTGCAACTGTGGCTACGATTGCCCATGGAAGCCAGTTGGTATGGGGAATAGGCTGGGGCACATGGGGAGATGCCGGGTCAAAAGGCGGGCATCCGGGATCATCGGGAGATTGATCCGGCTGACGTATTTCCGAGCCGGGCATTGGTCCATACGGATTATATGGGTGAGAGGAGTCTTGAGGCGACTGAGGAGGAGTACCGTAACGTGAGCGTTCAAGGAGATTAACCAATTCGGGGATTGTGGAAGCCTGCACCCAATCGGGGAGCCCCGCCGTCCATACAAGGGATTCGGGAGTCAGACCGCGTGAGAGAAGTTCTTCAGAGGAGAACGGACCGGCTTGAGAGCCATTTTCTATGATGAAATATTTTGTCATTGTATGCAAGATTGGAAAATAAAATCAGGAATTTTTCGAATTGAATCTCTTAGGAAGTTCCTCAGCGAATTTATTGGGGAATGAGAACTTCACTCTCGGATGGTTCATAGCCCAGACCACAAGTGCGATGCCGAGCACGATGAATGGAATACTGAGCATCTGACCCAGATTCATGCCATATTCCTGAATCATCTGATATTCCGAAGAGACCTGCACATTCTTTACATATTCGATAAGGAAACGGGGCACGAAGATACCGATAAAGAAAACCCCGGTAATGAGCCATGGGCGTTCTTCGGCATTCTTTTTCCAATACATCCACATCAGGAGAGCAAACAGAGCGAAATAGCAGAGGGCTTCATAAATCTGCGTAGGGTGAGCCGGTACGGTCTCTCCATTGCGGACAAATATGAAACCCCACGGAAGATCTGTGGGACCTCCGTAGATTTCACTATTCATGAGGTTTCCCAGACGGATCAGGCCTCCGACAAGAGCGATGGCCACCACAATCTTGTCGAATACCCATGAAGCCGGCTTATGGCTCACAAAGCGCGAGAAAAGGAAGAGGGCTATGATGATGGCAATTGTGCCGCCATGACTGGCAAGTCCACCCTCCCAGATCTTCAGGATATCTCCGGGATGTTGAGAATAATAGTCCCATTCGTAAAAGAAGACATGACCGAGACGGGCACCGATCACAGTGGCCACCACCACATAGATCAAAAGGATTCCGAGCCATTTCTCAGGGGCCCCCTCATGCTTGAACATACGTGCCACGATTGAATAGCCGATTGTGAAACCGATAGCGAAAGCCAGCCCATACCAGCGCACTGCGAGCGGACCGAACGAGAATAATACCGGGGAAGCGTTCCAGGTGACATATGTCAGCAAATCAGTCATAGAAAGCAATTTAAGTAGCTACTAAAAATTAATCGATTTATGTTTACAAAGTAGTTGAAAAAATCTTGAACGATAAAACTTGTTCTTTTAGGCATCTTAGTCCTTGTCGTTCAGTCGCATAGCCCGCTATGCTCCTTCTCTCCGCGGACTAATCTGCTCGAAAATAACTTCGTTTTATCTGTTCATTAATTCTTAGCAGCTACTTATAAATTCTGATAACTCCTTCATTCCAATTAAAGAAAAATCACTCCTCAATCATTTGGAATTCAGATGCAAAATTAATCATAAATTTCATAATCCGCACTATTTCGGAAGAGCAACCGGATAATAAAATAACGAATAATGCGAAGATAGAGTATATACACTTAATAATTATTAATTAAGTAGCTCACATCAATTGATTAATGTATTGGACTTGAATACTAAAAGGAAACATGCACCAAAAACGCCTCAAAAATCACTAAGTTTATGTATTCATTAATTGCTGCGAGCTACTTAAATTTTTATTTTGAGTGTTACGTTTCGGTGAGTCGGGCCGTATATAATATAGACGATATGGAAAAGAGTATACTGACAAAATCATTCCTTGACTTACGGAGCAAGCTTCATCGGATTGCTCTGAGATTCCTTCATAATGATGAGGATGCTCAGGATGCTATGTCGGATACCTTTGAGAAGTTATGGTCTAAAGGGAAAATCGAATCCGATCAGGAAGCCAGGTACAAACTCATTCATGCGCTCCGAAATACCTGCATAGATCATCTCCGTAAGCATCATACTATCTCTATAGAGTCGGTCAAGGCAGAAGCTGACCGGGAGTATGAACTCCAGACTGAGAATATGGAGGTCTATGAGGCGTTATTATTAAAAGGACTATCCACCCGTCAGATAGAGATTTATAATCTAATCACACATGGATGTCTTGAGTATGAGGAGGTGGCGACGCAACTGGATATGAAAGTGGAGGCTGTGAGAATGAACATGAGCCGTATAAGAAAACAGATTCGGCAAAATATTAAAACCATGGAACTATGAATACCAAATATACAGATCTGACATTAGATGAACTTGAACAGTTGTGTCAACTCTACATGGATGCTCAATTATCAGTGTTAGAGGAGAAAGAATTGGAGTATGTGGTTTTACATAGTTCCCTGACCTCACCTGCGATTGAGGATGTGAGAAGAATTCTTCCGGCTCAGTTGGCTAATCGTCCCAATCCTGATCTAAAGATTAAGAAAAAGAGATATGGCTTCATTATATCAAGGGTGGCGGCTGCAATAGGAGTGGTGCTAATCTCCACACTATGCTATTTTAGCCTGACGACTGATATGGTGAATTCTAATGACAGTGACGCAGTATATATCGCAGCCTATATCCATGGAAAGCAACTTGATAAGGAGCAGGCCGCAGAAGCCACCAATAGGGCTATGCTTAAAGCCGATTCCCTGATGAGATATGCGGCGATGGTGGAACAGGATTACATGAAAAGAGCTGAAGAGATTATTGCGACCACTAAAAGAAAACCAACTTCAGAAAATTCTCAATTATGAAAAAATTCATATTTATTCTGATATTTTCAATAATTTCCTTGGCCGCGGCTGCCAAGACTCCTAATCTTAACGTGGAGAAGTTGTTTGATGGCTCATACAATTCAAATCCGAGTATCTCGATTCATATATCTAAAAGTCAGGGAAAATATTTCCGGGGATGCACGGTAAGCAAGAATAAGGCACTGGTGGATAAAGTGAGCCGACTTTTTGATAAGGATCTCCCGAGAGCATCAGAATCGCATGATATAATAGGAGACAGGGGTCGGTATAGATCCATGCATATACTAAATAACGGTGAGGATATAAGTGTCGGCCTCTCCTATGAAGGAGAGGATGGTTGCTATATATTCATTAGCGGACCTCAGAAAGCATTTCAATAACTATCGTGACTTCACAGCAACTAATGTGACTTCACGATAACTGATACTACCTAACAGCACAATACTTTAACTAAACCCTAAATTCCATACATATGAACTCAATCTGTAAGCTGCTTTTCGGAGCGGCCCTACTTCCTGCGTCCTTTTCGGAAGCTGCCAATAGTGATTCTATCCCTCATATTCGGGAACAGGAACTAAATGAGATTGTGGTTGAAGCAAAACGTCCTGATATAAAGCAGCAGGAAGGAAAGCTTATCTATCTCGTAAAAAATGATCCCTATGCAAAGGGACTTGATGGTGTGAATCTACTTGGCCGATTACCCCGAGTGGCGGTGGATAACGGAGCGGTCTCCGTGGCAGGTAAGGATAATGTCAGGTATATCCTTGATGGCATCCTACTGGAACTGAATTCATCAGCCACTGCCATGCAATTGCGAAATCTACGTGCAGAGGATGTCGAGAAGATCGAACTTCTGACCACTCCACCTTCACGCTATACAGCGGAACCAAATACAGCATATATCTCCATCATTACCCGGGATCAGACCCTCGGCACCAAAGGATCGGTCTACGGATCACTTAATCTTGGCCATAAACTTCGGGAATATCTCTCGGGGAGTGTAAGCCATAATGCCCGCAAATGGGACTTTTCTCTTGACGCAAGTCTCTGGAATCATTCATCAACCGGAGACAACAATCTGACCTACCGGTTTGCTGATGC
Source organism: Bacteroidales bacterium (assembly GCA_014800525.1). Lineage (GTDB taxonomy): Bacteria > Bacteroidota > Bacteroidia > Bacteroidales > Muribaculaceae > Lepagella. Next base: position 12,298 of record JAAVFV010000039.1, on the reverse strand, counting down.
GGTATCCTTGCGAGAGTCTTCCACTCGTACCAACTCCCATACCTTTGAGACCGGACTTAATGGCCTCTTGAGATATAAGTTCAAACCATCAATGAAAGCAGGGGTGATCATAAACTATAATTATCAGAATATATCCTCCGAGGGCAGAAATCATACGGAATATGGGGAATATACATCCAATTCAATTTCAGAAACCAAATCCAATCCTGATAATGCCCTGACAATTACCGGCTTTTACGATTGGATATTCGGCTCCAAGGGAGAATCCCTGCAGGTGACTTATAATTATTTTAGCCGACATAGTCCTGCCTTGTCAACCATCACAACCTCCTATGATAACTCCAATGAGAGCACAGGGGTGAACGAGGATGGAAAGTCGGATTATCGATTTCATAGCATGAAGGCCGACTTCAAGTTTCCGTATACCTGGGCACAGTTGGAAGCCGGAGTGGCTTACACTGATATCTTAAATTCCTCGGACAACTCTCTTGAATGGATATCCAATGGCAATGTATCGGGGAATAAGACCTTCAACATATTCAATTATAATGAAAGGATAGCTGCTGCTTATCTCACTGCTTCAAGAAGTCTTGGAGCGGGGATATGGAGTAAAATAGGATTGCGCTATGAGCATACTCTCACCAAAGGAAGCGATCCGATGGAGGAAACGACCCGGACGGGATATGGAAGGATAATTCCCTCTATGAATCTTTCATGGAATAAGGCCGGGATAGGGGCTTTCAATATCAGCTATTCAATGGGGATGGGGCGCCCTAATCTCTGGGAACTTAATCCTTTCATCTATTATTCAAACCCCCATGAATATGCAACCGGAAATCCAGAGCTTCGTTCCACCATTTACAATAATGCGGAAATCAACTATTATGGTTTAGGGGGATTATATGCCGTGTTGTATACCTCATTTGCCTCAGAAGCAATCGGGTATATACGTAAGATCCAGAATAATGGCGAAATATGCACTATGCCGTATAACTGCCTGTCTACAAATAAGACAGGATTATATGCCAATTATAAACGCACCTTCTTCGGGCGTTGGGAGGTGAAGGGTGGAGGAGAAGTTTTTCATACTTCGGCTCGCAGTAATGTTGCGGATTATAAATTTTCTGCACTTCATGATTGGTCGGGTAAGATTGAATTGTCGACCAGTGTTATCCTCAATCCCCAGAAGACTTTGATCTTCGATACCCATTTCACTCACTTTTTTCCATGGCAACAGAATCTAATCAGTTATCGGTCATTTCAACTGTTTAATTTCTCAGTTAGATATTCCTTGTTTAATAACCGTCTGAATCTCCAACTGAAAGCCAATGACATATTCGGCTGGAACAAGACCAGATCAAGAGAGCAATATACGGATTATACCATTAACCAGACATATAACGGGAATTCCGCCTATGTGATGTTGGGAGTCAGCTGGCGGTTCGGACGTGATAAGGTGGCCAGCGTATGGCGTCCTTCGAAGGAAGAACATTCCGGACGCACAAAATAATCCTACAGTATAGGGATTCTGCTATTTGCATACTGTATTCTGAAATTCAGGATAGAGGTGAGCAGGGTTAGGTGAGAAAAGTAAATTCTTCTCAAACTGTAAAAAGCGCCTATATATTGTCTTATTCCCCTGAAATTTATATATTTGTATAAAATATTTGTTTTATGGGTGAAGAAATATTTCTTTCTCCGCATCCACTGGAACGGGAATTCATACGTCTGCTCACAGACTTCGGATTCAAACGTGTGTTTGGCTCCCGGAAAAGAGTAGGAATCTTGAAGCGATTTTTGAATGCGCTATTCGAGGGAGAGATGAGGATAACCAATGTGGAATTCCGCGATAAGGAGATACTTCCCGAACATGAGGGTGGGAAGAAAGTATTATATGATATATATTGTACCACTGATAAAGGCCATCACTTTATCATTGAAATGCAGCAGGAAGAGTCGGAGAATTTCGCTGACCGGATGTTGTTTTATGGTTGCAAGGCAGTGGTAAATCAGGGTATCAAAGGTGTGGAGTATGAGCTTTATCCTGTATATTGTGTCATATTGACCGACTTTAATATGGAGGGAAAAAAAGGTGAGACTGCGCAAGGATATACTCCTGATGGAAAGACATTCTCAAGAGATATACACCGAAAACCTTCAGTTTATATTTCTGGCCTTACCGGAAGTTCCCAAAGAATGGGATGATTGTGATACAGAACTTAAGAGACTCCTTTATCTAATAAAGCATATGGAAGATTTGACAAGAGAATCCAAACCTTACCTTAGCGGTGAGTATGATGATATATTTACAGCCAGTTCCACAGGACTTCTCTCACAAGAGGAGGCTGTGACTTATTCCCAGTCTTATCTGAAAGAGATTGAGAATAGGAGTGCGTTACGCTTTGCTGAGAAAAAGGGGATTGAGAAAGGTCGATTGGAAGGAGCGGTGACCAAACTGAAAGAGATGGTGATCGGACTCCGTCGCAATGGTTTTGATAACGATACAATCGCCGGGTTCCTAAATGAATCTCCCGAAACAATAGCATCTCTTTAGTTCCGGGTATTTTACTTATAACTTAGATTTATCTATGGTTGCTATTATTCATGAAGTTACCCCAAAAAGTTATCTGTCTAACTTTTTGGGGTAACTTCATTGTTACACATTCTTACCCTGTAACCATCAATGAGTATTATCATTTAGTTTCAGGGGATTCCCGGAATGGAGTGTCTTAATGCTTGAGAGTGATGTAGATGCGCGGGGTGGATTCTGATTTGTCTATACGCATGGATTCCACTTCATCTGAGGGAATATCAGATAGACTACCCTCAAACTTCTTATCGTCTACATATATTTCGCAACTATCCAGTCCGCTACTTTTCTTTCCAGATACTTTAACAGGGCTTTCCGATGTAGTGGATTGTGATCTGAAAGATACCGGAAGGACGAAGTAGGAGTCCACCGGCACGCCGTTGTTCTTGCCCGGAATCCATTTAGGCATTTTCTTCACCACTCTCACGGCTTCGGCATCCAATGCAGGAGATAAGGAATGCAGAATCGAAATCTCACCGATGGAACCATCCTTTGTAATGACGATACGTAAGATCACTCTTCCTGAGGGCTCGTTGCCGGTCGGGGACTTGACATTATCTGCGATGAACTGCATCAGAGCTTTTGTACCTCCCGGGAATTCGGGCGTTTGATCCACAGCATTGTAGACCTTTGAGGTCTCTTCCGTATTCGGATCAACTTTCTCGAGAGTGATCACGGGTTCCTCCTTGGAAGAGGCCTGAGTTACAGGCTCGGAAATTTCATTGGCTTCATTGGAGGAAACAGAGTTTGGAAGAGATTTAGTAACTTTGTGAACCACTTGGGGTACGGTAGCCGACAGCGCTGTCTCTGAGATGGAGCGTATGGCAGAAGCCATGACAGGAATGTTAATGAGCCATATGGCCGCTCCTAAGGCTGGGATAAGGAGCAGAGGACGAAACCAGGCTCCTTTGGGGATACGGGTTTGGTTAGACATCATGGTGATACGTTTCTTAAGTTTGCTATGATTAAGGTTGTTGGCAAGTGACAGGAATCTCGTGCCGACAGCCTTTTTTATTAATAGTAATTGATATTCACGAATATTCACGCCGGAATTAACCACGCAATGGTCTGCCTGAAATTCATGAATCTTTTTCAATTCGCGCTGCATCATCCAGACAACAGGATTATACCATTGAAAGATACACATAGCCTGCGAAATCAGGAGGTCGAAACCATGCAGAAGCCGGATATGTGAAAGCTCGTGTGTAATAATCATCCGGCAATCTTCCCCGGAATCAATTTCAGATATCACAATAAACGGGCCGAAGCTGAATGGAGCCATATCTTTCCGGTCTGTGATAATCACCCTATGACCGGCTTTATCCGCATATTGTCCCCGATGAATAATCATGAAGATTCTCAGCAAGTTGATTATAGTGAATAAGGAGATGACCGCTATTCCCGATACATATATCCATAACAATATAGATAATGAGGAATTGGTAGGGGTTGCTACATAAGCGGCAGGAAGCGTTCCGATATCTTCAAGATGTAGATTCCAGGCCGCGGCAGGATCTCTATCCGGAGTCGAAAGGGCGAAGAAACCGGTCAAAAGAGGAGAGAGAAGAGATATGGCATATATCCCTAATAGAACACTCCGGTTGAAGGAACTTCTATTATAGGGGGCCTTTACAAAGTGATAAACTATGTAAAGTATCGAGATAACCAACGCTGACAAAATGGAGAAACTGAGGATCTCACCCATAGGCATTTAGATTAATGAGTGTTTTCGGATTTTTTCTCTACGAGATCAATTATCTCCTTAAGTTCTTCAATACTTATTTTCTCTTCTTCGACCAGTGCGGAGATTGCCGATCGATACGAATTGTTGAAGAAAGTGGAGATCAGTTCTTTGAGAGATTTATCCCGAAACTGCTGTTCCTGCGCCACAGCATAATAGCGGTGGGAAGTTCCTACTACTTCATGCGCCACATAGCCCTTATCCTCCAGAATTCTGATCGTGGTGGAGACGGTATTGAAATGTGGTTTGGGATCAGGATAAAATTCAAGTAATTCTCTGACAAACATCGGCCCCTGATTCCAGAGGAGCTTCATAATCTCCAGCTCCCGTTCGGTTATGGCCAATGGCTTGCGGCCGGCACGTTTCAAGTTCATATTATTTTTTTTACTTATCTCTGGTACAAAGATATAACTAATTATTTAGTTATGCAAACTAATATTTTAGTTTATGTGATTTTTTCGATATAAAAACTCAGGACCGACTCCTGTAATGGAGACGGCCCTGGGGATATCATGTATCTGCAATAGACTTTTTTAATCAAATCCTATGAGTAGGATGGATTGATGAGGTTGAATCACTTGCCGACAATCTCGGCAGTGTCCTGAGCAATCATCAGCTCTTCATCCGTGGGTATAACCACTACCTTGATTTTTGAATCCGGAGTGGAGATTTCCACTTCCTCGCCACGCACCTTATTAGCTTCGGCATCGAAGCGGACGCCCATCCATTCAAGCTGACGACAGATCTTCTCACGCGTGCCGGTCTGATTCTCACCGACACCACCGGTGAAGACGATAATGTCCGGACCTTCAAGCACGGCTGCATACGCACCGATGTACTTCAGGATACGATATTCATACATCTCCATAGCCAGGCGAGCCTTCTCATCTCCCTTAGCGATGGCATTCTCGATGTCACGCATATCGTTGGAGATACCAGAAACGCCAAGGACACCGCTCTGTTTATTGACAAGTTTCATCACGCCTTCAGCATCAAGATTAAGACGCTCCATCAGATATACGAGCGCTCCGGGATCGACATCTCCCGAGCGTGTACCCATCATCAGACCCTCAGTAGGAGTGAGGCCCATTGAGGTATCGATAGATTTACCATCCTTAACGGCTGTGATAGAGCCGCCGTTGCCGATATGGCAGGTAATGATCTTCTGTTTATCGTAGGGCACCCCGAGAAACTCGCAGACACGCCGTGCTACATAACGATGGCTTGTGCCATGGAAGCCATAACGGCGTACGCCATATTTCTCATACATTTCGTAGGGGAGGGCATACATATACGCCTTTGCCGGCATGGTCTGATGGAAAGCAGTGTCGAATACTGCCACCTGCGGAGTGGAGGGCATCAATTCGGTTACGGCCTCAATACCGGTGATATTTGCCGGATTGTGAAGCGGAGCCACGGGATAACATTCCTTAACTCGCTCCACCACTTCGGGAGTGATGAGGACCGACTTATTGAAATATTCCATGCCATGAACCACACGATGACCCACAGCTTCGATCTCATCAAACGATTTGATCACGCCTTTCTCAGGATCGGTGAGCACCTTTGCAATCTGGCGGATAGCCTCCTTATGGTCGGGCATTGATACCTTGATAGTCTCCTTTGTGCCGTCGGGAAGCTTAAACTTCAGGAATGAATCGTCAAGACCGATCTTCTCTACACCACCCTCAGCGAGAACCTCTTTAGTAGAGGAATCGATGAGTTTATATTTTACGGAACTACTTCCGCAGTTAAGAACTAATATTTTCATTGGATGCGTGAATTTAATTATTCTTCTTATCTCCGATAGCCTGGTTGCAGGTCACGATTATTGTGTTTACGATATCGTCAACAGTTGCACCACGGGAGAGATCGTTGACAGGAGCTGCGAGACCCTGAAGGATCGGGCCGACAGCACCGGCACCTGCGAGACGCTGCACAAGCTTATAAGCGATATTACCCACTTCGAGAGAGGGGAAGATGAGTGTGTTGGCGTGTCCGGCTACCGGGCTACCGGGGGCTTTCATATTGCCTACAGCGGGAACGATAGCGGCATCTGCCTGAAGTTCGCCATCAATCTTGAGCTCGGGATCGAGTTCGTGAGCAAGCTTAGTGGCTTCGATCACCTTATCTACGCGCTCATTCTTGGCGCTGCCCTTTGTGGAGAAACTACACATAGCCACAACGGGATCGAGACCTGCAATATCGCGGGTGGTACGGGCGGTGGCCACTGCAATCTGAGCCAGTTCCTCGGCTGTGGGGTCGGGCACTACTGCACAATCGGCGAATACGAGCATATGGTCTTCACCAAATGGAACATTCTCGGGAAGGAGCATGATGAAGGCACCGCTGACAACGGAGATGCCCGGTTTAGTCTTCAACACCTGGAAAGCAGCGCGGAGCACATTGGCAGTTGGGCTGAGCGCACCGGCCACCATTGCATCGGCATCACCGTTCTTAATCATAAGACATCCCAGATAAAGAGAGTCTTTGATCACTTCGCGTGCCTTCTCGATAGTTACACCCTTGCTCTTACGAAGTTCGGCAAAGAGTTCGGCATAGGGTTCGGTCATGGCTCCATCCTCCGGATCGAGGAAAGAGGCCTTTTCGATATTGGGGAGGCCGAGCTCAAAAGCCTTACCCAGCACTGCGTCGCGATTGCCGATGAATGTCACCTGAGCGATGCCTTCGCTGATTACACGATTGGCAGCCTGTAGTGTTCGCGGTTCGAGGGATTCGGGTAATACCAGACGCTGAGGATTGTCCTGCGCCTGCTTCTTGAGTCTTTCAAAGAGTGTCATGTCTTGATATGTTTTGAATAGTTGTATTTTTCAATGGTCGTGGGCTCCACCCGCATTCGGGTGAAACGATCGTTGGATAAATGATTGGGTTACGTAACAAAGTAAGAGCCTTACTCCACAATGATAATAACTCCGAACCATCTCGGAGGGGAGGGGGTTATGCAAATTTACTAAATCTCGCTTAAAAAGAGGCACGAGATTCGATAAATTTTCAGCTATCACCAATAATGATTAAATTTGTATCCAATAATGAATAGAGACGGCTTGGGTCGGACAGCGTTTTCCCCTCGACCTGAGATGCCGTCCGTAATATCCCATGCGCATCATCAAACGTCTATACGGCTTCATCCTGAAAAGCTTCCTGCCCCTGTTCGCAATGACATTCTTCATTGTGCTCTTCATCGTGCTGATGCAATTCCTTTGGAAATATATCGATGATCTTGTCGGCAAGGGTCTCTCGATGGATGTCCTGGCCGAACTTTTCTTTTATGCCGCGGTCAGTATGGTGCCGATGGCTCTTCCGTTGGCCATATTGCTGGCGAGCCTTATGACATTCGGTAACCTCGGTGAGAAGTCGGAACTCACGGCTATCAAAGCCTCGGGAGTTTCACTCCTTCAGGTGATGAAACCGCTCATCATTCTGATCACTTTCATTGCCGTTGGGGCTTTCTTTTTCCAGAATGATGTGCTTCCGAAGGCTCAGGTGAAGATGTGGACCCTCCTCTTTTCAATGAAGCAGAAGAGCCCGGAGGTGGAGATTCCGGAAGGAGTGTTCTATGATCAGATTCCGGGATATAATCTCTATGTAAAGTCGAAAAACCGTGAGACGGGTATGCTTCATGATGTGATGATCTATGATTTGAGCAAGGGTGGTGATAATGCCACAATTCTTCTTGCCGATTCCGCACGCCTTGCCTTCACGGAAGATTCCCGGTATCTCTATCTGCATCTATTCAAGGGGGAGCAGTTTGAAAATCTGCGTGAACAGCGCGCACTCGATAAGAATGTGCCTTTCCGCCGTGAGAGCTTCTACGACAAGGAGGTGTTGATTCCATTTGACGCCAATTTCAACCGTCTCGATGAGGGAGGAATGCGTAAGCAATATGTCGGTAAGAATATCAAGGAACTTCGCCAGACCATTGATTCCGTGTCGCTACGCGTGGATAGTATCGGAGCGCAATATACGGCTGAACTCATAAAATCAAGAGCCCTGCTCAACACCAATCCCAACTATGACAGCCACCGCGAGCAGACCAAACCGAGAGAGCTTCCGCCATTGAATATGGATTCCATCTGGACTGCCCTGGGAGCGGCTGAAATGGCCAATATTTTCCGTGTGGCCCGCAATCAGAACGAGATCCAGAAAAACGACAATCAGTTCCGTGCGGCAGTGATGAGAGATGAGAATAAGACAATCCGAAGGCATGAGATAGAGCTGATAAAGAAGTTCACCCTTTCAGTGGCCTGTCTGATTTTCTTCTTTATCGGCGCTCCGTTGGGAGCCATTATCCGTAAAGGTGGTCTGGGAACACCACTCGTGATATCCGTATTGCTCTTCCTTGTATACTATATCATCGACAACACGGGATATAAGATGGCTCGTGATGGTCATATCGCGGTCTGGATAGGTATGTGGCTATCAACGGCAATTCTTTTGCCGTTGGGCATCTATGTCACAATCAAGGCAATGAATGATTCTGCTGTCTTTAATAAAGATCTCTATCAGCAGTTGTTCCGCAAGATATTCGGTATTCGGGAGACGCGTCATGTACCGCTGAAGGAGGTGATTATCCGTGATGTCAATCCAAATGTGGCACGGGGAAAGCTAGCCGTTCTATATGGTTCGGTATGTGTATGGGAACGTCGGCATCGACAAGTGATGAGCTATGCCCGCTATTGGAAGCAGGGCTTTGATATCAAGGGAATCCTTTCGATATCTGATAAGATGGAGCGTGTGGTCGAATATATGGCGGATAGCCGGGATGTGAAGGTGATTCATCAGCTGAATCAGTTTCCTGTCCTTAAGCGTCTCTGGATCTATCGTCCGGCATCGAAGCGCTGGCTGCGTCTGGGACTGATGTGGTTCGCTCCGGTGGGGCTCCCGATTTATCTTGTGGCGCTCACCTACGGCAGGCGTCTGCGGCAGGATATGAAGCGCATCGAGGAAACATCAATAAAGACAATGGAAGTTCTCCGGGATCAGAAATAATTCTCCTCACAAAAAAGGAACATAAAAAAACGGCCGCTCTCCCGAGTGGCCGTTTTTTTATTAGCATATGCTAATGTCATCAAATGAACAAAAATCTATCTTCTTTCTTTTCTAAAAATATAACCCGTTAGGTTCGAAGATTGTTCTGGGAGATTTTATATTTAACTACTGTTAAACCCTCTTGAGAATGTAACTCCCGATATATTATTGAATTAATAAAATAAAAATTATATTTTAACAAGTATGAAATTCCGGTATCGGAGATTTGATGGTTTTGTGGAATGGGGGGAATTTAGTAATTTTGAGGTATGAGAACAGATAAAGAACTCGAGGGGGTGACCCTGCTCGGAAATCAGGGTACCGTCTATTCTTCCGATTACGCTCCGGAGGTGTTGGAAACATTTGAAAACAAGCATCCGGATAATGAATATATAGTCACATTCGATTGCCCGGAATTCACCACTCTTTGCCCTAAGACCGGTCAGCCCGACTTCGGCCATATCTACATCACATATATCCCCCGTGAACGGATGGTGGAGAGCAAGAGTCTGAAACTTTATCTTTTCAGTTTCCGGAATCATGGTGATTTTCATGAGGATTGCATCAACATCATAATGAAGGACCTGATTGCTTTGATGGATCCGAAATATATCGAAGTCAAAGGAATCTTCATGCCACGCGGAGGAATCAGTATCTATCCCTTCGCTAATTATGGAGATTCTGATCATCAGGAGCTTGTGCAGACACGACGCATCCAGGCTCTCAGCGAGCTGACAAGATTGAAATAACCCCTCTCAGGTATCAATTATGGCAAAAGATTCTATATTAGTTTTATCGGGAGGAATGGATTCCTCCACACTTCTCTTTGAACAGCAGGATCGGATTGCATTGGCTGTTACATTCGACTATGGCTCCAATCATAATGCCCGCGAAATTGCTTGTGCCCGAAAGGAATGTGAGATATTAGGAATAGAGCATCTTGTGATTCCTCTGGAATTCATGGGTAAATATTTTGAGAGTTCTCTTCTGTCGGGAGCTGATGCGATTCCGGAAGGCCATTATGCCGATGAGAATATGAAGTCAACAGTGGTTCCTTTCCGTAATGGTATAATGCTGGCAGTGGCTTGCGGATTGGCGGAATCGAGAGGTCTTAAACATGTGATGCTGGCCAATCATGGTGGCGACCATGCCATCTATCCTGATTGCCGGGGAGGCTTCGTTGAGGCCATGAGCCGCGCCATGGAGGAGGGTACTTACGACCATATCGATATCATCGCCCCCTATACCGATATCACGAAATCAGATATCGCGCGCATAGGCAAGCGTATCGGAATGGATTATGGTCTGACCTATTCATGCTATAAGGGAGGGGAGAAACATTGCGGTCGTTGCGGCACTTGTGTGGAGCGCCGAGAGGCTATGGCAGAGGCCGGAATTGAGGATCCGACAGAGTACGAATAAACCACCAATGCCACGTGGTGAAATATAACGATTAATTTTAGAAGCTGCTTAATGTATTACGTTAAGAAACGCCTTGAGATAAGCGCCGCTCATCGCCTGGATCTGAGTTATGAGAGCAAATGTACCCAGCTCCATGGTCATAATTGGATTGTGATTGTGGAATGTGGCGCTCGTGAACTTAATAGCGACGGGATGGTGGCCGACTTTACACATATCAAGCAGAAGGTGATGAATCTTCTGGATCATAAAGTGATAAATGATGTGATTCCCATCAATCCGACCGCTGAAAATATTGCCCGATGGATAGTGGATAATGTTGAGAATTGTTTCCGTTGTGAAGTGCAGGAGAGTGAGGGTAATTCAGCGATGTATATAAAAGACGAATGGCTCCGTCAGAATATGTTGCCATGAAGAAGATTGCTGAAATATTCTATTCCTTGCAGGGTGAGGGACATCATGCCGGATATCCCAGTGTGTTCGTGCGTTTTTCGGGCTGCAATCTCAATTGCTCATTCTGTGATACGGATCATGCCGACGGAGTATTCATGGAGGATGAGGCCATCATACGCGCTGTGAATCTCTATTCGGCAGACTGGATAGTATTGACCGGTGGCGAACCGAGTCTATGGATTGACAATGATTTTGTGAGTCTGTTGAAACGTGCCACAGGGAAACGTGTGGCAATCGAGACGAATGGCACACGCCCCGTGCCGGAGGCGATCGATTGGGTCACTGTCTCTCCCAAGTCGGGATTTGAAGGCGCCGGATCAGCTCCTGTGGTGGTGGATAGGGCTAATGAATTGAAGGTAGTCGACCTTGGCCAACCTCTTGAACCGTATTTCTCGCTCCCATGTGTGGGGGAAGATACCCTGATGTATCTTCAGCCTTGCTATGTTCCGGATGAAGAGCAATTCCGTCTTAACCGTCTGCAGACCGTGAAGAGAGTTCTGGGGGATCCGAGATGGACACTTTCAGTGCAATTGCATCGCTATCTGCAGATTCCTTGATAAACCATTACGGTAGATTTCTAAGAGACCCTAATAACATGAAAAAAGAGAATCGTACACGGTCAAAACCGCGAATGGGAGGTAGGAAACAAATCCTCCCATGATAATCTTGATATCACAATGTCAGGTACAAGAATATCTATATAATAATCAAGACATCAGCCGACAATAGGAGTCGGAGGCATCTGCGAATAGAATCTTGTATTTGTTGTATTGATTTTTTATTAACTTATATTTCACATAGGTGTGCCACTTCTCTTTCAAAATTCTCCCGGTCCATGGCACGATTTCTCACCTGAGTCCGGTGATTAAAAATAGTTTGAGGAGAAAGAAAGAGAAGAGTGGCTATCTTATTACTGTCGGTTATGCCCATTCTTACCAAAGCATAAATACGTAAATCAGTATTTAATAATTCTCCCTTTTTGGGATAGATCTGTCTCTCAGATTGGAGAAGGGTATTAAACTGCTTTATATAATCGGGATAGAGTC
>JAAVFV010000038.1 GCA_014800525.1 Bacteroidales bacterium | reverse complement strand
TATTCTACAAGTTCAACATAGAAATTTAGTTTATTTCTTGATATCTTATTCCATTTTACTTCGTATTTTGGACTAAGATCATGTTTCTTTTTTATCTGCCTTATCTGGCGTGCAATCTTTTTACGGTTGGAATCAGCACACCAAATTCCACCCAGCACCATCGCTTTTTGGCGATCATGTTCAAGATGACAACTCTCATCACAGTATATGTCGTATAATATATCCATGAGTTTATATACTAATCGCGAAACATTTCATCCATCGAAGTATCAAGAAGTTGACAGATTCTTCTGAATGTGAAAATATCAGGCTGACTGGAATTGAATCACCATTTGGAAACCGTGCTTGAATTAACACCAAGTTCAGCTGCCAACCATAGATTGGTTTTCTTGCGCTCTGCAAGCATTACTTTTATTCTATTTGTAGGCTTTTTATCCATATCAGATTTTTTATAAAGATAACGAAAATTTTTCAATGAAATGAATATTAACGCGAGTTCGGGATAAGGAATGGCTTGTTTGCCATAACCTGTCTTTGAGCGAAGAGGAATAATGATAGGCTCTTAATCCCAGCAGAGTATTAAATAATTTCTTTCGACCTGTTAATTCGGCATTGGATCTAAATTCATCAGGCAGAAAATTTCGCGCTTGCTCAAAAGAGAGTGCCCTATCTGAGTTGTTCATGGAATATTTTCAGTGATGACGACTATATATTATGAAACGCTTGAAAAGGAGAGAGTTAATAGACCAAGAATTATAAAAAGGTAAAGTGCGAAGGATACAATCAAATATAATGTGAAATAACCAATTCGCTTTTTCAAGTTTCCGACAGGGAAGGCTTTATACATACTCATGGTGCATATTAGAAGGGAATAGCAAACTTCCAGACCTGAATACCAGGATTCAGATATAAGGGAAACAGGACTTATAATGATACCGAAAAGAAGGATTGATGATGTCATGTATATCATCGCAGCAAAGTATTCGGCGAAATTATATTTCCCGGATCCTGCTTTTCTGTAAACAATCGGGATAGCCAATAAAGCCGGTATGTAAATCGTAAGGTTACGGACCACCATACTGTCCATTATGAACTCAGTAACAGACAACAATATCTTTAATATTGGTGAATCCGGCTTAGAGCCGGTATCCGTTATAACTCCGGGATCTGAGGGCATAAGGCCTGAGACGAACGCGCTCATAAAGCATACCACTATAAGCATAGAAACCGGAGCTACATATCTCACACGACGGCACTGGATATAGTCACGTATCACTTTCCATGGGCGAATCAAGAGCTGCCAAGCAGTGTACAGGAAGCCTTGATTGATACGTGTCAGTCCCGACAGCAGCCCAATGAAGAAAGTTTTATTCTCGAGTCTCTTTTCCTTGACTGACTGACCACAATCGGGGCAAAAGTTAGAAGTGCAGGAACATCCGCAGTTCCTGCACTTAACAACTGATTCTTTATTTTCGTTTGAGTTGGTCATTACGGTTTAATATGTTTCGTGATATATCACCGTTTTGTTTGGATCGGTAATTCGTAGATTGCCGGGCACAGTGTTTTTAGGGAATGGTTGATCTTCCCACGTACCCTTAGTGAACTTGTATTCAGCGGGTAGTCTAAGATTAAGGTCAATCGTGTAGGTGGAATCATTAATCTGATTCATCTTTACACCCATCGGATTCCAGTTGGCAAGTGAATCCTGATTCCCTGTTATATAGACATCTCCGCTTAACGATTTACCTTTAAGTTCGATATGAACCGGATAAGCCTCCTCAGTGACAGGCTCATGATTATGAGTAAGTCTATAGATACAATAATCTTTCAGGGCATCAATAATGACAGGCTGATAACTTGGATTATGGGAATATTGTGGCGATTCGTTGAATTTCATCACAATATTGGACGGTAAAGCGGTTGATTCAAAATGATTTTTCACCTTGTCGTAAGCCGGACGCCACTCGGGAGGCCAGCCGGTGTCCTCACATTCGTTAGCCATGTTAAAGAAGAAGTAGCGAGGCTTGCCATCATTGAAATTGAAGTTTATAAGGCGATCCGCCCAAAGATTATCATCCCAACAGAGATTTGGCGACAATGCGATGTAATCATCAAACATATCCTCTGTTTCCAGAGCATCAAGAATGAATGAGGCGCTCAAGGAATGACCTACAGCGAGAGTATGACCTGTTGTGCGGTAGTTTGAATCAATGTAAGGCATCAGTTCCTCCTTAAGGAATTTCTTGAATTTAGGAGCACAAAAGAATTCCTCAGATCTTCCTTCAGGTATAGGAGTATTTACTGGTAAGGAATAGAAATCGCAATTTCTTTCGAAGTTATATTCAGGAAGATAGACGGGTGACGCAACACCTACCACAATATATGAGTGTACTTCCTCATTTGGGGTTGCCTCCTCCTGACAACCATAATGCATCAGATTGTGTACAAGTCCGAATCTTGAATGCCATTGCGAGTCAAACACATAGATGACATCATAATCGGAATTGACGTTAGTGTCGTAATCCTCCGGTGTAAAGATAAGGATAGGACGCTTGAAAGGAAAATTCTTTGAATCGAACTCCTTATATTCGACTCTTGCAATCTCCTGAGCTGATATGCTGCATATGGTAATCAGCATCATCAGTACTGTTTGAATAAGTCTTTTCATATTGCAGATGTTTTTTATTCCTTATTCCCTTATCTGGCCCTCTCCGGATAGCAAGTATCTGTATGTGGTCATTTCCTTAAGTCCCATCGGTCCACGCGGCCCTAATTTCTGAGTCGAGATCCCGATTTCAGCACCTAATCCGAACTGGCCTCCGTCGGTGAAACTGGTCGGCAGATTCCAGTAGACACAGGCAGCATCCACACCTTGTTGAAATTTTTGTGCATCTGCTGCATTGTCGGTTATTATGCTTTCGCTATGTCCCGAGCCATGCCGCGCTATATGCTCCATCGCCGAATCTATCCCATCCACTACGCGTATTCCCATTTTATAATCCATCCATTCCTTATCCCAGGTAGTGGAGTCAGAGTCATTCAGTAGTTCATCGGGATATTCTCCCCGTAATGTTTTCAATACATCGGCATCCCCATATATTTCCACACCTTCCCCCGCTAATCTTTCGATCAATGCCGGAAGATCATCAAGTCGACTGCGATCCACCAGCAATGTATCAAGGGCATTGCAGACGCTCACCCTTCTTGTTTTGGAATTATGTATCGTGCGCTTTCCTATCTCCACATCTCCTTCAGCACCGAAATATAGATGCACCACCCCGGCGCCGGTTTCAATCACCGGCACACGGGCCGTATCCCTTACAAAATCTATAAGTTTGCGTCCTCCGCGCGGTATGCAGACATCCACATATCCCACTGCATTCAGCAGTTGGCCTGCTGCTTCATGTTCAGCCGGAAGCAACGCTACGACATCTTTATCCACCCCTTCTTCTTCCAGGGCACGATAAATCAGTGTGAGTCCGGCGCAGTTGGATTCATAAGCATCGCCTCCACCTTTCAGAATACACGCATTGCCACTTTTTATACAAAGTGAGAAAACATCGAATGTCACATTCGGACGTGCTTCGTATATCACTCCGACCACTCCAAACGGCACTCTTACCTTACGCAATAGAATCCCATTATCGAGCGTCCGGCGTTCAATTTCCTCCCCTATCGGTGAAGGGAGCGCGGCCACTTTACGAAGGTCTGACGCTATCGCATGGATGCGCGATTCGGTCAGCTGCAGCCGATCGTAGCGAGGATCCTGCCGATTCATCTTCTGAAGGTCTTTTTCATTCGCCTCAAGGAGATAGGATATATTTTCTTCCAAAATATCGGCAAGCCTTAAGATTACATTATTTCTTTTCTCTTCCGATAATAGCCCGATTCCGGTCGAGGCTTCTTTCACTTTCGCAAACAAGGATTGATAATCAAATTTTTCCATCACTCTATTCAATATAAAGGTAATCGTAATGCACTATCGGACGCCCGCCTCTCCGACCAAGCATTTCATGAGCTGACTCTGAATCCATTCCTGCCCGTCCAACCCCTATTCTCACTCCATCTATACCGTAGATATTCACGATATCTCCTTCTTCCCATTCTCCTTCCATTTCGATTACTCCAATGGGAAGTAATGACACGGCACTATCCCCTCTTAATACCTTCTCTGCATTGGCATCCACGACGATACGTCCCTTGGCAAAGGAGGAGGAATGTGCTATCCATCGTTTCACTGTGCTCAGTCCTTCGGTACGAGGAAGAAAACATGTATGAGGAACGCATCCCGGATTTTTTATAAGATCCAAAAGCACTCCGGGGCGATCTCCTTTTGCAATCACCACCTTCACACCCTCTTCGCTTACTTTGGATGCTATTCCGCTCTTTGTTCCCATTCCACCTCGACCAAATCCGCTTTTGGAGGCTATTACATTACCGCTTACATCCTCTCCGGGCTTTACCTCTTTGATTAATCTGGATTCCGGATCTGCGGGATTGCCGGTATATAAGCCATCCACATTGGAGAGAATCACAAGAATATCAGCCCCAATCATTGTAGCGATCATTCCGGATAATTCATCATTATCGGTAAACATAAGTTCGCTCAGACTGGCAGTGTCGTTTTCGTTAACTATCGGAATCACTCCATTCTCGAGCATCGTAAGCATACAAGCTCTTTGATTGAGATATGAGCTTCTCGAGCTGAAATTTTCTTTCTGGGTCAATACCTGGCCCACCACAATTCCATATACCCCGAAGAGATCATTATATATATTGATTAGACGGATCTGCCCGACGGATGAGTAAAGTTGTCGTTCGGCCACAGAATCCAACTGTCGTGTAGGAACCACTGCCCCCCGGCCGCAGGCCACAGCGCCACTCGATACCATCACAATCTCATGACCTTCATTCCGGAGTTCTGCAATCTGATCCACCAATGCTGACATATTCGTTACATTCGGTTTCCCGTCTTTGCGTGTCAATACATTACTACCTATCTTGACTACTATTCTTGCCATTTTAATCTATTTTATGATCTTCGCGATCTATACCGATCCGCCCTTTTTAGACTCCATCATACAGCAGGTCGGTATGGTATTCATCCCAACAAACCAGAGATTACGGCGTTTGTGAATCCGGCTTTCTCCATGGCATTCAGCCCCCGGATGGTAAGTCCTCCCGGAGTGGTGACCCTATCGATCTCCGCTTCCGCATGAGCCCCATTTTCGAGAAGCATCGCGGCGCCCTTCACAGTCTGCGCCACTATCTTCTGTGCTTCAGATGCTCTGAATCCAAGCTGAACACCCC
Source organism: Bacteroidales bacterium (assembly GCA_014800525.1). Classification (GTDB taxonomy): domain Bacteria; phylum Bacteroidota; class Bacteroidia; order Bacteroidales; family Muribaculaceae; genus Lepagella. The sequence continues at coordinate 8,212 of JAAVFV010000038.1, read as the reverse complement.
CTTCCGTTGCTGCACGGATATAGCGCAGGGCATATGCTATTCCGCATGATGCAAGCGCGGTGGCGGCTGATAACTGACGTTCTTCTATCACCGCTACTTTTCCAAGACGCTCATAAATCGCGATATCCGGATTCTTTTCATTCCCTGTCACGGGAACGATAAATGTCATTGATTCGCGACATTTCACTGCCGTGTTGGGCATTGCCAGTGATAATGTAGGGCAATAGCCGTTGTAATCAAACCAGCTCTGCAATTCTTCACCCGACACTCCGGCCGCTACCACCGACACCGCCTGATAATTATAATGCAATGAGTCGCGCAACTCGGCTACCACTCCCGGAAGAATCCAGGGCTTAACGGCTATTATCACCACATCAGCCCCTTTCACTGCCTCTTTGTTATCCGTTGTCGTAGTTATACCTGAATGCTCGTATCTCTTCAGTTTCTCTTCATGAGGATTTGAAATTGATATATCCGAGGCTGAAAAGCCTGATTCCACTAATCCTTCGGCAATCGCACCCCCCATTGCTCCCGCTCCTATTATTGCTATCTTCATATTTATTCTATCGGATGATTCTTCTTTATTCTATCGGATGATTCTCTAGTTTTCGAGTCTTATTCGAATCTCTTTAGTGTTTCCGTAAGGAAAATCATAATTTTAAGAGTGCAAATTTACCGATTTCCGCGCACATTTCCCATTTTCCATTGTTATTAATATATGGACTTCCTTTCCTGCAAATCAGGATACTTTAAACCATTTCTACCATGAATACTCCACGTGTAATCCCTTCTTCCGAACTAATCATCAATAGCGATGGTTCGGTGTTTCATCTTCATCTCACTCCCGAACAGTTGCGCGATAATATCATCTTTGTCGGAGATCCGGGTCGCGTAGATATGGTGGCTTCATATTTCGATTCGATTGATTATGATGTCCATTCCCGTGAATTTCATGCAATAGCGGGACGATACAAGGGTAAGGAGCTGATGGTGATATCCCATGGTATAGGGCCGGATAATATTGAGATTGTCCTTACCGAGCTTGATGCTCTGGCTAATGTTGATTTCAAAACGCGTACCGTGAAACCTGTCCATCGTACACTTAATATCATCCGTATCGGCACGTCCGGCTCCCTTCGGGATGATCTCCATATCGGTGATTTTGTGATTGCGGATAAGGCTGTCGGCTTCGACGGAATCCTGAATTTCTATGCCGATCGTGATAAGGTGTGTGATCTTGAGTTCGAGAGGGAGTTCTGTCGTCACACTCTCTGGAACCGCACATGGGCCGCTCCTTATGTAGTGGATGCCGATGCCGACCTGGTGGAGACTATCGGCAGAGAGGATATGGTGCGGGGGAATACAATAGCTGCCGTAGGATTCTATGCTCCGCAAGGTCGAACCGTGAGGCTAAAACTCACCGACCCGGATCTGAATGCCAAAATTGAATCATTCCGGTTCAACGGCAAACCAATCACCAATTTCGAAATGGAATCGGCTTGTCTTCAGGGCATGGCGCGTCTGTTAGGCCATAAGGCTATGACTGTCTGCTGCATCATTGCCGAACGCCTTGCAAACAATACCAACACCGACTACAAACCAAAGGTGGCTCATCTGGTAGAGACCGTTCTCGACCGTTTCACCTCCCTATAATTCTCAAAACGATTGATGATTAGCTTACGGAAAAACGATTGCCGGGATGACGGATCACGATTCCATCGAATTCCATATCTGTGAGCGCTGACATAAGTTGCGCCACGGGTATCCTGGTCAACCCATATAGCGCATCAAGTGATAGCGGCTCATTCTGCGATTTCAATGCTCCGTGTATTTTCTTTCCGAGGTCTGACATTTCTGGAAATAGATCGCGCTGCACGGCTTCCGGTTGCAACGCCTTCGGAGTCCAGCCCATTGACTCCACAATGTCAGCTGCCCCGGAGATCAAATGGGCCTTCTCTCGCCTGATGAGCATATTGCATCCCTCGCTCATCTCATCCCCTACCCTCCCGGGAAGTGCCATAACTTCCCGGGAATAATTGAATGCCGAATTTGCCGTACTCATTGCGCCCCCACGTATCGGCGATTCTATAATAAGGGTCAATTGGGCAAGTCCGGCCACTATGCGGTTCCGCTCCAGAAATCTGCGCTGGAAGGGAGTAGTGCCGGAGGGATATTCGGAAAGAATACTTCCTCCCTCCTTTATCATACGGCGCGCAAGATCCCGGTTTTGTGCCGGATAGAGTGTGTCAAGTCCGTGTGCCACAACTCCGACGGTAATCATTCCGGAGGATAAGGCCGTTTGATGAGCAATGGTATCTGTACCGTAAGCAAGCCCGGAAACAATTATGGCATCCGGGAATAACACCGCGGATTCCTCCACTATCTTCTGACACTGCTTAGCGCCATAGGGCGTAATCCGCCGTGTGCCTACCACACTAATTAGACGCTCCGCATTCAGATCTGTATCCCCTAACTGATACAACACTATCGGAGGATCCGAGATCTGACGCAATAGGAAAGGATAGGATTCATCGGATATGAAATGAGCCTTTACATGATGACGCTCTATAAATTCCAGTTCTTTACAGGCGCGGAAATCAGCTTCCTGCCGTTTCACCTTATCCGCAATGTTTCCTTGGCATATGCCGGAAAGCTCGGCGGATGACATGGTGGTAAACTGCTTCCAGCTAATTCCCGATTCACCTATTAGCTCGGCCATAGCCGCTGTCATTCCCGGAGTGAAACTGAGAGCTAATTTAAGTCGCAGTGCGTCTTTATCACTATCCATCATCCGATATATTTCTTGAACACCTCCGCCAACTCATCCCCTCGGCTCAGCTTACCATCCTTCAACACCACGCAAGTGACAACCCCCTCGGCACATACTTCTCCGTCGCTGCGGATTATATCCTGATGAAAGATGAACCGGGGGCCCTTACGTTCAAGACGTAGACAACTGATGAATGTATCTCCCCCCCGAAGCGATGTCTTATACTCCACTTCAATCTTTCTCACCACTGCATCAATCCCCCGGTTATGCATCTCGATGAAGGATAGGCCGGCATCCTTACAGAATCTATGGCGGGTATGCTCCATGTAATGCAGATAATTGGCATTGTTCACTATCTGTTCGCAATCCAATTCATAATCACGAACCTCCATATCCATTATGAAGCAATATCTCTTCCGGTTATCTTTTAATATTCTCATAGGTAGTATTGTCTTTATTTTGGTGCTGAATTATGGTGCTGACAATAATTGAATCACATCCTCCATTTCCTGAGGCGATGCCAGCACATCCAAAGGGAGATATAGAAAACCTTCCTTACGGTCGATGAATCCTATCACTATCCCATTTTTTGCAATTCTCCAACGTCCCAACTCCGATATCCCGAAACTCCGGTTCCACCATTCTTCCGGCTCAGGAACATCCTCCTCTCTTTCTTCATCCTTTACAGGCTGTAGTCTAACAGTGAGCCCCTTGGAATCAAAGTCAATGATATGATTCACCACATTAAGATAGCATTGCCCCCTCAGCCCGTAGTGATAATATAGCCATGCCAGCCATATCGGTCCGATAAGGCATATCAGAGCGAAATACAGTAGAAAGATACGCATATCCACCGTAATGCCTAAGAAGAGACATACTATAAATAGCACCAATGTTACAAGCATCAGCGTAGCTCCATAGTCGGCTGCCATTATCCCAACACATTGGAGCGGACTTAGTTTAAATATGGATGTTCGGATTCTCACTGGTCTATCTTCTTGTCTCGCTTCTCTTTCTCACGACGATAGGTCTCTGCGTTTTTCTGAATCTTCAGCTGCGCTATTCCTGTACCTTCGGCATTGAATAGCCTGGAGATATCGACATATTTGTTTTTTCCTTTGAGCGTGAACACAGCGTCCCGATCGCGTCGGGCCTGATCGCTCAATTTACTATGGCCATCGCGCTGCAGTCCCTGAAGATCAGGATCCACCCCATCTTCCGCACATCGCACAGCCCGGATCTCCGATACGGGAGGATAACCGATGCCGGTCCACATTATGTATTCATTTTCCACAAAACCAGGGGTGACGCTATCGGGTGTCTCAACCGGTCGGCATCCTTCGATTGCGATTGTGGCGGTAGATTTGTAGCGCGGTATATAATCTTCATCCAACACATCCTTGCGACCGCTCATCGTAAGATCCTCCTTGCGTCCATCGTGATAGAAGTGACGGGAGAGTTCTTCGGTCAGCACTTCGGGGGTGATACATCCAACGGCGATATGCGGTGCCAATTCGCAGTTGGCATTTGCTTCACGCACATGACCATAGCCTTCTCCGGGCCGGCCGGAGTGACTGTAATTAGTGCGCACCAGCACATGATCAGGTGCATCCTTCAGATCATATCGGCGGTAGGAATGATTATTGGTCTCGAAATATGCTCCGTTGCCAGTAGCATCAATCACCCCGAAGTTGGCTTCCACTCCCATCGGGCGGGGCCATTCCTCAAGCAGACGTGCGAAATCCTCCACGGTCCGGCAGGTCCGGAGGGCCTTTGACATAACGATTCCCTCTTTATCCATCTTTTTGGCCGATACCTTATCATCCTTTATATTATATGAAGCAGTATTCATTATGGCAAATCCATGGTCGTTCATCCCCATCCATGCTTCCTTGAGATTTTTATCCGATGCATTGTATAATGCCACGAACCCATACTCATCCCCATTAGCCGGAATAAATTCCACTTTGTTATCGATGGCCGACGTATCACGGTGTTTCCATAGTATCGGGCGCCCGGATGGATTCATTTCAGCTCCAATAATGGCTGATGTACATGCCCGGGATTCAATAATGCCGGCAAGCCCGGCTACGGCCATAATCAACACCGTAATTCCATTTCGGCATAATGCCTTCTCCCGCAGGTCTTTTATTATACTATTAAGAAATCTCATGAATCTAAAAAATTTGAAGTCAGACCCCGGAATGAGTCTGACTTCAAATTTAAATAAAATATCGTTGGTTTGCAAAATTCTCTGCACGTCTTCAAATCAGAGAATATTATTATCGGATGCGTTTTGACTCCTCTGGAATCAGTCGAGTTTATGAATCACCAGCCCGGAGCGAAGCTTAGGCTCAAACCAGGTAGTCTTCGGCGGCATGATGTTCCCGGTGTCAGCGATATTGATCAGCTGATCCATTGTGACAGGATAGAGAGCGAGGGCCATAGCCATCTCTCCGCTGTCGACACGCTTCTTGAGTTCTTCAAGCCCACGGATACCTCCCACGAAATCAATACGCTTATCGCTGCGAAGGTCATGGATATTGAGTATATCGCGGAGAATCAAGTCGGATGATACTGTCACATCAAGCACCCCTATCGGATCCTTATCATCGAATGTTCCCTCCTTTGCGGTGAGTGAATACCATTTACCATCGAGGTAAAGAGAGAAGTTATGAAGTTTGGCCGGCTTGTAAATCTCTACTCCTTTCTCCTCCACTATGAAGTTTTCTTCAAGTTTTTTTAGGAATCCTGCGGGAGTGAGTCCGTTAAGATCCTTCACCACTCTGTTATAGTCGATAATATTGAGGTGTGACGACGGGAAGGCCACGGCCATAAAATAGTTATATTCCTCGTCACCCTTGTGGTTGGGATTTCCGGCAGCTTTTTCTGCTCCCACAAGGGCTGCCGCAGCCGAACGATGATGACCATCTGCGATATAGAGGTTCGGTATTTTCTCAAACTCTTCTGTAATAGTCTTGATCATATCCTCGTTTTCGATCACCCATAGTGTATGACCGAATCCATCGGGCGCTATGAAGTCGTATTCGGGTTCGCCTGCTGTCACTTCACGGATTATCTTCTCAAGAGTTTCATTATCGGGGAATGCAAAGAACACCGGCTCAATATTAGCATTGTTGCAACGGACATGTTTCATGCGGTCCTCCTCTTTATCGCGGCGTGTAAGCTCATGCTTTTTGATGCGGCCTTCCATATAATCGTCCACCCAGGCTGCAACCACGAAGCCATACTGTGTGCGGCCATTCATTGTCTGGGCATAGATGTAATAGTTTTCCTTGCCGTCCTGCACGAGCCATCCCTGTTCCTGGAATTTACGGAAGTTTTCCACAGCTTTATCATATACATCGGGATGATGTTCATCGAACCCGGGTTCGAAGTCAATCTCCGGCTTTATTATATGATAAAGACTCTTCTCATTATCTGCGGCCTCCATACGGGCTTCCTCGGAATTAAGCACATCGTACGGACGGGATGCCACTTGCTCCACCAAATGTTTCGGAGGGCGTACGCCTTTGAAAGGTTTGATTCTTGCCATGGGATTTTGAGTTTTTTACTTCGGTTGCCGAAGCTCCAAAGTCGGTTGATGGTATTAGTTTAGGTATTAGTTTAAGTATTGTTTTCGTAAATTTCTTCCACCTCCATTCCGGAGAGGATTCTCCCCTTCCGCATTTATCGGGAGCAATCCAATGCGTGATCCCGAATGGTGGTTTTACTCTGCAAATATAGTCAGCTAAACTCAATATTCCAAAAATTTATCATGGAATCCGCATAGCGTTCGAACTCTATTCGGATTTATGCGTTTCAATAATAAGGATGGACGATAGTCTCATCATAGAATCTCATTATAAACTATAAAAAACACGACTATGGCAAAGTACAGATGCGAAGTATGCGATTACATCTATGATCCCGCTCTGGGAGATCCTGATAATGGGGTTGCTCCCGGCACAGCATGGGAGGATGTTCCGGCAGATTGGGTTTGTCCTCTCTGCGGTGTAGGTAAGGACGAATTCGTTGAGGAGGCTTAATCCTCTATCCTACATAATCACACACACACTACATGATCTCAGATCATGGTTCTATTTTTAGAGCCATGATTTTTTTTATTTATGAATTTATCATATATTTGCATTAATTCTCTCCGCGCTGTCCGGCTCCCCCCGTCGGGGGTCTTAATCCACCTTAAATCATGAAATCCATATCAGGTTCCGGCCGTTATAAAACAGCCTTGGCTCATCTCGGAGCGTTTCTCACCGTCTCTGCCTGGGGGTGCTCATTCATCAGCTCTAAAATTCTTATGGAGGATGGTGGGCTCACACCGGTCGAAACCTATATCTACCGTTTCGCCGCAGCTTATTTCATTCTTCTCTTTTTCACTTTCCGTCGTTTCCTGGCCAATTCATGGCGCGATGAACTCGTGCTGGCAGTCTGCGGTGTCTGCGCCGGCTCGCTATATTTTATTACGGAGAACTATGCCCTACGTCTCACCACCACGGGAAATGTCTCCCTGCTTTCTTCCATCTCGCCGATTCTGACCACTTTCATGGTGGCCCTCTTCTATAAGCAACGCATCAAACTCGGTGTCATAGTCGGGTCGATAATTGCCTTTGCCGGTGCCGGTTGTATTATATTCAGTAATGGAGAAAGTATGGAAATTCATCCCGCCGGCGACCTTCTCTCTATCGCCGCTGCTTTCTGCTGGGCCATCTATTCCGTAGCCATAAAGGGAGTCTTGCCCAATTATACCTCGATGTTCGTGACCCGTAAGCTCTTCTTTTATGGTGTCCTCACGGCCCTTCCTTTACTGCTTATCCAACAGGAACCGCTGCATCTGGGTGTCCTCTTCAGTACGGCCAATCCCCAATATTTCCTGAATTTCCTCTTCCTTGTGGCTTTTTGCTCCCTCGGTGCTTATCTGATCTGGAATCAATGTCTGAAGTATCTCGGTCCGGTGGCTTCAAATAATTATCTTTATCTCCAGCCGTTAGTTACTATGGTGGTGGCTTATTTCGTATTCGGTGAGCATATTTTTATGCTCGGGTATATCGGATGCGCCCTGATCATCGGCGGCCTGGTGATTTCAGATAAATGGAAGTCCGGTATCCGTCCCCGCACCCATTGATTTCCGATTCAGAGCCCTTTGGCTCCTCCATAATATTTTAACCTTTTCTATCTTTTCATGAAATTACAATGGCTTCTCGGGGCTTCGCTGTTTGCTGTTGCGACATCAGCGAGTGCTGAAAACCCCGATTTCTATCTGCGCGGGCCGGCTGCAGGAGGGTGGGAAAACCTCTCCTATCAATTCTCGCGCAATGGCAATGATTATTCCATCAAGGTCTCCTCGCTCAATGGCGAGTTCAAGATCTCAAACCCCTCATGGACCATCAATTACGGCGCCGAGTCTCCGGAATCGGTGAATGT
>JAAVFV010000037.1 GCA_014800525.1 Bacteroidales bacterium | reverse complement strand
CTGACCATATATCGGCTGTCCGAAAAAATTACTACTTTTGCCCATGGTTGTTATTAAGTTTGTGGTGAACCTAAAATAACCAATAGGGCTGACTCCTGCAAATGGAATCAGCCCTAATTTTTAAACCACTCAAAAATTTTTAGCGGACACTAATAATCATTAAATTGTTATAGCGGTCAGCGTCGGCCTTTCTTTCGGCCTTAAGGGCCTCGATGCGCGAGTTGACCTTACTTAGTTGGGATGATTGGGCATTGTAGGCGTTAGGAGCGTATTGGGTCGTAAAGAAGAGATTGGAGAGAGCCGACAGGCCGTCGGCGGTAGCGGCTATTATCTTCTTCGACTTCTCCTGTCTCTCCCGTTTCGCACGCTGTTCGGGTGTCTCCCGATCCACCGCATCGGCCGCCTCCCTGAGCGCTGCTATCTGCTGGTCGTAACCTATCAGGGCCTCATCCTCATCGTTGCGGCGCTTATAATCCTCCTCATTCAGCAGTTCCCCGGTCTTTTTATAGATCTTGCCGGCTGGAGCTGTTCCCGGCGCCCCCACAATGGCGGTCATATCAGCCCCTGGCGCCTTCTCACTTAGTGCCCCGGGTGCCGAATTTCCCGATGGTTTTGTTTCCACACCATTGGAAGGAGTCGTGGTAGGTATTGGTTTTGTCTCTCCACCATTGATAGAGGTAGTAGTAGATGTGACATTCCCGGACTGACCTGTTTGCGCTGTGTCTGAGAGGTCAGTAGCGAATGATGGAGGCAGAGATGCAGAATTTATGGGTGTAGATTTTTGTCCTGTTACCATATAGTGGAATGAATTAGAATGCCCCGGCAATATCACCGGCAGCTGATGCCACGCCCTGCACGGCCTGCGAAACTGCCTGAGCCTTATTGACCTCCATATTGTTCAGTGCCTCGTTGAGTTGCGCGTCGCGCTGCTGATACTGCTGCTCGATTGAGTCTTTCCTGCGCTCGGAATTGACGGCGATGTTAGAGGTTGCCTGTGCCTCTGCCTCTGCGTTGGCCGCTTTGGTTGCTGCCACACTCTCTTCCGAGCCTCCCATCACGGCAGCGGCTCCCGCAGCCGCACGATTGCGCGACTTTATCGCCTCCTCGGTTCTGGCCAGTATCGCCTGCGCGTCGGCTCGCTGTGTCGCGTCCTCATTATATCGCCGGTCATACCAATCCTGATTGGTGCGCTTCTGGTCTTGCAGGCTGTTCTTGACCTTCTTCATGGCCTTCGACGCACTGATACCACCGAAGATGCTTCCGGCCACTTGTGCGGCTCCTCCAATAATAGATCCAATGGGTAACATATAGATGAGTTTAAGATATTGCAATACTTATAATTATGCCGCTAATTTAACTCACTATCTTTGTATTGGAGTTTTAACCGTTGCATCACGCACACATAACTAATTAATCTAATGGCAAGAGGATATAAGACAGGTGGGCGTCAGAAAGGCACACCCAACAAAAACAACCCTACCAAAGGAGCGCTGCTGAATCACTCCACACAATATCTCACACCACGTCCGCAGGTCGACGAGGAAGGGAAACCCAAGATTATACAGCGGATCAAATGGGAGAACAGCGAGGCCGGCCCGGTGCGTACCGTTGTCGAGATCCCTGCTGTTGATGCCGACGGCAATCCCCTCATCATGTCCGACTTCGAATTCGATATGAAATTCCTCTCGCCCGCTGATCGCGTCTCCGCCGAACTCAAGATCATGGAATTCCATACTCCACGCATGAAGTCTCAGGACATAAACATGGAGATCAACATGGGTCCGCGCACGATAGAGGACACCCTGAAGACCCTCTGCGGAGATGAAAGTGAAGGTGAAGATGGAAGCGAAGAAGAGGACAAGGATGAAGAAGACGAGGAGGAATAACCGGTCTCGTCTATTTTATCTATTTTAGAATCTTGCAAGATAATTTTATTGCTGTAATATCTGATGATATATGGGTGGCCGTCCGTGAGGATAGCCACCCAAACTTTAACCTTAATCATACCTAAGATAAACCAAACGAAAACCAAAACGTAACCAAAAGCAAACCTAACTTGAACCGACAAAAGCAACGCAATAACCAATCATCAACCAAACATAAAGCTTCGCGTACGCACGCGTTAGATGTAGATTAGGATAAGGATTAGGATTAAAGATGTAGATAAGGATTATGATTGTAGATGTAGAATTAAAGCAACGACGTTGGCATGAAAAACACCGTGAAGGGAATTGTCTTTAAATTTTAAAATCTCATGGAATGAAAATGGGAAAAGAAAAACCGGCTTCGGGAAATTCCAAAGCCGGTTCAGGAAATTTTTATCTGGATCTCGGAAATTAAAAGCCCTTGCCCTTCGTCCGCTCATATACAACCTCGATACCTGCGTCAACGTCCTTAATGCGGAAATGAACCGCGCAACCCTGCGGAATGGTATCAGGAAATTTTGTTGCCAGACTTGAAATAACCTCATCGACGTTTGAGAAGCCGATGTCGGTAATCTCGGCCAGAAGCTCACCTCGGAAATAGGCACGGGCATAAACAAGTTTCTTCAGCGATAGCCTGAATTGCCTATCCTCGGTCTTGGGATAGTTGAGGTCTCGCGCAGCTCCCTGTTTGCTCGGTGCATTGGAAAAGAAAATAAACTCAATGACCTTGGCGTTGAGTTCCCATGCCGGTGAGAAGTCCGGCTTGATATATCCGCGTGTGATGCTATGACCTCCACTGTGGTTCATGGCGAAGCCAACCTCGGAGATCGATGCGCCGCAATCATTCTGAGCGATGGTTCCCCATGTGTGCCGGAAGGTATAGACGCAATACAATTCATTGTCCGGTACTTTCAGAAGTCTGCACACGTCCTTAATTCCGGCGTTGACGTTGGCTCCAAAACTGTCACTGTCCGCATAACGCTCATGGAAATTGAAAAGATAGGGGTCATTATCGTCGGCCCTGTACTTGTCGAAAAGCGGCTGAATAATCGGCTCAACCCTCATTTCGATGTAAGCTTCGTCCGCTCTGCTCTTCCTGGTCTTGGCTCGCTTGTAGGATATGATGCCGTTTCGGTAATCGGTTTTCTTCAGGTGAAAGAGATCGATGGTATTTATACCGGCGAGACACAACACCAACAATGCAACGTTCCTGCCGAGTTCACCTTTCGGACGCGACGACGGCGATTCAGGGAGGGCGACACTGAAGAACCTCCGGCATTCCTCTGCGCTGATGGCTCTCTTCTCTGCCCGGTCTGACTGTGGTATCTTGACCTTCGCCCACGGATTGGTCTTGATCCTCACAACATCGTTATCGTAATCGTTGTATTCCCTAACGGCCTCCCGGAATACCTGCCTCATGCAGATGGGGTACATTTCCTTCGCCCTTGCCGTCATTTCAAGCTTCTTGATCCAGAGATTAACCCATGTGGAGGTAAGCTGACCGAACATAACCTTAGTCGTACCGGCGTACCTCTCCAGATGCTGGAGTGCCAACTCATAATTCCGGGCGTTCTTGACCTGTCCCCGGTCTCTCATGCGGTCGATGTGGAGTCGTGCGTAATCCGAAAAACATAAGTCCTCTTCCTTCATAGCGAGGAAGTCCACAACTTGCTTGACAGTCCACTTCCCGATGTCCTTCCGGTTTAGACGGTTGGTAAATTCCAGTATGCGACGTGCGCAATACTCGTTCACGAATGGGTCTTTGATCTCACCGTTTCTATCAAGCTGCCTATCGGTGACAAGTTTGTCGGTCTTGATGTAGCCCGGCTTCCGGTTATGCACACACCGGATATACACCTGATAGAGCCCATCCTTACGTTTCGTTCTAACGATTGCTTTGAATGTTGCCATAAGTATCTGATAATTAATTAGAAACCTTTGTAAAGGTTTTGTAAGTTCTTTGTAAGTTCGCCCTTTGGATTTTGTATCGGATTTTGTAAGTTTTACCTCCACAATCCGCACGAATATCGTGCAAACCTTGAAAGCGTCTTAAAAATACGATAGACGATAACTCACTCTAAAAAAGTGAGTTATCGTCCATTATAGCGATTGTCATGGGTCTATGCTTATTCCTCAATTGCAGCCATTACAGCAGATAAAGTTCTTTTAAGATTTCGTTTCATTAAGTAGTTTTTTAAGTATTCATTACCATCTCTCGTTATTTCCATCCCAATCCTTCTACTAATATAACCCCTCCCGTCAATAATTAATCGCCCAAAATTACTAATAATGTGCCCAATATATAGAAAAAAGGGTGTGCTAATCAACACACCCTTTTATACATATTTTCTCTTTGATTATCTGAATTATTTGAAGAGATACTGAGAAGAGATTGATTCGTTATTGTGGATTCTACGGATAGTATCGGCGAAAAGCTTCGCTACCGGAAGCACAGTGGCTTTCTGATTCTCCTTGAGATAAGGAATTGAGTCTGTAAAGATAATTTCCGTAAGACCACAATCCTTCACTCTTTCTGTGGCAGGATCACTCATTACAGGATGACTGCACAGAGCGCGAACTGATTTCGCACCATTTGCAATCAGCAGATCGGCAGCTTTGGTGATTGTTCCGGCTGTATCAACGATATCATCCACCAAGACTACATTCTTGTCCTTCACATCGCCTATAACAGTCATCGAAGCCACAACATTGGCTTTCGCACGCTGCTTATGACAGAGCACCAGAGGCACATCGAAATATTTTGCATAAGAATTTGCTCTCTTAGCTCCACCAACATCAGGAGAGGCAATCACCATATCCTTAAGCTTAAGGCCCTGAATGTAAGGAATGAAGATAGATGAAGCATAAAGATGATCCACAGGCACATTGAAGAATCCCTGGATCTGATCTGCATGGAGGTCCATTGTGATCAGTCGGTCGATACCGGCCGCACTGAGAAGATCTGCCACGAGCTTGGCTGCGATTGATACACGGGGTTTATCCTTGCGGTCCTGGCGAGCCCAACCGAAATAAGGAATTACTGCCACGATTGAGGCTGCTGATGCACGCTTTGCGGCATCGATCATCAGAAGCAGCTCCATAAGGTTATCGCTGGTCGGGAAAGTGGACTGTACCAGGAATACCTGTGCGCCACGAATCGACTCCTCGAATCCTACTTCAAACTCTCCATCGGCAAAACGCTCTACATTCATCTTGCCCAGTTCAATGCCGAGTTCTTTACAGATTGATTCTCCAAGATATCTGGAAGCCTCACCTGCAAAAACTTTTATCGGCGGACGAAAATCATTCATTGTTCCAATCTTTTTATTTGAGTCAGGTCGCCGGGGTCGCCCCCTAAACCCAAAACTTCCGCAAAGTTAACGATTTAATTTTAAGTAGCTACTATCTACCAACTTAAAAATTATCCCTTACTCTTCTTTTACCATTTTTGAGCGTTCTATCAGATGGAGCCTTTCACGCCTTCCGCTCCCTTTCTCACTCTCAATGGGAGCACGAGTGCATCATATCTCTTCAGATGAAGCTTCATGGGCTCAGAATAATGAAGACGAAAATCATGAGTCTTTCCCCAGAGTAGGTCTTTCTCGCTATATTCCCCTTCCTCCAGGCGAGCCATATCTATCGCTAATTCCGGAATATTGAGGGCAATATCAGCCTCTGTATCTGAGAAGTTTGCCACAATCAGAAGCGCTCCCTCATCATCATAACGAAGGAATGCATAATGACGATGAGGATTAAATCCGTCCGATTGATAATTGACATACATCAGGTCGAAGAATTTTCCTTCGCTAATCTCGCTTCTTTCATTGCAGAGAGTCAATACGGTCTTGTACAGTTTACGCAACCATTTCTCGTGAGAAGTAAGAAGAGTGGTGTTGCATTTTCCTTCATTATACCATCTGCGGATCGTATCATAGCTCCAATAATCAAAGATGGTGGAGCGATTGTTATCTCCGGCGAATCCTTCATTATCATGAGCCATCTCTCCAAGTTCCTGTCCATAATAGATCATGAATGGCCCGGTGGAAAGCATTGCCGACACCACTAATGAAGGGGTCACCTTCATAGGATCATCGGCATATTCTCTCGATGCAAATCTCACTTCATCATGATTCTCAAGGAAATTAAGCATCGAATCCCCTATTCCATCAATTGTCTGCCAGCAGTTGGTGAGCTGTGCCGCAGAATAATTATGACGCTCGATCCCTACAAGCGTGTCGTAGAGGTTCACCTTATCATAGAGATAATCGAAATGACAATATTCGAGGAATGGTCGATAGAGACCTATATCATATATCTCTCCGATAAAGATGATCTCAGGATAATCTTTCTTCACTTGAGGAATGGCCCAGTGCCAGAACTCCTGAGGAACCATGAAGACCATATCGCAACGGAATCCGTCAACCCCTTTCGAAGCCCAGAATCGGAGAATACTCAGCATCTTGAGCCATGTATCGGGAATCGGATCAAAATGTCCTGAACCGTTCCAGGGATCGCGACCATAATTTAGCTTTACGGTCTCATACCAGTCATTGCGACCACAGAAGGCCGTATAGCAGTCGTTACCGGTGGCCTTTGCCGGAAATTCTTCGTAGGGGTACGGTCCCTCGGCATCAAGCGGAAATTCCGGTATGAATTTCTGATTCGGGATATAAAGGTAGTTATTCGACGGAGAAAAAAACATTCCTTTATTGTCGTTCTGGCCGAAATCTTCCACCCCTATCGGAGCTGAATCGGAATGATATACGCGCGCGGTATGATTTGGCACGAAATCTATCAGGACCTTAAGATTCTGTTTATGGATACGTCCGACCAAGGCTTCAAATTCCTTCATACGGTTTTTCACATCCGTAGCCAGACATGGAGCCACATCATAATAATCCTTAATGGCATAAGGCGACCCTGCCTGACCTTTCACCACATTTGGATTGTCGGCCGGAATACCGGCCTCCGGATATGCTGTCTTTGTGGCATTCTCGATGATACCGGTGAGCCAGATGCAGTTTACACCTAAATCAGCGATAGATTTAATTACCTTTGCTGTAATATCCTTCATTTTTCCGGACCCGTTCTGTTCGAGGGTTCCATCCGGAATACAGGTCGTATTGGTATTCGTAAGGATTCTTGGAAATGCCTGATATATAATCAGCTTCTCTTTCTTTTCCATTATATGAGGTATATCTTATTTACTTTCTTATTACTGCCTTTCTTATTTCGATTTCAGTCTCTGGAGTTCTTGTTGCCGAGCATCTGTTCCAACACCCGACAGGCTGTATCGTACCCAATAGTTATATTCTTCTTGAGGGCTGAGAGTTCGAATGTCTTTGATATGGCGATCTGTCGGGGACTGATCACATAATCGCATAGATTGATATCCTGCAATGTATTGGCTTTTGCCATCAGCTGATAGCTTCTCATTGCCACATCCACAATAGATGCCTTATACTGATAATTCATATCCAGCGGACTGCAATGGCTTCCTATGAGCGTGCGGCAATAGTCGCGTATGGCCCATGCCGGAAGATTCCGTAACACTCCCCCATCAACATAGTGATAACCATTGATCACCACCGGATTAAATATCACGGGAATCGAGCATGAAGCGATCACCCGCGGCACAATCTCACCCTTAGCCCATGCCACAGATGTCCCCTTATCGAGATTAGTGGCTGATATGATACATGGAATCTGAGTCTCTTCCAGATATTTCACTGGAAGCCAGCTTTCGAGTAGTTTGGCAAAGCGTGTAAGCCGGAAAAAACTTTGTTTTGGAATAGCCCATTCTGTAAAGTCTCCGAATTTGGTGGTTGCGGCAAAGCATTCTTCCATATCATCCGGAGAGAGGCCGGCTGCATACATTGATGCTGCTATGGAACCGGCTGATACTCCGGACACTATTCCGGGCCGGACATTGAAACTTTCCATCGCTTTCAGCACTCCTATATGCGAGAACCCGCGGGCTCCCCCTCCTCCGAAGGCTACACCATATTGGGCTTTTCTTACAAGCCCCATCATATCTAAAAGACCATCAATCGTCATAGGCTATGCTATTCATTCGGTTGTTAATTCGTAAATCCTGGTTTTCTCCTCTTCTGACTCATTCTCCGGTGCTTCTTGAGGATCGGGATATTTTCCTTTTTCATCTTCTTCCTTCTTCCGCCTACGTGATTTCAGGAATGTAAAAGGATTGTCAAATTCCTTCCGATATATTATTCCCAAGCCTTGAGTGGTGAGTGAGGATTTAAGGTAGTAGTTCTGGTCATTGAAATGATTATACGCCTTCAAGCGTAGATTTCCATTCCTGTTAAGCAGATACTCTATATCAAAGTCTCCGATAAATGTGGTCTGCGAGACACTTCTATCCCGGTAACCGAAATTACCATTGATCAGCAAACGGTTGTTGAGCAACCGGGATGACAGACTCAAGTCGACGGCCATATCCGAGAAGTCTCCTTTGTCCGACCTGAATGAGGGAGAGAAGGTAACCTTATCCGTCATCTGAGCGATGATGTTCGATAGTTGGGAGGAAATAGTGGAGGATGCCACCGAAGCCAATTCGCCGCCATTGCCGTTTGTAGCCATGTATTCCGGAGTATAGAAACGGTTAAGAGCCAATAGATATATTATCTGGCGGTTCAGCATATCATCGGTAGAGATAATGCTCTTCACCTTTCTTTCCACATCACTTGTAAGAGTGGGAAGAGAGATGTCAAAGGTAATATCCGGACTCTGTAGATTTCCTGTCACATTCAATAACGCATCCACAGGCACGTTTGTGCGGTTAAGATCTCTATCGGTTGAGAAACTCTTATCAAGGTCGGATAGATTGGTATTCACCCTATATGCCGCCTGAATATCCAATAAGGCTTGAAGCGGATCTCCATTAAACGAGATGCTCGAACCTTCATGAATTTTGAAGTTTCGCAAGATAAGATCCTGAAGGCTGAAATTATAGTCTCCCTGAACAAGCGTGTATTTGCCATACATCTTCATCTGGTCGGATTCCGTGTCATATGATATCTGAAGCGGTCCTCCTCCGCGCGCCTCTATTTTGTCTCCGGCACGTGGATCCATTACCAATGTCATTCGGGCATGGGGTGTGGTGGTCACTCTCAGATCCATAGCGAATATCGAAGGCGACGACTGCGGAGCCTCATATTTCTTCAGATATTTATCCTCAATTGTCTCCTCAATTTCAATTCCGAAACTGGCTTCTTCTTTTCTTCTATCGGAGAATGTCAGGAAGTTATAGTCAAGGGCTGTCTGAGTTTCATTAAGCACAAATGTGAAGTCCGACTTAGGGGCTGTGGTCATATCCATATCTATGGCCACAATTCCGGGACGTCCGCGAAGCACACCTCTACCGCTGGCATATATTGTGCCATACCAATCTGGATTCATCGATGAATTAGTGTCATAACACAATAGATTGGATGCATCTGTGACCTTAAACTCAAACTCCGGGTCATGAAAGTAACGATGTTTCACATATCCCGTGAGTTGAGCCGTATTATTATTCCGATCTTTAAGTGTGAATCCGGGAACGCGGATTAGCCCCGGCTCCATAATCACCGAGTCGCATCCATGATAATATACATTGGTATAATCCACCTTCATGGCAATTGAGTCGGCATAAGCCTTTCCCACGAGATCTATGTCATGGAAGGTTCCGAACAGCTTCATTTTTCCAGATGCCCTACCCGAAATATCAGAACTGAAAGCTGCCATAAACGGACGTAAGAAACGAATATCTATCTTATCCGCTTTCATGTCGAAGGATAATGAATCTTTTGTCAGAAATATTCCTCCATCCACTTTCGCCCCTCCGCGTTCTGAATTGATGATATCGGCATTAATCTCTACAGACTTCTGCTCATTGTTCCATCGGCTTGTTATATCAGCGTCTCCAAGCACAGCATCATTGTAGGCCAGATCTTCTACTTTAAGAAATTTAGTTCTGGCCACCGGTGTTTTGGTGAAAACGTTTGAAGCGGTGAGTCGTCCGGTAGCAATACCTCCGAACGAAACGTATTCAATATTCAATATTCCGAAGATATAACTAAGATCAATTCCCTGAAGATCAACATATAACATATCATCCGGCGAGGCAGAGGCTTTTCCATCGATCTCTACAAACTGTCGGTCGTGCCAGATACGCAACTTATCTATCTCGAGAATTTTATCAGCATAGTGGAGACGGGCCTCCCCCACATTCCATTCCGCCGGTCCGAGACGGAAATCGGAAGGTCGGATTGTGATATCGACATTCGGTGTACGTGTCTGAGGAGAGCGGGATAAGAGCGCATCAAGAGTGACAGATCCGCTTCCCGGCTGATTCTGTTCCATCTGCCATGCTATTGTAGCAGATGCAAGATCCTCCAGGGAAGTGACCCGCAGATCCAATGCCGCTCTGCCATGCTTCACGGGTACTGTCGACATTACATTGATTCTTGCTCCCGAAAGAGTATCCGCATACAAGTGCACCTCACTCCCGGTAATGAGTTTATTTGTACCCTGAAGAAGATATGGTGCTGTAAGAGATGCCTGAACAGATCCGTTGCGACTCTCATATGAAGCATCAAGTTCGACTTCCGTAAGAGGTCTGACCGGAAGTCGAAAATAACTGAATAGGTTCTCATCCGGTCTGATTATTGCCTTTAGATTAAGGAAATTATCTCCGCTCATTACATTCTTCGGAGCAGCTATCAGCGAAGGAAGAGCTCGATGGAGTGCGGCTATCGAACCATTCACTAATCCCTTGAAATCAAATTTACCTTCTCCGGATATCGAGACGAACGGTGTTTCCACTCTTAATTTCCTGGGAATCAAGGATTGCTGATGATGCGATCTGTTTGTGACGGAACCTTTTATATTATCGTTCACCGCAAGACCATCATCTATCTTGACAATCTCAACCATGGTGTGATTCACCTCAAATGGACCTTTACCCGGTAATGTAATTGTCAATCGGTCAAGATCCACACGTCCGGTCAGATTTTTCTCATTATTCCCGTTTACAAATCCTTGGATTCTACCTGTAAATGTTGTTCCCGGATTTCCTTTACCGATCAACGAAGTGCTGAAGTTCAGGATGTCACCCGAAAGAGAATAATACGAATCAGCTCCATCAATCACCCCTTCCCCGTTAAGATCCACCCTGAAATCGGATTCTGAAGCAGAAATATGTGCATAAATCTTATTTCCTTCCTTCTCCGCCTCCGCAATTATATCGTGAAACCGCTGTCCCTTAAATTCAAAATAGTCAAGATTAACCTTAGCTAC
Source organism: Bacteroidales bacterium (assembly GCA_014800525.1). GTDB lineage: Bacteria > Bacteroidota > Bacteroidia > Bacteroidales > Muribaculaceae > Lepagella. The sequence continues at coordinate 20,596 of JAAVFV010000037.1, read as the reverse complement.
TCCCTCCGGAATCTTTCCTGTGAGACGTATATCAGCCTCGACCGTTCCACCTATTCCGTCCAATCCCTCCTTTGCAAACAATGAATGGAGATCAATATGATCAGTAGAAACCTCGGCTCTTATTTCGGGAATCTTTGTCCCGTATAGGCTCTGTCCGGAGAAAGCTACTTCTCCAAGGGATGTGGAAAGATTTCCCTTAATATCTGCTATGGATTGAGCAAGGTCAATTGCTCCCTCAGCCTCAAGGGCAATGGTCCCAATTCCGGTGACAATTTTTTCTACGTTTGGTTTTATTCCAGGTATCAGTGGAAGTGTCTGCGAAATAATTTCATAAGGAAGCCGGACGCTTAGATTTTCTATATCTGCATTAAGTTGCTTCGGAGTTTTCAATCCGTTTAGAACCGCTGTGGTTTGGACTCTCGCTCCTGTCTGTCGATCAAAAAGATTCAAATTTCTAACGATAAGGTTTTCAGGAGTTCCCTCCACATCCAGATTCAGGGAATATTTTCCGGGGATTCTCCCTGCAATCTTGGAGAATGCAGTGAAATCATCGCCGGAGATATTTTCCCCGATGATGGCAAGATGATGGGAGGTGGTCTCAATTGAATTCAAGATATCCTTATATCCCTGATAATTCAATGATATGTCAGAGAGACGTATGATGGATTGCTTGAGTTTAAGAGAGAAATCCCGGAGATTAAGATTATGATTGGTAATGTCGGCTTTAAAAGCTAAGGTATTAACTGTGATCCCGGATTTCTCCTTGAAAGCTATGCGACGCACATCTACCTTGAAATCGTCATTCTTGATCCGTGGTAATGTGATATCGGCATTAAAATCCTGAATGCCTATATGAGCGGCATTGAAATGGGCCGGGTCTGAAGATTCGGTTATCCATCGTTTGTCGTAACTAATTCTTGATCTTCGGATCACTATATTATGTATCTTCAGATCAAATAGAGTCGGGGGTTTCGATTTATCTTTGGGGCTTACGGCATCGATAATAAACTGAATATTTATAGGAGAATCGGGGGTTGCTTGCCATAAACGTACGTCAAGATCAAGGAGTTCGCCATATGTGATCTCAATCTTACGGTCTGCAAGCAGATGCCATAAGTTAATTCCTGCACCAAGAGTGCCGACTTTCAGACATTCCTCCCCTGAGGGCGTGAATAGGGTTACATTTTTGAGTCTTACCTCATTAAATGGCCGTATATCCAGGGAGCCTATATTAAGCTCCCCTCCGAGATAATCCGACAGCTGAGTCTCCACTTCCCTCTTAATCTGTTTCTGAACCGCCGGTAACGAGATAAGCAGATATAACCCTATGTATACAGCAACTACGAGAACGAGTGCAGAAAAAAGTATTGTCCGCACTATTCTGTAATATGATCGTAGTTTGCTCATTGACAGCAGTTTCCGTAAGTTTGGAGTAAATGTAATTTACGTGAGTTTGGCTTATATTCCTTAATTTGGGTAAATTCATCGGTTAGTTATTGCCCACGAGTCGGAATAATTCGCAAATTTAATAAAAATTCAAGATTAATCCTAATCCTTATCCTGCGGTCAATTCATGGTCTTTTTATCACGATTTGATAAAAAGAAAAGCTGCCGGAGGTTGTTCTAACCTCCGGCAGCTTAATCATCACATTGAAGTTTCCTAAACTTCTATACTAAAGGACGATGGACAATGGTGAGCTTCTCATCCTCCGGTTTATAGTCAACATCGATATGGCCTCCGATCTTGCCTTCGGCATTGAGGTTCAACATCAGTTCGGCAAGCTCATCCTCCAGATATTTCTGGATTGCCCGTTTCAGCGGTCGGGCACCGAAGTTCTTGTCATATCCCTTCTCAGCGATAAAGTTCTTAGCGGCTTCTGTCATATTCATTCGATAACCGAGATTCTCGATTCGAGTGAAGAAGTCTTTGAGCTCAATATCTATGATTGAGAAGATGGCTTCTTTATCAAGTTGATCGAACATGATGATGTCATCAACTCGGTTAAGGAATTCAGGACTAAAGGCTTTATTCAAGGCCTTGCTGATCACTCCCTGAGATTGCGCCTTGGTGACCGTATTGGTATTGAATCCCACTCCCCCACCAAATTCCTTAAGCTGACGGGAACCGATATTGGAGGTCATGATCAGGATCGTATTCTTAAAGTCGATGCGACGACCCAATGAGTCTGTCAATCGACCCTCGTCCATCACCTGTAGCAGAAGATTGAATACATCCGGATGTGCCTTCTCAATCTCATCGAGCAACACTAAGGAATATGGACGACGACGCACCTTCTCGGTAAGCTGACCTCCCTCCTCGTATCCTACATATCCCGGAGGCGCTCCGACAAGTCGAGACACTGTGAATTTCTCCATAAACTCACTCATATCCATCCGGATGAGTGCATCTGAAGAATCAAACAGATATTCTGCAATCTTCTTGGCGAGCAGGGTCTTACCCACTCCGGTCGGACCAAGGAACATGAATACACCAATCGGCTTGTTAGGATCTTTCAGACCGATTCGGTTTCGCTGAATAGCCTTTACAGCTTTCTTGATAGCCTCGTCCTGTCCTATTACCGACCCCTTGAGAGTATCACCCATCTTAATGAGACGTGTGCCTTCAGCCTGAGCCACTCTTTGGGTGGGAACACCCGTCATCATGGCCACCACTTCAGCCACCTTCTCATCATCCACCTCCTGACGATCCTCATCAAGGGCTTTCTCCCAGTTGCGTTTTGTCTTTTCAAGACGGCGTTTTGTGAGCTCCACCTGATCACGCAGTGAGGCGGCTTTCTCGTAATCCTGAGCCTTGGCAGCTGAATATTTCTGATTGGTTAACTCATCTACCTCCTTTTCAAGCTTTTCAATTTCCTCCGGAACCACGATATTGGTGATATGAACACGACTTCCTGCCTCATCAAGAGCATCAAGAGCCTTATCCGGGAAATTACGGTCGCTGATATATCTTTCTGTCAGGTTCACACATGCCTCAAGAGCCTCGTCGGTGTAATGCACATTATGATGGTCCTCATACTTTTCCTTCACCTGCTTGAGAATCGCCAGGGTTTCCTCCGGAGAAGTGGGCTCTACCATCACCTTCTGGAAACGACGTTCGAGAGCTCCATCCTTCTCAATATTCTGACGATATTCATCCAGAGTGGTGGCTCCGATGCACTGGATCTCTCCGCGGGCCAAAGCCGGTTTCAGAATATTGGCGGCATCCATTGTACCGGGCGCACTGCCGGCTCCAACAATAGTATGGATCTCATCGATAAAGAGAATGATATCCGGATTCTTCTGAAGCTCTTCAAGCACAGTCTTGATACGCTCCTCAAACTGGCCCCGGTATTTAGTACCGGCCACCATTCCGGGAAGGTCAAGACTTATGACACGCTTGTCAAAGAGAATACGCGACACCTTGCGCTGAACGATACGGAGAGCCAATCCCTCAACAATGGCCGACTTCCCGACACCGGGTTCGCCAATCAGAACCGGATTATTCTTCTTACGGCGAGAAAGAATCTGGGCAAGACGCTCAATCTCATTCTCACGACCCACTACAGGATCGAGTTTACCTTCGGCTGCTGCCTTGGTCATATCAAAGCCAAACTTATCTAAGGCCGGGGTATCACTCTTGGATTTACCCTTCTCCTGAGATTTTGAAGCTTTGGGGAACTCGGGGCCTTCATCCGGATCCTCGATCATTTCATCCTCATCGCTTCCTATTCCTCCTCTGGGTTGATCCATGGGAGGCATCTGCCCGGGGCCGAAGCTCTGTACCGAGATATCAAAATTCAGATATTCGTCCTTTATATGTTTCAATACTTCTGAATCCATTCCATTTTTATCATGAATCAATGCCATAAGCACATGCTCACTCCCTATCGAGCGGGCTCTCATTTTCCTCGCTTCGGCCATCGCAAGTTGAAGAAGCTTCACTGTGGCCATGCTGAGCTGATATTGCTCTTCAAAGAACGAGGTGGTCTCCTCAGTGGAGTGAGGCTCGGATACATATTCTTCCAGTTCTTCCACAATCTTTTCGATCGGTATATGAAGCTGCTGAAGGATTCTGAATGCGTATCCGTCTTTTTTCTTAAATGATGCCAACACCAGATGCTCGCAACGGATATAAGGAGATCCGTAGCGCCGGGCTTCATCATTTGCCATCTCTATGATGGGACGGAATTGTTTTGAAAAGTCGTTCTTCATTCTTTGAGTTTTGATTTATGAGATGCAAACAACGTGCCAACTTCTTAGGGTAATTAGTCAGATCTCAATGCAAATAAACCAATTTTCCCTTTATTATCCAAATTCCGACTTCTATTTCAAGCCTTCCACTTTAAAATAATAAGTTTTTTTAACCTCTCCTCCCCACCCCACATTCACCAAACGGTGGATACCCATTTATAGGTATATTTTATATTCAATACATTATATTACCCTTAAATATATGGGACTATGGGAAATTTATAGTAATTTTGTTTCAAAATAGATTATTACGAACCATAATATATGAGACTTTCAGACCTTAAGCCTGGTGAAATCGGCGTTATCACAAAGATTCTTGGTCATGGTGCTTTCCGTAAGCGTGTGATGGAGATGGGATTTGTGAGAGGCCGTGAGGTCAGGATGGTGCTCGATGCCCCGCTTGCAGATCCTGTGAAATATGCTCTGATGGATTATGAAGTCTCCCTTCGTAAGGCCGAGGCTGATCTTATCGAGATTCAGTTGTTGGAGGATTGGGAGAAATCTCAAATTCCTCATGAGGCCGGCACTAACACCCATGAGGAAGGGGAAGATATGATGATCCGTCGCGACCATGTCATCAATGTGGCTCTTATCGGTAATCCGAACTGTGGTAAGACATCCATTTTCAACCGGGTGTCAGGAGCCCGCGAACATGTGGGGAATTATGCCGGTGTTACCGTCGGTGCAAAGGAGGGTGTGATCAAATATAAAGGATATCATCTTAACATAGTGGATCTCCCGGGTACCTACAGTCTTTCGGCCTATTCCCCAGAAGAACTCTATGTGATGCGTTATCTCAAGGAGGAGACTCCCGATGTTATCATCAATGTGGTGGTGGCTTCTAATCTCGAGCGCAATCTGTATCTCACCACAGAGCTTATCGATATGAACCGCAGCATGGTGATCGACCTCAACATGTATGATGAGCTTGAAAACAGCGGAGCTGTGCTGGATTATGAACTTCTGGGCACGATGCTTGGTGTCCAGGTAGTTCCGACTGTGGCTTCCTCCGGTAAGGGTATCAGCAATCTTCTTGATGCCGTGATCGAGACCTATGAGATGCGGAGCGCCAAGAATAAGCATATCCATGTCCAGATGCGTCCTGAGATTGAGAAGGCCGTCACCGTGATTAAAGATGAGTTTAAGAATGATCCTTCAATCTCTCATCATTTCTCCCCTCGTTTTCTCGCCATTAAGTTTCTGGAACAGGATCCTGAAATAGAAAATATACTTCGTGAGAATACAAATTACGAAAAATGGAAGAATATCCGCGATAAGGCGATTGCTACCGTCAACCGTGACCTTAACGAGGATATCACCTCCGCCATCTCTGCTGAAAAGTATGGTTTCATTGCCGGAGCCTTAGCCGAAACTCTCACTCCAAGTGTAGAAAAGGAAGAACGCTCCACCCACATCATAGATACATTCGTCACCAATAAACTTTTCGGCTTTCCTATATTTCTGGCCGTAATGTGGCTGATGTTCTGGGCCACTTTCCAAATCGGTTCCTATCCGATGGAATGGATTGAATCTCTTGTGAGCTGGATTTCAGGTCTGATCTCCAATTACATGTCAGATGGTCCGCTGAAAGATCTTCTGTTGGATGGTGTGATCGGTGGTGTTGGAGGCGTAATAGTATTCCTACCTAATATTTTGATTCTTTATGCCTTCATATCCTTCATGGAGGACTCAGGATACATGGCCCGTGTGGCTTTCATCATGGATAAGCTCATGCACAAGATGGGTCTGCATGGAAAATCATTCATTCCTCTGGTGATGGGCTTCGGATGTAATGTTCCGGCAATTATGTCTACACGTATCATTGAGAGCAAATCGAGCCGCCTGATCACAATTCTCATCAATCCGTTCATGAGTTGTTCGGCGCGTATTCCCATCTATGTTCTTTTGGCCGGAGCATTCTTTCCAAAGTACGGTGCCTGGGTATTCGTAGGGCTTTACACCTTAGGTGTCCTCATTGCTGTGCTCACTGCTAAGCTGATGCGTAAGTTCTGGTTCAAGGCTGATGAGACCCCATTTGTGATGGAGTTGCCCCCCTACCGTCTTCCAACCTTTAAGGCCACTATGCGAAATATGTGGGGTAAGGCCGAGCAATATCTCCGCAAAATGGGTGGTCTCATTCTTGTAGCCTCGCTTATAATATGGGCTCTCTCCTATTTCCCAAGGCGGGAGGAATCCCAGATTCCGCAGTCGTTCCGTACTGAAGCTCTCGCCGAATTCTCTGCTTCTTCTTTATCCGGTCAGTCGGAGGAGGAAATAAATGAGAAGATCCTTAATGAATATCAGCAGAGTCATTCATTCCTCGGCACCATCGGTAAAACAGTCGAACCCGTAATGCAACCGATGGATATGGGATGGCGTCCATGTGTGTCGCTGCTTGCCGGGTGTGCTGCCAAGGAGGTGGTGGTTTCTACATTAGGAGTCCTTTATGTTGGAGACGATGATGCCGATATGCTTCAGGAACGCCTTTCAACACCCTCTCCAATCACCGGTAAAGCTCCATTCACACCGGCCTCAGCTCTGGCTTTTATGGTGTTTGTCCTCTTGTATTTCCCCTGCATCGCCACCATTTCAGCAATAGCCCGTGAAACCGGCAGCTGGAAATATAGCCTCTTCTCCATCGGCTATAACACCGCCCTTGCCTGGATTCTCGCTTTCCTCACCTACCGTGTAGCCCTCCTCTTCTGAGACCCGGTTCTACCAATCCCTATAATCTCATAACTAAGGCTCCATACGATAAAAGGATATCGTATGGAGCCTTAGTTATGCATCGGTCTTAGCCCCTCCCCATTTATGGAGTGTTAATGATTTGCCATCCCAACGGGCATAACTATAACTTTGCAACCATTCCCCAAGAACCACTATCTCAGCCTTCTCCTCTCCTGAGGATTTCTTATCGGCCTTCTCTTTGGTGGGTTCCTCCTCAATCTCTACCGGATAGCGGCCGAAAAGATGAATATGCCCAAAGATGAAGTAGCGGATATCAGGTTGCTCCTTCAATAAATTACGGCTGAATTCCTGATAATTGCGGGTCATCCGTTCAGCGGCCTCCGGACTCGGGAGACAGGAACTATTCCTGCTATGGTCGCTCCATTGATAGGCAAACGGAACTGTCCACCGAGGATGAATACCGGAAAAAAGCTTCTGGCATACCTTATTCCGGAAGATACTGCGAATAACCCGGAATGTCTTAGGGAGATTTCCGACTCCATCTCCGTGGGTCATGAAGAACCGCACACCGTCGATAGTCTCGATAAGCGTTCCATCCACCACCCGTATTCCGAGTTCATTGGGAAGATAATCGAAAATCCATATGTCATGATTACCGATAAACCATGTGATTTTCACTCCGGCATCGGACAGTTCAGCGAGTTTGCCGAAAAAGCGCACAAAACCACGCGGCACCACATACCGGTATTCATACCAGTAATCCAGCACGTCCCCCAAAAGATAGATGGCATCCACCTCATACTTAATAGAATCAAGAAATGCCACCACCCTCTTCTCTGCCTCCCGCGAATCGGGGAAATAAGGAGCGCCTAAATGAAGGTCGCTTAAGAAATAGGCGATCATAGGAATCCCAACTCAAGTTTGGCTTCCTCGCTCATCATATCCTGCGACCATTCAGGTTCGAATACCAACCTTAGATCCACCTTCTCCGGCCCTTCTATGCTGACCAATTTCTGACGGACATCTTCCAATATGAAATCTGCAGCCGGACATGATGGCGCTGTTAATGTCATATCCACATGAAGGGTCTTATCAGACTGGTCATAGTCAATTTTATAAATCAGTCCGAGATCATAAACATTCACCGGAATTTCAGGATCAAAAACCGTTCGAAGCATTTCGATAGCCTTGTTGGTGATTTCCAACTCAGTGTCCGTCTGCTGCCCTGATCCCTCGGTCAGATTTCCTTCAGCAGTATTCGACCCGAGCGCATTATTTTCTTCCTTTGTCCCTGAGATGGTTGCTTCAGAGGAAACTGTCTTATCTGTTGTATTATTATCTTCCATATATTCTAAATAAAACGGATAGAGTCTGGTGTTGTCTTCAGACCCTATCCTTATAACGTTTAGATCGGTGTTTTTTTTCAGAACAGCCAGGCCAGATTTATCTGCCAGCCCCGATTGCGTGCACTGAAATTATCGAGTTTTATCGTCCGCACATCATAGCTCAATCCCCAGAGATAGCCGGCAGATATCTGCCATTTCTCATAGATTTCCGCTCCGATACCACACTGCAATGCAAACGATCCTACGGGATGCTCAATACAAGATAGATTCGATGTGGAGAGATTGAATGTAAATACCGGACCTCCATACACAAATGGAGCGAGGTAATTCTCAAAGCCATTCATGCGGGTATATTTGAACCGCACGTTCAATGGAATCTGAAGAGTATGAAAAGTCACGTTCTCATTCCCGAAATTATCCACTTTCCACACTTCTCTTTCGCCGAAATTCACCTTTGCGCCATGCATTGCATATTTCAGACCGATATCAATGCCGAAGCCGATGCCGGGAATCATGATCTCCCCCATCACACCGGCATTAAAACCCGTCTGAGAGCGAGTTTCCACAAGGTCCTGCTTCCAGGAGAGGGTTGAGAAATTCACCCCCACGGTCGGACCCCAACGGAATTCAGCCATTGCACCAAATGCCGTCAGCACCATCAGGAGGGTCAGGATTATTTTTTTCATCAGCTTATTGTTTTCCGGTGTCTTAACCGTAATACTTTAGAAAAGATAGGCAGCAGTTACAGTCCAGTAGTTATTCTTTACCTTAAGCGCTGTGGGAGCATAATCCCCTACGATGGGTACATTGACATGCTTCATGATGTTGTTCATACCCCAGGTATAACCCGCACCAATCTGAAGATGATTGATCAGCTGCACACCCAGACCGAGGTTCCAGCCCCACTGACAAGTCTTTGTCTTGAGGAAATTGTCATCGCTACCAAGTTTGAGAGCCAATGTCGGACCGGTATAGATATACGGAGCGATGATATTGGAGATAGCCGGAATAGAAAGTTTGTATTTCAGGTTTACGGGAATCTCAAGGAAATTGCGGCCCTTGTTCTCGCCTTCCCACTCCATACCTTCAGTACGGCTGTTCATTCGTGTATACATCACAGATGCGTCAAAACCGATACCGATCACGGGAACTGTGAAGTCTGTGGTTACACCGGCAGTCCAGCCGCAATGATTGTCAGATTCCAGTGAACTCAATCCCTTATTGCTGAGTTTGAGCTTATCCACATTCAGACCGGCCTTAACACCGAAACGAAAATCAGCATTGGCCTGAAGACCACCTACCGCCAGAAGCGAAGCGGCCACCAGCATTGTTTTTCCTATTTTCATAGATGAGTTTATAGTTGGTGATTATGTTTGACTTTTATTTTAAGCTACAAATTTATAAAATATTTCCCACACATAGAAGTTGTTTAAACTTATTTTTTGTTCACATTTGCGAGATATTTTTGAGCTGATTTCGTCACTCGAAGAGGTAGCAACCTCTCGGTTGGTACCGATGAGGGGGGCGGAAGCAGCCAAAAAGATCCGCAAAGGTGAATAAAAGAATGGTGTATATACCTATTTTTAACATTCGTAAATTAGTTTAAACAACTTCATATGTTATCTTTGTAGAGAAATACGCAGTTCAATCAGTTATGTTTGCAGATATTATCCTCCCATTGCCCCTCTACTCCACCTTCACTTATTTCATTCCTGAGGAGCTACAACACGAGGTTAGCATCGGGTCAAGGGTCCTGGTTCAGTTCGGCCGCAAGAAGTTCTATACCGGTCTGGTCGATGCCACTACCCTCACTCCCCCCGCAAACGTGGATCCCAAGCCGATAATGGCCGTGATGGATTCCGAACCGATTGTAAGATACCCCCAGGTGAAGCTATGGAAATGGATTGCGGAGTATTATCTGTGTTCCATTGGTGAAGTCTATAAAGCTGCTGTACCATCGGGACTGAAACCTGAAAGCGAAACCTATGTCTCTTTCATTGATGGCTGGGATCTCGATAGCGATCAGAAACTTTCCGACAAAGAGGCCGTCGTATTACTTTTTATCCAGGAGAAAAAGAGAGTCCGCAATTCTGATATTGAAAAAGAACTTAATATGTCAGGAGCGGCACGCATTGTCAGTGGTCTTTTAGAGAAGGGATGTGTGGAAATCGGAGAGAAGATGGTGGAACGCTATCGCCCTAAGAAGAAGACTTTCGTAGAACTAAATTGCGACCGAGAGGATAATGATACTCTGCATAAGTTTTTCGACAATGTAGCCCGCTCCCGTCAGCAGGAAAAAACTCTTATCGCCTGGCTCGATCTCTCCGGATGGATGCGTCACGGGGAGGAGCTTCAGGATGTGGAGCGAGATGTGCTGATGAAAACCACCGGAACCACTCCCGGAGTTATGGCCGGAATGGTGAGTAAAGGGATTTTCCGTATTGTCAAGAAGAAAATCAACCGTTTCAATTCATTCACTCATCTCTCGGATCCTGTTTTGCCGGCTCTCTCTCCTGCCCAGAAATTAGCGTATGATGAAATTCTGGAGGGTTTTAGAAATGGGAAAGTAACCCTATTGCATGGCGTGACCGGAAGCGGTAAGACCGAAATATATTCCCATCTTATTGCGGATGTGCTGAAAGGCGGTTCGCAGGTATTGTTTTTAGTGCCTGAGATTTCCCTCACAACTCAGTTGACCGACCGACTGAGAAAGATCTTCAATGAACGGCTAATTGTCTATCATTCGAAGTTTTCCGACAATGAACGGGTCGATATTTGGAAACGTATGCTTTCCACTTCTGAGCCTCTTGTGATTCTCGGGGTACGTTCTTCCGTACTGCTACCCTTTGCAAAGTTAGGTCTCGTAATAGTGGATGAGGAACATGAATCCTCTTATAAGCAATATGATCCGGCTCCCAGATATAATGCCCGCGATGTAGCGATGGTGTTGGCATCCATGCATGGCGCCCGCACCCTTCTTGGATCTGCCACCCCGTCCATCGAGACTTATTATAAGGCACAGGAAGGAAAGTTTCATTTGGTATCGCTGTCCGAAAGATTCAGCGGGGCAAATCTTCCCTATGTCGAGATTGTCGATATGAAGGAGCAACGTAAGAAGAAGGAGGCCCGCGGTATGCTCTCGCGTCCGTTAGCATCGAAACTGCGGGAGTCGCTCGAGAAAGGGAAACAGGCCATCGTGTTTCAGAATCGGAGGGGTTTTGCTCCGGTTGTGGTCTGCAAGGAGTGCGGTTGGACCCCTAAATGTGTAAATTGCGATGTCTCTATGATCTATCATAAGAATCGCAATGAATTGAGATGTCATTATTGTGGCTTTTCCCGCGAACTTCCGAAACTATGCCCGGCTTGTGGTCAGAACGGTATTGAAGTCTTCGGATATGGCACAGAACGAATTGCCGAGGAACTTCATGAGGTCTTCGACGGCTATCGGGTGGCGCGTATGGATCTCGATACAACCCGGAATAAGGATTCGTATCAGGAGATTATTGAAGAGTTTGCCAATCATAAGACAGATATTCTTGTGGGTACACAGATGGTGAGCAAAGGTCTGGATTTCGGAGAAGTCAATGTAGTTGGGGTAGTGAATGCTGATACGGTGCTTAATTTTCCTGATTTCCGCAGTAATGAGCGGGCTTTCAATATGCTTGAGCAAGTAGCCGGACGAGCGGGACGTCGAAAGGAGGAACAGGGTACAGTTATTATCCAGACCTCGCAACCTTCTAATCCGGTGCTCCATGATATAGTGAGTCATGATTATCAGAATTTTTATAATCGCGAGATTCAGGAACGGCGTAATTTTGCATATCCCCCTTTCACAAAGGTAATCAACATCTATATCAAAAGCAAAGATGCCAGAGATGTGGATGTAGCTGCTGCAATTTTCGCCCGGAAGTTGAGGGAGGTTTTCGGTAGTCGGGTGATGGGGCCTGAGAAACCATATGTGAGCCGTGTAGCGCTTTGGTACATTCAAAGTATTATGCTGAAAATCGAGGCCACAGCCTCAATGAAAAAGGTGAAAGATCTTCTGCGTAGTGTATACGCTTCCATAGCACATGAACCAACAATTCGGACCGCGCAGGTCTATTATGACGTGGATCCTGTTTGATCTGATTAACGTCTAAGGCTTAAATTATCCATGAAAATACAGATACAATGAAAGATAGAATCTTAGATAATACCGATGCAGAAACCAATGTCTCCTCATCAATCCATGACGATTTCGACAGGGTTCATCTCTGGCATCCCTATACCTCCACTGATAACCCTCTTCCGACTTATAAGGTAAAGGAATGTGAGGGCGCGGAGATTATTCTAAGCGACGGTCGAAGGCTTATCGATGGGATGTCTTCCTGGTGGTGTGTAATCCATGGTTATAGACATCCGGTGCTCGATCAGGCCATCAAAGACCAGATCGGACGTATGAGTCATGTGATGTTCGGAGGACTGACACATGATCCGGCAATTGAATTGGGTAAACTCCTGCTCTCGATTCTTCCTCCTTCCATGAATCATATATTCTATGCCGATTCCGGTTCGGTGGCCACGGAGGTGGCAATGAAAATGGCCGTACAGGCGCAGAATAATCCTCGCCGGACCAATTTTGCCACCATCCGTTCCGGATATCATGGTGATACATGGAATGCTATGTCGGTTTGTGATCCGGTCACCGGTATGCATGGTGCTTTCGGGCCTGCGCTTCCTATTCGACATTTCGCTCCGGCTCCACAGTGTAAGTATGGAGCGGAATGGGATCCTGCCGATTTCGAGCCGATGCGCAGACTCCTTGAGGAGAATGCTGACACATTGGCGGCTGTGATCTTAGAGCCAATCGTGCAGGGAGCCGGCGGAATGCGATTCTATCATCCACAGTATCTCCGTGAACTCAGGAAGGAATGCGACCGTCATGGAATTCTGCTCATATTCGATGAGATAGCCACAGGATTCGGTCGTACCGGTCGACTCTTCGCATGGGAACACGCAGGAGTCGAGCCCGATATTATGCTCATCGGCAAAGCTCTGACAGGTGGTTATATGACCTTCTCCGCTGTTGCTGCCACTGCCGGAGTGGCGGAGCGTGTAGCGGCATCCGAATCCCGGGTAATGATGCATGGGCCCACTTTTATGGCAAATCCTCTGGCATGTGCTGTAGCTCTGGCGTCTACCCGCCTCCTCCTCAGCTCTCCATGGCAAAAGAGGATCCGGGAAATTGAGGCATTACTATCCGTGGGTCTCGCCCCGGCCGCAGAGTTGCCCTTCGTGAAAGAAGTAAGGGTTCTGGGTGGAATTGGTGTCATCGAACTGAAAGGAACAGTAGATCTCGGAGAATTCCAAAAAATTTGTGTTGACGAGGGCGTATGGATCCGTCCTTTCGGCCATAATGCATATATCATGCCTCCATATATGGCCGTATCAGATGAGCAGGTCGCACGCCTGTGTAAGGCTCTAATATCATCTCTTATTAAACTGGAAGCTAAGTTAGAAAAGAATTAGCATCCCATCCCTTAAAGACTCAGAAGTTAATACATCCAACTTTGTTTTATGATAATGGATCCTTTAGAGGGATATCAGCTTCGGCTTGAAGAGCTAAAAAAGGCCTCGCGTTTACGAGTAATTCCCGATGGGAATACTTCATTCCCTGACTTTGAGAAGGGTATTCCTACTATCCGGCCGATTGATCTTTGCAGTAACGACTATTTAGGGTTGGCATCCGAGGAGTCATTGGCTCAAAATTGGATTGATGATTCGATACAATCTTTAGTTCCTGCAGATTTCTCATCCTCGGCTTCGCGGCTATTGAGCGATCGTCAGTATTGGCACTCCTGTCTGGAACTCGAATTGGAAAAGCTATATGGTAAATCATCGCTTGTATTCAATAGCGGGTATCATGCCAATGTCGGAACTATTTCGGCACTAAGTATTCCGGGTACCTTTTTTTTGGTCGACCGACTGATTCATGCTTCTGTGATCGATGGTCTGCAGCTGGCAGGGGCCCGGTTTGCGAGGTGGAAGCATAATGATATGGAGTCACTAAAATCCCTGGTTAATAAATTTGAACCTGAGTATGAACGGATAATTGTCGTTGCGGAAGGAATCTACAGTATGGATGGGGACGAAGCTCCCCTACCTGATATTGTGGATTTGAAGCATCAATACTCTAAATTGCTGATATACCTCGATGAAGCCCATTCCTTCGGAGTCAGAGGAAAGAATGGTCTTGGATTAGCTGAAGAAAAGAATTGTATCGGGGATGTGGATATAATTATCGGTACTCTTGGTAAGGCTTGTGCTTCATCAGGAGCATTTGTCGCCACTTCCCCCATTTTAAAAAGGTGGCTTATAAATTCGGCCCGTTCTTTTATATTTTCTACAGCACTCCCTCCTATCGCCTGCCATTGGAGCCTTCTCAATATCCGGCGAATTGTAAAGATGCAGCAGGAGCGGGCGCGACTTGCTGAAATATCAAAAGATTTTCGTAATTTTATAGTTGATTTAACGAAAACGCCGAATCCATCCGTTTCTCAGATCATACCATTGATAATCGGGGATGCAGAAAAGGCGGTGGCTTTCGGGAAAGCCTTGGCGGAGGCACATATCTCCGCATTGCCTATCCGGCGTCCGACAGTGCCCCCCGGAGGTGAGAGAATCCGGTTTTCGTTTAATGCTTCTCTATCCGATAAGGATTTGAATTATATAAAGAAAGAAGTGGGAAGAATATATGCGTCTCAATTTCATACATAAAGAGCATAATCCCAAACTGCTTCTGATTTTTCCGGGCTGGAGCTGCGACAGCAGTCTTTTTCCGGATTTTCAGATGCCGGGGTGGGATGTGGCTATAGCCGAGGAGGCCGATATTCCGGAGTTTAATCAGGAAGATTTGGCTCCCTATCCCACCATATATCTGATTGCCTGGTCGTTAGGGGTATTCTGGGCAGAACAGTGCCGAATAGCCTCTCTCATCACTGCGGCTTATGCTGTAAATGGTACGCTATATCCCGCGCATGATACGGAGGGTATTCCTAAAAAGATATTCAGCGATACGGCTTCAAATCTATCCCCCCGGAATCTGATGAAGTTCCGCAAAAGGATGGCCGGAGATTCTGAAATATTCCACACTTTCTTCTCATCAATGTCAACTGAAAACGAATATATAGAAGTTTTACGAAATCAGTTGATGGATATTCTGAATGGAATGGGTTCGGTTGAGATGACTTTGCCTTGGCAGCGGGCTTATATCGGATTAGCAGACGCAATTTTTCCTCCCGCCAATCAATTGAGACATTGGAAGAAATTAGGTGTGGAAACAATAGAAACTCCCGGTTCTCATTTCATCGATCTTAATAAGGTGATATCCGATAATATTCCGGATATAGAGAAAGTGGCTACGCGCTTCTCAAATGCCGGGAAAACCTATAATAAGGAAGCGGTGGTTCAACGACGCATGGCTTCCGACTTAGCAGAGGTTTTCTTAAATCGGAGGCCTAATGACAAGGGTCGATTTGCAGAGATTGGCGCCGGCACAGGTCTATTCACGGCTCAATATCTCAATGGGGTGAAACCCGCAGAAATTGATTTTGTCGATATCTCCAATGTCCGCCCCTCGGCTCCTCAGCTTAAGGATGGGACTATTCACTGTAATTATCACATTGCAGATGCCGAAGTATGGATGGCCTCATCTGAGCAGAGATTCGACGTTATTCTTTCTGCGGCTACCTTGCAATGGCTCTCAAATCTTCCCAATTTCATTGCTGATTGCGCTTCCCATCTTGCTCCGGATGGAATAATGGCTTTTTCAATTTTCCTTCCCGGAAATCTGGAAGAACTTGATGCTTTGCGCCCTACCCCTCTGCTATATCATAGCGGTGAAGAAATCGTCGAGGCTATGGAGCCTTATTTTTCTGATATTCAATGGTATGCTGATGAAATGCGTATTGAGTTTCCGGGACCGAGAGAATTATTGCGTCATTTGCAGATGACCGGAATTGCCGGATCTTCCGACTCGGGATCCAATTGGATGCGTTTGCGTCGTATAAGATCTCTTACTTATAGATATGGATATTTCTCGGGAAAGAAGAAATAAGACCGTACCGACTAATATTTTCTTTAGAATTACCACATACATAGACTACAATATAAAATGGAAGTGATAGACACAGCAATCGAGGGCGTAAAAATCATTGAGCCTAAGATATTTAAAGACAACAGAGGTTATTTCTATGAGAGCTATAATAAGAAGACCTTTGATAAGGAAGTGGCGGAAGTGGATTTTGTTCAGGATAATCAGTCGAAGTCTACGCGCGGTGTTGTGCGTGGTCTGCATTTCCAGCGTCCTCCTCACACCCAGGCTAAACTTGTGAGATGCATTCGCGGACGCGTTCTGGATGTGGCAGTAGATATTAGAAAAGGATCTCCCACTTATGGGAAATATGTGGCTGTCGAACTGAATGAAGATAATCATCGTCAGCTTTTTATTCCACGTGGATTCGCCCATGGATTCGCAGTCTTAAGTGAGGAAGCTGTGTTCCAGTATAAATGTGATAATTATTACGCTCCTGAAGCTGATGGCGGAATATACCTTTTTGATGAAGATCTCGCTATCGACTGGGGCATTGATTCCTCTGAGGCTATCCTTTCTGAGAAGGATCTTCATCATGCGCGTCTGAAGGATTTCGATTCACCGTTCCGGTTCTGATATTGAATGTTCCGACTCCATTTCCTAAGATATTAATGGATAGAATCAAAATTTGGGAGTCATTAATCATTTTATTATATTTGTAAGTAGTCGCTTAAGATTAACGGACATATAATATCACACAGTTTTTATTATTTACTCATTATATATAAGACCTCTTGACAATTATGGCATCACGCAATATACTGATCACAGGCGGAGCAGGATTTATCGGTTCCCATGTGGTAAGACTCTTCGTTAATAAATATCCCGATTATAATATCATCAATCTCGATAATCTGACATATGCCGGTAATCTTGCGAATCTGTCAGATATTGAAAATGCTCCGAACTATAAGTTTGTAAAAGCTGACATTGCAGATCTCGATGAAATGCGTCAGATAATTCGCGAGAATAAGATCGACGGAGTGATCCATCTTGCCGCAGAAAGTCATGTAGACCGTTCAATCAAGGATCCCTTTGTATTCGCTCGCACTAATGTGATGGGTACTCTCGCTCTTTTGCAAGCCGCTAAGGAATATTGGGATTCTCTCCCTGATAAGTATGAGAATAAGCTGTTCTATCATATCTCCACTGATGAGGTTTATGGGGCTCTCGAACTCACCAATCCCGAAGGAGTTCCTGCTCCCTTCACCACCAAAGCCTCCTCAAAGGATGATATGGCCTATGGTACGGAATTTTTCGTTGAGACTACGAAATATAATCCTCATTCTCCTTATTCGGCTTCAAAGGCTTCGAGCGACCATTTCGTGCGGGCGTATCATGATACGTACGGTATGCCGACACTCGTAACAAATTGTTCGAATAATTATGGGCCATATCAGTTCCCCGAGAAGCTGATTCCTTTATTCATCAATAATATACGCCATCGCAAGCCTCTCCCTGTCTATGGTAAAGGAGAAAATGTTCGCGACTGGCTGTTTGTTGAGGATCATGCACGCGCCATCGATTTGATTTTCCATAAAGGGAAAGTAGCTGAGACCTATAATATCGGCGGTTTCAATGAATGGAAGAATATCGACCTGATAAAGGTGGTGATTTCTACTGTCGACCGGCTTTTAGGTAATCCTGAAGGATATTCGCAGGATCTCATTACCTATGTTACCGATCGTCCGGGACACGATATGCGCTATGCCATCGATTCCCGTAAACTTCAGAAGGAACTTGGATGGGAGCCCTCTCTTCAGTTTGAGGAGGGAATCGAAAAAACCGTTAAATGGTATCTCGAGCATGAAGATTGGCTCCAGAATGTCACTTCCGGAGAATATCAGAAGTATTATGACTCCATGTATGCTGATCGCTGATACTTAAATACTTTGTGGCCGTAGTCTAACAGGCTTCTATAAAAGCCCCCTAATATCCTTATAATATGAAAGGAATAGTTTTGGCCGGAGGTTCCGGTACTCGTCTATACCCCATCACTAAGGGAGTGAGTAAGCAGCTTTTGCCTATCTATGACAAACCTATGATCTATTATCCCCTTTCCACCCTTATGCTGGCTGGAATCAAGGATATACTCATCATTTCCACTCCTCATGATCTCCCCGGTTTCAAGCGTCTTCTTGGGGATGGATCCGATTTCGGTGTGAGTCTCCAATATGCCGAGCAACCATCCCCTGATGGTCTCGCTCAAGCATTCATCATCGGCCGTGAGTTTATTGGAGATGATAATGTCTGCATGGTTCTGGGCGACAATATCTTTCATGGTGCCGGATTCTCAGGAATTCTGAAAGATGCTGTGCGTGAGGCTGAGGAGAAAGGAAACGCATCTGTTTTCGGTTATTGGGTTGATGATCCGGAACGCTATGGAGTCGCTGAGTTTGATGCTCAGGGCCATTGCCTTTCTATAGAGGAGAAACCGACCAATCCGAAGAGCAATTATGCCGTTGTAGGTCTCTATTTCTATCCTAATTCCATAGTAGACGTGGCGGCTTCCATAAAACCTTCTGCTCGTGGCGAACTGGAAATCACAACCGTGAATCAGGAGTATCTCAAGGAGGGGAAACTGAAAGTAAAGACTCTTCCCCGAGGTTTTGCATGGCTTGATACCGGCACGCACGATTCTCTGGCTGAAGCGTCTATTTATGTTGAGGTTCTTGAAAAACGTCAGGGTTTGAAAATCGGCTGTCTTGAGGGTATTGCCTATCGTCAGGGTTGGATCTCCGAGGAGAAACTCCGTGAAGTGGCTATGCCTATGAGCAAGAATGAATATGGCCAATACCTCCTCAAGGTTGTGACAGAACTTGGTCGTACCGGTCAGCCAAATCTCGAATAATTTTGGATATATCATTAACATCAGATATGCGTATGCGCTACGCTCGCCTTATCGGTATAGAAGGTGTCGGTGTGGAGGGATTGGAGAAAATACTTCGTGGTAAGGTGCTTATAATTGGTGCCGGCGCCTTGGGATCAGTGTGCGCTATGTATCTGGCAGGATCAGGAGTGGGATGTATCGGCATTGCTGAATTTGATACAATCGACCTCTCTAATCTCCAACGCCAAGTGTTTTTCTCCACTGATGATTGTGGAGCCCCCAAGTTATCCACAATTGTCAAAAAAATTCACGACCTTAATCCGGAAGTGCTTGTTAAAGAATATCCGATGTTGATGAAGAGGGATATTGCTGTTGAAGTGTATCCCGAATATGATTTTATAATTGATGCCACTGATAATCCGTCATCGAAAAAGATGACGGATTCAGTGGCATCTACACTTGGAATACCCTATTGCATAGGAGGAGTTCGAGAAGCTGAGGGACAGGTAATGTCCTGGACTCCGGGTGCCCTTCGGTATTCTGACATATTTGCGGAAGCGGGATGCTCCGGCTTCACCCCCTGCAGCATAGCGGGAGTCTTAGGACCTGCCGCCGGAGTGGTGGCTTCTATTCAGGCAGCGGAGGCCATTAAATATCTATCTGGAGTAGGCACTCCCCTCTTCAATCGCCTATGGACATTCAATCTCTTCACACTCCACACCTCTATTATCACTCTCGCCTGATTCGGTAAAGTATCGGGAGACAAGTCCAAAGTGAATACAAAAATTCTAAGCCCTGACAATTTGTAGGTTACAGTGAAGAAGTACAAATGAGGGGCAAAAAGCCCTTTTTAGTCTTTCTTTATATGTATTGATAAGATATAAAAAAGACTTTACACCTCAATGAATGTAAAGTCCGAAATATATAGGATATCTTTTAGAAAGACCATAGAGGATAATCAAAAACGTGCTCTCCTTTTTTCTTATGATAGTAAATTGTGATTCCAATTGCTAATGCTATACTTACAACACGAACTATATTCGATATGAAGCCGCCGGCTGCAACCTCTGTTCCCTCTACATTGAATATTACCCATGCAGCATTCATCAAAAAATGAAGCCCGAATACAACCCATAGGTTAAAGTTCCAGGCAGCATACATCCAACTGAAATATAATGCTCCTATAAATGTGACTCCAAAAGCTGCCAGGCTTGAAACTAAGTCATATCCCTGATACATATGAGCAAATCCGAATAAAACAGCAGGTAGAAGCGTAGCCCATACGAAACCTACCTTTGCATATCTGAAGAATAAACCAAACATAAACGCCCTGCACATGAATTCCTCAAT